>JACQKL010000004.1 GCA_016204535.1 Candidatus Levyibacteriota bacterium | reverse complement strand
TATCTTCAAAATTCCCAATTACTGCTAGATTTAATCCTTCATTCACAAAATATTTCTTGGCAACGTTTTCAACCTGCTCAATCGTTACCGCATCTATTTTCCTCATTACTTCCGTTGGATTATCAATTTTCTTCTCCAACAATTCTTGAGAGGCGTAATAATAGGCAACAGACCGGCTATTTTCAAGCTCCAATACCAGATGTCCTTTCAAGAATTCCTTTGCTTTCTTCAGCACGGAATTCTGAATTCTGAATTCTGCTCGCCTCGCTGCGAAGTGGGAATTCTGAATTTTTTTGTGCTCTTCCAATATCACAGCTATTGCTTCTTTAATTCTCCTAGGATCAATTCCGGCAGCCGAAACTATACTTCCCGCATCCTGATAAACATTGGAGCTTGAATAAACATAATACCCCAGTCCCCTTTTTTCTCTTACTTCATGGAAAAGTCTTGAGCTCATTCCGCCTCCAAGAATCGCTGCCAAAACTTCCAAAGGATATCTGTCGGGATGATCTAATTTTACGGTTCGAAAACCTATGGCTATATGAACCTGTTCTGTTTTTTTAGTTTTAAGAAGAAGCTGCGGTTTCTTTTGATTTACCTCTGATTTATTATATCTTAATGTATCAAACCTTTTCATTGATCCCAGATACTTTTCGACCAGCTTCAATACTTTTTGGCGATCTATTCCACCAGCTATCACGACCGTTATGTTATGTGGACTATATAGATTTTTTAAATATGAGATAAAATCCTTGCGAGTTATTTTTTTAATTATCTCTTTTTCTCCGCCGATATCCCATCCCAAAGGCGTATCTCCATACAAAAGTCTTTCGTAAACATCCATTAATTTCCTAGAGGGCGTATCTTCTTCCAAGTTCAGCTCTTCAATAATTACGCCTTTTTCTTTTTCTATTTCTTTGGGGTCAAATTTGGAATTGTTAAGCATATCCGACAAAACATCTAAGGAAAGTTCTATCTTATGTGCCGCTGATTTTATGTGGTAAGCGGTAACTTCTTTTCCGGTCGAGGCATTAAATTGTCCTCCCATTCCGTCGATTAAGCTTGTTATGTCCATAGCTGTGGGACGCTTCTTTGTTCCCTTAAAAGCCATATGTTCCAAGAAATGAGAGATTCCATTATTTTTTTTATTTTCGTATCTCGAACCTGCTCCAACCATCACCATTGCAGTAGCACTTTCGAATGAAGGCATTGGAACTGTCAGAACACGAAGGCCATTTCGAAGAACTGTACGTTGGAACTGCATATTGCCAATTCTAACACTTTCAAAGTTCGTTGCCAAGACAGAAATTCAATTTTAATTTCTACATTTTCTCCGGGGTGTTTATTTCCTGTAATCTTCTACCTAAAAACTCTTGAAGTCTATCTCTGTCTGAATTTGCCACTGAAAGATCCTTACTCATTTTAAAAACAGCGACAGGAGGATTGTTTGTAATCAACTCCGAAAGGCTTATTCCAAGACCTCTTAGAGTGTTAGTGCTATTAATATTATAGGTCTTTAATAATGGGAAAATGCTTGAGTGGTTATTTTTCTTTTGTAAATCCATAGTTGTTGGCATTTTGTCCGGCACAGGCCCGACTACTACAATTGGAGGCTTTCTCATCTTTTCAAATCTCTCTCCTTTGGCACTGCGAAGTAAGATTATTCCTTCTTCTTCAAGACGTTTTAAACCAAATCTATCAGTCTGTACCTTACCTTTGTGTTTTCCACTTTTTAATTCCCGCGTAGATACGCCGACGGGAAAATTTTGAGAAGCAAGATACTCTGCTATAAACTTGATATCGCCCTTTGAGTCTCTTGGATAAAGACCCGATTTTCTAGCAAGGCCACTAATACTTTCAAAAATATTATTAGGTTTACGATTATTATAGGGCGTTTTGTCAATTTGTTTGATACGCTCACAGAGTACTACTCTTGGAGTCGAAGTATTCTGCAAGATACGTCTTATTTCCCTCCAGTCTTTAGTGGTTCGTGGAACACAAATCGGGTTTTCTCTTTTAGAAAGTCTTTTCCTTGCATCGTTAATCTGATTTTCGTTGAAACCCATTTTGCGAAGATCTGGTAATGAAACGCCGCTCCCTACTGCTTCTTTTATGCGTAACATGACGCCTCCATGAAACGAAGAAAGTCTATCTTTTACTGCATCAGAAAGTGGTTTAAGTGGTTTCCTAAAACTCAATTCATTTGGTTCTATTGGTATTTTAGCTTCAGCAAGAATACCTAAAACTCCTTTCTTGACCTGCTGTCTTACTCTTTCACGAGTTATCTTATAGTGACTACCAATTTCTTCTAAAGACTTATCGGGGTCAAAAAGATAAATTTGGGTTATGCTATGTTTGTTGCTAGAATCTCTTTTCCGAAGAGGCCTACCCTTAACAGGCGAAAAAATAAGAATTTCGTTCTTTGAATTTTTCCCCGCCCTTACGGATAGTTCGCCGTCTATGCCTACTATACTTAAATCCGCTTCCCAACTAAGACCCATCTCTCGCAGACGATCGCCCACCACTTGTTCGTAAGCTTTCCTATATGCTCTTTTTGTATCCTCAAAAGTACGTTTATTTTGCGGGCCTTTTTCAACTAACATGGGAGAATTTTATCAAACTACAAGTCTTAATACAAGCTACATTCTTTCCGGAGCGGAAATGCCTAAAAGGTTGAGACCGTTTTTGAGAGTTTGTCCAACTGTCTGTGTTAATTCCAAACGAAAATCTTGATTCTCTGAGCTGATAATTTTACACTTCTGATAAAAAAGGTTGAATTTTTGAGCTAAATTAAAAAGATAATTACATAGTATGTTCGGCGCAAACTTCTCCCCCGCCTCTTCAACCACCTCCGAAAATCTATTCAACGCCCGCAGCAACGAAACCTCTTCTACTTCTAGCCTCGCAAGGCGAGGCCTTGCGAGGCTAATTCTGAATTCTGAATTCTGAATTCTAGATTTCGCAATGACGCTTTGTGTACGCGCGTACGTGTACTGCAAATACGGCCCAGAATTCCCCTGCATATTTAATATTTCATCCCAGTCAAAAACAATGTCTAGATTGGAACTGCGTTTTAAATCATTCCACTTTAATGCTCCAATAGCGATTTGCTCTGTAGTAATTTCTCTTTGAGTTTGTCCAACAAGCTTTTCTGACTTGACAACGATCTCATTTCCTTTTGTCTCAGTTCCTAAGCTCATGGCTATATCATTTGCTTTTTCACGAGCTAATCTCAACAAATCTTCTAACCAGATAACATTTCCTTTTCTTGTTGACATTTTTTGGTCTTTAAACCTATATAAACCATGTCTTATGTGAATTCTTTGTCCTTCTTTAAACCAACCAAGCATTTTTTCAACTTCAAAAAGTTGTTTAAAATATAAAGATTGTTCCGCGCCAACTTCGTTTATTACAACTACATCTTTTCCATACCTTTCTAGTCGAAACTTATCCGTTGCCAGATCGCGGGTTGCATACAAAGTTGTCCCATCTTGTTTCAAAATCATAAGTGGCGGGTATTTATCTTTTTCAAAGAAAACCAACTTAGCACCCTGCTCTCCCTCTCTTAACAAGCCTTTTTCTTTGAGTTCTTGGATTACTCCGGTCATTTTATCTTCAAAAAAAGATTCACCGTAACCCCTACCTTCATTTTCAAACGAAGCATCTTCTCCTGCAGGGACATTCAGTTTGCCATAGATATTTTCAAATTCTCTCCATGACCAATCAATGCACTTTTCCCAAAGCCTGCGCGCCTCTTCGTCTCCATCTTCAAGTTTTTTGAACCATTCCCTCGCCTTCTCTTCCAACTCCGGATTTTTTTCCGCTTCTTCATGAAATTTAACATATAAAGCCACTAATTCTTTCATGGGATTTTGCGAATCCTCGATTTTCTTTTCGTCACCCCAAGTTTTTATTGCATAAATTTGTTTTCCAAACTGTGTTCCCCAATCCCCCAGATGATTATCGCGGAAAACTTTCCACCCATTTGCTTGAAGTAAATTTGCAACCGCATCCCCAATAATTGTTGACCTAAGATGACCGACGGTAAAGGGTTTAGCTATGTTTGGCGAGGAATACTCAACAACAATTTTTTTGTTCGGATCCTCATTTTTAGAACCAAATTTTTCTTTTTGTTCCAAAACTTGTTTTAATTGTGAAAATAAATATTCCTCTGAAATCCAGAAGTTAATGAATCCCGGTTTTACTGCTTCAACTTTTTTAAAATGAATCATGAATTGCGAATCACGAATTATGAAATTTACTAACTTTTGAGCAAGATCCATTGGCGTTTTTAAACCATGATTCCTGATTCCTAATTCCTGATTCGCCCAAAGCACCATCGCAATATTCGTCGAATAATCTCCATGCGAAGAATCTGCAGGGCACTCAACACTAAACTTAATTTCTGTTCCAAAACCTTCTTCTTTTAACGCATCTTTTAATAACCCAATAATTTCGTCCTTTATACCCATAATTTAATTCTATCATAATTTTATGTGGGACGGGGTCGGCGGGGCGCAGTAAATTTCACTCTCCTTCCCCTTGACAAGTTGTTAATCAACTGCTAGCCTTTAATTAGCAACAAGAAACACGGGACACGGAACAAGAAACGCGATTTCTTCTTGTTGCGTCGTTTTACTTGTCACCTGTTACTTATTATGAAGATTCTGATTATTGATGATGACGAAACACTTAGTTCGGTATTTGAAGCTGCGCTCCAGAAAAGCGGTTTTCAAACCATCTTTTCTGCAACTGCCCAAGGAGGAATTGATAAAGCCCGCTTAGAAAAACCTGATCTTATACTTTTAGATGAGGTCTTGCCCGATATCGCCGGCAACGAAGTTCTTAAAACGCTAAAAATGGATTCTCAAACTCAGAATATTCCTGTTTTTATCCTTTCCAATTTTAGCCAGGAAGAATTAGTCAAAGAAGCAATCAATAGTGGCGCCATGGACTACATTTTCAAATATCAAATTGAGCCCGTAGATCTTGTCAACAAAGTAAAACAAGCTTTAAAAATTTAACTTATGCTTGACATCAACCAGCCAGTTCAGCTTTTGGTGGAAGCGGCTTCATTTATCTCCGCTTTTGCAGCCATTGCTGCGGGAATCATCATGGGAAAGTTTTTGAGAAAATTTGTAACGGGCATTTTGGCAAGAGGATTTAAAACAATCGGAATCGGCATTTTTATTTTAGCTTTGGGAATAGTAATTGATGCTGTGGAAATATATATACAAGCACTAAGCTTTTCCTCCTTGAGCATCTTATTGATTGCAAAACAAATTCTTTTCCTGATTGGAACTTATATTATTGTTGTCGGAAGCAAAACCATGGGAGACAAATTGGAAACGTTATCCAAACATACATCCACCTGAATTCCGCCTAGGCGGAGTGTGCTATGGCGCTTGCTTTTTTTACAACCATCATCTTGGGACTGATTGCTGTTTTACTATCTTGTGAGGTCGACAAGCTAAAAAAGCTTTCAACCATCGAAAAAAAGACTCATGAAGACAAAATTTATAAACTTTCTCTTTTAAAAGAACTTCAGGAAAAAATTGCCTATATCAAAGACGTTGAAAAAGTAACTGATATCCTACTCTCAACTTTAAGAAACTTTTTTGATTATTCAGTTATTTCAGCTATCGTTATAAAAAATGACGTTTTGCTTTTTAAAGCACATTTAGAGGAGGAGGTTGGTAATGATTATATAAAAAATATTGAGAAAAGTATGTTATCTTCTCTTTCTGATTTTACTCAAAGTCTGCCTGGCAAAATGGAGAAAAGGTTTTATGGGATAGCTTTAAATGATCAAATTAAGATCACTTATTCTTCAAGTATGCATCTTCCGCTTATTGTCAAAAATAAAACTGTCGCTCTTATCCATCTATCTTCAGCCAAAGAAAATTTATATAAAGATTCCGATATGGAAAATTTCCAAGAATTAGTAAAAACCATAACCTCTTCCTTAAACCAGCTTAACCAAACCCTTGATACAGAAAGAGATATGTCTATATCTTTAATTAAAAGCATCGGCGATGGTGTGTTTATGGCCGATAAAAAAAATAACTTATTGCTTATCAATGACTCTGCTAAAAAAATCTTAGGACTTTCAGAAGATTACGCCAGTTTTCTTGAGATTGTAAATATTTTTTCACCCAGTTTTCATTTGGGAAGAACCATAAATGAAGTTTTGAGTAATAATAAGCCTTTTATGGCAAGAGAAGTGATGGTCAATAACGAAAAAATACTAAATATCCTAATTGTTCCGATTGCTAAAGATAAAGTATCGGTTGTTTTGCATGATGTGACGGATTATAAAAACAAAGAGATTTTAAAAGAAGATCTTGTCAATATTATGGTTCACGAACTGAGGGCTCCCATCACAACTATCAAAGACTCGGCCGAGCTTATAATCTCTACCAAAGATACGCTTCAAGAAGATAAAAAAGTAAAGTTTTTGGAAATAATCCATCAGCAGGCAAAAAAGCTTTTAGGAAGGATTGGGTCAATCCTAGACAGCGCAAAACTTGATGCTGGAAAACTGGCGTTGCAAAAATCTAAAGAAAATATTGTTAACCTTGTCAAAACGGAAATGCAAACTTTTCTGCCGCAGGCTGAAAGAAAAAATATTTCCCTAGATCTTAAAGTTCTCAACCATCCTCTTCCTCTAATTTTCCTTGATCCTACTAGAATTGCGCAAGTAATTGACAATCTATTGTCAAACAGTATCAAATTTACCAATGCGGGTGGAAAAATAAAAGTTGAAATAGATTATAAAGTTATTCCTCCAACTCTGGACGGTCTTTCTCCGATGGGAGATTTTTTAAGTCTTGATAAATATATTGTAGTTTCTGTTTCTGACACGGGAGTTGGAATTGCCCAAGCGGAACAGAGACTGCTTTTTTCCAAATATACTCAAGCCAGCAATACACCAGAACACTCAAATGATCTGGGGACGGGGTTGGGACTGTATCTAGTTAAGGGAATTATTCAGTCACATGGCGGCCGCGTATGGGTAAAATCAGCGCCAGGCCAGGGCACAACGATTTCTTTTACGCTTCCTATTAATGATGATGCCCAAAACTATTACGACGAACCCAAACCCTCTTCTCGCTTACATCTCTCCCCCCAAACTCTCAATTAACACTCCACCTCTCTCCATCCGTCATTATTTCAATATCTCCATTTTCGTCTGTTCTTAATATCTTAATATTTTTATCTCTTAATATCTTTAAAATCTCTTCAGATGGGTGGCCGTATTTATTCCCCTTCCCTACCGAAATAACTGCAAGCTTTGGACTTAATTCTTGCAATATTTCTAAATTCAAACCAGTTCTTGACCCGTGATGTGGCACTTGCAAAACTGAAGGTTTACTCTGAACGAGTGGAGCGAGCCGAAGGGCTTCCTCCAACTCCATTTCCTGACTGTCTCCGGTTAACAATACTGAAAAATCTTTATATTTAATTAGACTCTCCAAAGATGCTTTCTCCCCGCTTTCGCCAATTAACCCATC
>JACQKL010000005.1 GCA_016204535.1 Candidatus Levyibacteriota bacterium | reverse complement strand
GAAGCAATCCTTAATTTTTTGGCATTTTTAGGTTGGCACCCGATTCACGACCGGGAGATTTTAAATCGCGATGAATTAGTCAGAGAATTTGATTTGAAACGCGTTCAGAAAGCCGGCGCAATCTTTAATGTAGAGAAATTGAATTGGCTAAATGCCCACTACATTAAAACCGCCAAAACAGCGGAGCTTATTAAAAAACTTAAGGATTTTGTTCCCAAAGAATGGTTGAGACAAAAAGAATTACTCCGAAAAGCCCTGGACATAGAAAAAGAACGGATGGAGAAACTTTCAGATTTTAAGGGTTTGGCTGATTTCTTTTTCGAATTGCCAGCTTACGATTTGGAACTTCTGGCCTGGCCACGCACCGCTGCCCTAAACAAGGAAAAAATATTGGCGAATCTAAAGCTTTTAGTCGAGGAAATAAGTAAAATTTTCAAGGCTGATTTTAATAAGGATGGGCTCACGAAAGCAATAATGCCCTTAACTGAAGTTTGGGGCAGGGGAGAGCTCCTGTGGCCTTTGCGGGTTGCTCTCTCGGGACGCGAGGCATCACCCGGACCGTTTGAAATAATGGATGTCATAGGAAAAGAAGAATCATTACAGCGTATCAACGCGGCAATTGAGAAATTAAAATAAAATTATGGGGCATAATATTAAGATTAAATTGACGACCGGAAGTTTAATTCTATTTTTTGTTTTCTACTTTTTACTTCCTGTTGCTTTTGCCGCCGCTCCGCAGGAACTCAAGGACAATCTTAACAAGAGAAATCAGGAACTTCAGGAAATCAACTCGAAAATCAAAGAATTTCAGAAAAACATTGAAGAAACCCAGGGCCAGAGTAAATCCTTAGAGAAGGAAATTCAGAAAGTTAACCGGAACGTCGACCAGCTTAATTTAAGCATCCGTTCGAGCGAAGTCACTCTTGATAAACTGGCTTTGGAAATAGACTCGCTTCAATATGAAATAGGGGACACCGAAAATGAGATTGTAAACAGGAAAGACGCGATAGTGAAAACCATTCAGGAAATTCAGAAAAAAGATAAAGAAACCCCCCTCATTATATTCTTAAAAAATAAGACCTTGGCCGAGAGTGTCCTCGAAACCCAGAATCTTCTCGATCTGAATACCGGCCTCACGAATGCCGTTACCGACCTCGGAAATACCAAACAGCAATTGGCCGACCAACTAAATCAAACCTCCGAAAAAAAACAGGAAATTGCAGCGGAAAATAATAATCTCAAAAATAAGAAATTAATATTGGATGATACGAAAAAAGACAAACAAAATCTTCTTCAACAAACAAAAAATAAAGAACAGCTCTATCAGAAGTCGTTAAGCGAACTCGAAAAACGCCAGGCGGCGATTGCCGACGAGATTGAAAAAATGGAAGAGGAGTTGCGTTTGAAGATTGACCCCACAGCTTTGCCGGGTAAAAGACCCGGGGTTTTAGGTATGCCGATTGTAGGCGGTATTCTGTCCCAGGATTATGGCGCCACCCGTTTTGCCCAATACGGTTATCGCGGCAAATGGCACAACGGCGTTGATTTCGCCGCGCCCATCGGCACGCCGATTTTTGCAGCGGATAAGGGGGAGGTTTCGGGCGTCGAAAATCAAGACCGTTATTGCTACCGCGGCGCTTACGGAAAATTTATTACCATTGAGCATGAAAATAATCTGACAACTTTATATGCCCATCTCTCATTGCAAATAGTTAAAAAAGGCGATATAGTTCAAAGGGGACAGCTTATCGGCTATGTGGGCCGGACCGGTTATGCGACTGGACCGCATTTACACTTTACCGTCTATGCCAGCCAGACTTTCAGATTTGGTCCGAGTAAAATCAACTGCGGCCCCAATATGCCTTACGGCGGTGATTTAAACCCGATGGATTACCTATAAATCGCGAATCAAACATGGAGGTTCTGCAAAAAATAATTATTCTCTTAAACGATGTTGGTCAATGGTTTGATGAAAATATTTTAACCGGGGCCGGACGTTTTCTGCAGGCTGTATTTAATTTGGTAATCAGAATTTTAGAATTTATAATTGATATTTTAAGGTGGGTGATTCAGCATTTGTAGATAGAGAGGAAAATTTATCCACAATTTTCGTTTGATTTTTTTGTGCGACTGATGATATCATTTAGTTGATGACCGAAAAATTACCAGGAGATTATATAGCTGGATTCGTCGATGGCGAAGGTTGTTTTATTCTTTCATTTCGTCGAGATATAAGACATGAACGCGGTAAGCGTAGCGGTATTAAACCAATTTATTTTTATTGGGATATTGGATTTGCAATAGTTCTTAGAGGAGATGATAAGGAAATTTTAGAAAGGATAATGGATATCCTTAGGTGTGGAAAAGTAAGCGGACCAAATAAATATGGGCAAGTAAGATTTCAAACAACAGATATTAATGATCTTTCAAACAAAATAGTGCCATTTTTTGAAAAATATCAATTATATGCCAAGAAAAAATTCGATTTCCAATTATGGAAAGAAGCTGTTAAACTTTTTAAAAGAAATCAACGTCCTGCATTAAATGTTGGTAAAGGAGGTTTTTATAGAACAAATTGGAATCCCAAAGATTTAAAAAGATTAAAAGAAATATATCAAGAAATGAGAAAATACAAAAATAACACAAAGCCATTAAAATGGTTAAAAGAAATTTGAAGGGGATACTATATTTTCAGTTTTTACTTTTCGTTAAGGTGTCGCCCATTATCTCTTTTATGACAGATTAGTAATCTATAATAAAAGATAGCGGCCATTTTGCAACAGCTAAAGCTATCGCAAAATGATCTTAAAATTATGAAAGCTAAGCCAAAGGTTCATTTTATCGGTATCGGCGGTATTGGAACCAGCGCTTT
>JACQKL010000006.1 GCA_016204535.1 Candidatus Levyibacteriota bacterium | reverse complement strand
GTTTCTCAGGCATAATAAATTAAACAAGGAAGAAAATTATTTAAAACTTTGGTTTATTCCTACCAACCGAATTTATGACAGATCCCTAATTTAGTAAAACTTATAAACTATTAAATAGCATTATTTTTAGTTTAGGTAGGCGCCTAACTTACGGAGCCTAAAAAGCAGAACGTTTTTCGTGAACGCTTTTTTAAAGTGGTTCTGAGGAAAGTCCATCCACCACACAAAGGTTGCTTATCGCAAGATAAGTTCCAGAAATGGAAGGCAACTGTTCAGAAACGATACAGCCTTCTGCTGTTAAAGATGTGGCTTGCGAAGTTTCTCGTGAGAGAAATGAGTTAACCAGCTGAATAGGTAGAAGGGAATGTTGAAACGACAGACCCAATTGGTGCAAGTCTCTTAAGAGACGCTTAGTTAAATGTTAGGGCAGTTGATTCCTTTGCATAAATGCATAAAGGAGAACTGACAGAAGATGGCTTATAGCTTACCTACACCTATATTTTTCAAAAACTCATTTAGACTTCCATGAAGTTTTAATTGTTCTGCAAGAAACAGAGCATATTGTTGCTCATCTTCGAACATTATTGGTAATTCTTCTTCTAAACTTCTGAAGAAATAAGCTCTGTCTTGTAGTAATCTTTGATCTTCTTCAAATTGTTCTTCAATTCTTGAGTTTAGACTTTCAATGAAACTACTATCACTTGGAACTTTTATTATGCTAAACTCTTGGGGCTTATGCAAACCTTCAAGCTCTGCTGGATTTTCTTTTAGCTCTTCTTCAAAAGGCCTGTTGATTAATGTTAAGTAATAGTTACTTGGATTTAGATTCAAACAACTTTTAATACCTAAAGCATAGCTTAGAAGTTGATACCTATGGCCAAAGCTGGGATAAGGTGTTTTTCTAGATCTTTTTGCATCTAAAATAACTATGTCCTCATCTAGTAAAAATGAAGAGTCAAAATGACCCATCACTTTAATACCATCATATGCATATAAAATTGGTCTTTCGCAATAAGCTTGTCTTTCAGTTTCTGAAAGTCCTAGTAACTCTAGTATTTTATTATGTTTATAAGGTCCTTTTTGTTTGAACATTATTTCATGTAACATAACTCCTGAAATTGCTTCTCTAGATTTCCCAACTTGTATAGGAAAATTGTCTTTATATACTCCAATAAATCTGGCTACAGGACCTTTCCTACCAAAACCACTGGGCCTCATATCTTTTTCTTCAGGAACATCAAATTTTGGGGTAAGCCTTAATTGTTTTCCTTGTGTTTCATGAACCCAGGATTTATGCACATAGTCAGGATCAAAAACATCAAAATCACGGCCAGACATTAATTCATGAATAATTGTTTCTATGCCTTCTATTCCAAAATGGAATCTTCTTGTGTCTTCTCTTATGATAGATAATGCCCCCTGGTCAAGAGATGAAAAATATTCATGACTGCAACAATCATCTATATTTCTAGATTTCCTTTGAAATTGTGCAGGACAAAGGAAGAACGGATAAAATGGGCAACTTAAAGGCTCTAAAGTTCTAGTTTCTCCTTTTGGTTTTAGTCTTGATACCACATTTATAGGGTTTTGTGTTCTGTTAATATAGTTAGTCAACAAAAATCCATTAAAGAGATTTATTGCACTTGGCTCTGACTCGCCTGAAATGCCCATGTCTATATTTCTCATGCAGCCCTCCTTACCACCTATTTTATTTATTGTGATACGTCTCGATCTAGAGATCCTTTCCATTATTTTAGTAGCGTAACTACTCTGCATTGCAAACAAATTTACTTCTTGTAGTCTTAATAATTCTAGGAAATTTCCAAATGCATTTTCCATCAACAATAAATTGAAGAAAACTTCATATCCTATTTTTGTTCTTATTTCATCCACATCTAAACTTTCTACATGGTTTGAAGTGCTTCTTCCTGATTGATAGATTCTTCTTTCTAGGTCAAATGCTTCTTCAACAAATTCAAAATTTGCTCTATGACTAGTTCTTGTGTCTAGGCCTTTTTCTAATGCGCCAAAACCTAATTTATCTTTTCCAGT
>JACQKL010000047.1 GCA_016204535.1 Candidatus Levyibacteriota bacterium | reverse complement strand
TTATTTTCCAAGGCGACCGCATCAGATTCCGTAGCGTAGATAGAAAAAGAGAAGAAGAATAAGGAGGTGTCTCCTCTATTCACCTTCCAGGTGTCGCCTCAGACTCATTCCAACCGTAAATAATAAAAACTCGCTTCTTCATCTCAGTTTTTACCGAATGCTGTATCAAGTTTTTTGTCAAACGTCTTAAACGATCTTATTCCTTTAGATTTTGCATAACAAATATTGTAGCAATCTTCTAAATCCAGGTTTATTTTTTTGAACAATGAGAGGCTTTTGAAGAGCAATTCGCGTTCTTCCAGCTTAATAAAATTCAAGCTTAATACTTTTTCTAAAACGTTAGCAACTTCAGTTTTATTTCGTTCATAATATGAGCTTAAAACCCAATAAATTTCAAAAAATACAATGGTGGATGTAATTAATACGCTTTTGCCTTCAGATGCTGACAAGAAGAGATTTTTGGCTGTCAAGTGTTGATTGTTAATATCCTTAAGAAGGAAACGGAGGATGTAATTAGTATCTATAAACATCATATATTTTTGCTTTTAAAATGTCTTTGCTTAGATTCTTTAATAATAGAATCTATATCTTTTCCTTTCCACGTTTTGGGTAAAGAGAGTGAGCCCGCTAGTTCTTTGAGAAGGTTTTTTACTGGAGCTATAATAATCCTTCCGTTTTCTTCAGATACATTTACTTTTTCTCCACTTTTTACTCCTACTTTTCTTGCGATATTGATAGGGATAGTGAATTGCATTTTACTTGTAATTGTAGCGTTTTGATTCATACAAGGATATTTTAAAATAAAAAGGAATATTTGTCAACACCTTACTTTATAAATTATTCCTTGTAAAGGATATCTCGAACTGAGTCAGTAATTTCAGACTTTTTACGTTTGTTAGATTTGTATCCCTCTTTTGTTTGGATAGCATTTGCAAGTTCGCCGACTTCTTCTGCCATTTCTGCAAAACGGTGATGAGGACTCCATTTTTTAGGATTAGGAAATTGCTTGCAAACCTTCTCCGTTTCTCTTACTGTCTGATTTAAGTTTAATTTTTTCATATTTCTGTAATCTTTCATTCTCGATGCGTGGCTTCGTTTCCACACCCGATGTGGAAAGGTGGTGTTGTTTAATTCTGGTGCTGTATTCTAAAGATAGTTCGAACACATTTCGCCTGACAATTTCAAGTTTTTCTTTGGCGGCAAATTCTAAAAATTTTCGAGCTATTTATTAGAGTTAGAAATCGGTAAGGGATTTTTCTCAAAACCCATTTTATAAATAGCGATTAGTGCTGGAATGCTAACAATTATAGTAAATAATACTGTTCCTATACCATGTTCACCAAGTACATCAGTATTTACTTTAAGAAAATTGAGAAACTGTACGTTCGTAGTGTACGAAATTATACCCGCAACCCAAAAGAATAGTATTGCTATGAAAATAACCTTCCAAGCCACCTTATTGAATAATTGTTTCTTATATGCAAAAACAAAAGCTCCGATGGCAAGTAACAATCCTTCTATGGTTCCTTCCCACGACGCAAAATCCCAAGAGCCTATTTTAGGGATTAATACTAACGTCCCCACGCCAATTATTACAACATATATCCAAGCGTATATTTTCCAAAACATATTTTTATTAAGTTAGTTAATAATTAATCTTAAACTTTTTATGGTTAAAAATTTTCTTTCCCCCAAACGAAACCGACAATTCGTTTTTGTCCCCAAAACCGCTTGCAATTTCCTACATGGTGCCCAGGGTGGGATTCGAACCCACATGGTCTTGCGACCAATAGTTTTTGAGACTATCGCGTAAACCATTCCGCCACCTGGGCATTTGCTCTTTGGACCCTCTTATTATATACTTTTCGATATTCAGTGGCAATAAAAATATGGCAAAATCAAATAAAAAATCAGTTAGACTTCCGGAGCATATTGTTCCCAAGCGGTATAAAATTACGCTTGCGCCAGATCTCAAGAAATTTAATTTTACCGGTGAAGTTGAAATATTGTTGGAACTGCAAAAAGCAATCAAAGAAATTACGCTGCATGCTGCCGAGCTTAAGATTACTTCGGCAACACTTCATCATGCGACAGGGAAACACGAGTCGAAAAATATTTCTTATGACGAAAAGTTAGAAACTATTACTCTTTCTTTTGGTAAAACGATTCAAGTCAAAGAGGCAAAACTCAATCTTAAATTCAGCGGAATTTTGAATGACAAAATGCGAGGTTTTTATAAAAGTAAATATGGAATGGAGGGGAGAGAAGAGTATTTGGCAGTGACACAATTTGAATCAACAGATGCCAGGCGTGCATTTCCTTCTTTTGACGAGCCTGCAAAAAAAGCAGTTTTTGATGTTTCATTAATTGTTCCTCAAGATCACACTGTAATTTCAAATACTATTGAAAGGGAAGTGACAGAGCATAAACCAGGTTTAAAAATTGTTAAATTCGAATCCACGCCAAAAATGTCAACCTATCTTTTGGCTTTTATAGTTGGGAAGTTTGAACATATAGAAGTAAAGGCAAAAAGAACATTAGTCAGAGTCTTTACTACGCCTGGGAAAAAACATCAGGCACAGTTTGCTTTGCAAACTGCTAAAAAATGTTTGGAGTTTTATGAAGATTATTTTGGAATTCCATACCCATTGCCTTCTTTGGATTTAATTGCGATCCCTGATTTTGCAGCTGGAGCAATGGAGAATTGGGGGGCAATAACCTATCGGGAAACGGCAATTCTAGTTGATCCGAAGCTAACATCTACCGCAAATAAGCAATGGGTGGCCTTAGTTATTGCCCATGAACTGGCGCATATGTGGTTTGGGAATTTGGTGACAATGGAGTGGTGGACGCATCTCTGGCTTAATGAAGGGTTTGCGTCGTATATTGAATATTTGGCAGTAGACCGCATTTTTCCCAAATGGCACATATGGACGCAGTTTGTGTACATGGATCACGCAAAGGCTCTCGAACTTGACGGCTTGAAAAGTACTCATCCAATCGAAGTGCCTGTACATCACCCCGCCGAAATTAGTGAAATTTTTGATACCGTCAGTTATTCAAAAGGAGCTTCAATTATCCGGATGCTCGCAAGTTTTTTAGGAGCTAAAAATTTTCAGAAGGGATTACAAAACTATTTAAAAAAACATCAATACGAAAATACTACGACTCTAGATTTGTGGGTTGCTTTAGAAGAGACATCAGGAAAGAAGGTAAGACAAATAATGAAAAACTGGACTAGTAAGCCTGGATATCCTTTAATTAACGTTTTAGAGAAAAAGAACAATCTTAAGCTTACTCAGTCAAGATTTTTTCCAAGCCCCTTATCTGCAAAGAGTACAAAAGATAAAACACTTTGGTCAATTCCTCTGGATTCATATTTATTTTCCACAAGATCTTTTTCTATTCCCAAACCTAATTCTTTAATAAAGTTAAATAGGGGAGAAACCAGTTTTGTCCGTATCCAATATCCGTCATCTCTTTTGAAAAAGCTTTCAAAACCAATTAAGGAAAAAACACTTGGTCCCGAGGATCGCTTTGGATTAGTCCGAGATGTATTGGTACTTTCCCAAGCGGGTAAGAACTCTATTGTTGATTATCTTAAGCTAGTTCATTCCTATAAGAATGAAGATAACTATATAGTATGGACGGAAATTGCCTCAGGCTTACAAGCAATCGGTAATTTAATTTATGGAAGCTCATTTTACGAATCATATAAAACTTTTTGCCGAAAAGTTTTTAAGCCGATTGCGATGAGGGTCGGATGGAACAAAAAACCTAATGAATCACATTTTCAAACTCTTTTAAGAAGCATTGTGCTTTATGGCCTAGGTGCAAATGGAGATGGGGATGTTATAAAGACAGCACAAGAATTATTTAAAAAGGCAATGTCAGGAAAATTAGAATTGGATTCGGATTTGCGGGGAGTAGTTTATAATTTAGTAGCCAAAAATGGGGGAGAGAAAGAATATGGAATGTTTAAAGGAATGTATTTTAAAACTCTTTTTCAGGAAGAAAAAGATAGAATTTTAAGAGCGCTTTGTTCGTTTGAGAATGAAAAACTTTTAAGTAAAACCTTGGAATTTGCTTTTTCCGACAAAACAAGAGCGCAGGATAGATTCAAAGCGGTACGTTTTGTTTGGGCAAATCCTAAAGGACGAGATCTGGCATGGAATTTTGTAAAGGCTAACTGGGAATCAATTTCTCGTACCTTCGGTGGAGGACATCTATATTCAAGGTTTATCGAACCGGCATCCTATTTTGTTGATGGTAAAAAAGCAATAGAAATAGAGAACTTTTTTAAGAAAAATTCCTCAGAGGGCTTACAGAAAACAATTGCGCAAGTAACAGAAAAAATACGAACGAATAGTCTCTGGATTAAAAGGGACAAGAATAAACTTTCTACATATCTTCGCTAATTTAACAGGTTGTAATTTGTTTTTGATAGTTGGTAAAATGAATAGTTATGGAGATCTTTAAAAGAACACTAAAAGGTAATGGTATTCTTCAAGTTCTTCAAATTCGACCCTTTCTCTACATGATGCTCTCCGAATTCTTTTCTCAGTTGGCATTCAACATGCAACATTTTGTCCTAATCTTTATAATTTATGGACTTACTCATTCCAATGCGGCAGTTTCCGGCATGATTCTTTCTTTTATGATTCCTGCTGTTTTACTTAGCGTTGTTGCCGGAGTATATGTTGACAGATGGAACAAGAAGAAAATATTGATATACTCACATCTTATTAGAGGTGTGCTTCTTCTACCTTTTTTAATTCCCGATCTTAATTTAGGTCTCATATATTTTCTAACTTTTTCAATTGCTGTTGTGACGCAGTTTTTTATACCCGCAGAATCTTCAATTATTCCAAGTCTGGTTCCCAGAAATCTTATTATTTCGGCAAATGCAGTGTATGCATTCGGACTATACGGAAGCACTTTGATTGGCTATATACTTTCCGGTCCCATACTGCTTTTATTGGGTAGAGCTAATACTATTGTTTTTTTAATTTCACTTTTTTTAATAAGTGCTCTTCTTATCACAATAGTTAAATTTGTTGGTAAAAAAAAGAAGGCAACTGATGGAAACCTGTCTTACGGTAATAATTTTGCTTTTGCCAGAGAAGCAAAGGAGGTATTTACTTTTATACGAAAGGCCAGGAAAGTTATGCATGCTCTTTTCATGTTAACTATTGCTCAAGCTGTAATCTTTACGTTTGCCGTATTGGGCCCGGGTTACGTTACAACGATACTTGAGGCGCCCCTAGAAAGTCTTTCTTTAATTCTTATTGCCCCAGCCGGTGTGGGGTTAGGAATTGGGGCCTTCATATTAGGCAGTATGGGCGAAAAAATAAAACATAAATGGGCAAGCGCTTGTGGATTTTTGGTTACGGGAATTGTTTTTATCTTAATGCCTTTTGCGAGCCGTGTAACTTCTTATGATTTTATACAAAATTTAAATTCTGTTCTTCCTGGGGTTTTAGACATAAACATTTTGCATATTATTATAATTCTTGCTTTTATTGTAGGTTTCTCTATATCTTTTGTATTTATTCCATCCAATGCTACTATTCAGATTGAAACAAATGAAG
The DNA here is from genome assembly GCA_016204535.1 of Candidatus Levyibacteriota bacterium. GTDB lineage: Bacteria > Patescibacteriota > Microgenomatia > Levybacterales > UBA12049 > GWB1-37-8. The sequence continues at coordinate 24,843 of JACQKL010000047.1, read as the reverse complement.
AAATGAGAGGTAGAATGTATGGGTTGCTTAGTTCTCTAATTGGGGCAGTTTCTTTCTTGCCGGTAATTCTTGCAGGTGGTTTGGCAGATGTGGTTGGGGTAGGAGCAGTAATTACAGGAATTGGACTACTCATGGTTTTGCTTAGCGCTTTTTACTTATATTTGATTAAACTATAACCGAGTAAAACTCGGCTGATATGCAATTTTTTATTTTGGTTCTTTTAATTTGTCTTTTTGTTTTTACTTACTGTGTTTATTTGTTAGCAAAGGATGACTTCATTTTTTTACGCCGTGACGTAACGATGGATAAAATTTTTAATATAATTTTTCTAGGGTCATTATGTAGTCTTTTTTTTGCCAGACTTTTTTATGGATTTTTTGGGACAAAATATATTTTTGCCAATCCCTTGGCTTTCTTACTTTTTCCCTATTTTCCGGGCCTATCAATGCTAGGTGGAGCGGTGGGGGCCAGTGTGGTTTTTTTATTTTTAGCAAGAAATAAAAAGAATTCATTGCCTTTAAAAAGATTGGCGGATTTTTTCTCAATTGCATTTCTAATCACCCTCCCAATTGGTTTTTTAGGTTATTTTATGTTTGCAGAAATTGGATTTCCCGTTATAAGAGCCGCCAGCATGATTTTCTCGTATCTTTTATTATTCGTAATCTTCTTGAAATTTCTACTGCCTCAACTTTTGAGTGGTAAGTTGAAGGAAGGGACAATTGCTCTTTTATTTTTGATTTGTTATTCTTTGGTAAGTCTTGTTGCAAACGCATTGCCGAAAATAAATATCTTGGACTTTTTCACAAACCCTGAGAATTTGATATTGATCGTAGGCTTTTTTGCAGCTGCATTTTTTCTTAGTAGGCAAGAAAATTTATTACTGAGGATAAGAAAGTTTAAGGGGAAAAAATGATTGAGCCGAAGGTTATTCTTGAAGATGATAGCTTGTTGGTTTTAGATAAACCCTCGGGAATGATTGTCAACAAATCCGATACCACGAAAGGGGAGAGGACGGTGCAAGATTGGGTAGAAGAGTATCTTGTCATCCCGAACTTGTTTCGGGATCCCAAATCAGAGGTAGATTTTTATAATCGAGCGGGGATTGTGCACAGACTTGATAAGGAGACTTCGGGAATTCTGTTGGTTGCTAAAACACCAGAGGCTTTTGTTAATCTTCAAGCTCAATTTAAAGAGCGGAAAGTGCAAAAAACATACCTTACTCTTGTTCATGGAAAATTAGATTCTAATGAAGGTGAAATAAATGTTTCGGTTGGAAGGCTTCCTTGGAATCGCAGAAGATTCGGGGTTGTACCAGGCGGCAGGGAGTCGACGACCAAGTATAAAGTATTGAGTATTAAGTATCTAGTATCGGAGAAAGAGAAAGAACCATTGACTCTTTTGGAATTAACGCCAAAAACAGGAAGGACACATCAGATAAGAGTGCATTTACAGTACATACATCATCCCATCTTTTCTGATCCACTGTACGCAGGCAGAAAAACATCCCGAAACGATAGGAAAATATTACCCCGTGTTTTCCTCCACGCCGCCAAAATCTCTTTTTTCCATCCCAGAACCAGCGAATGGATTTCCCTTGAGTGCTCTTTGCCTAATGACTTAAATAGCTTTCTTCAAGCCCTAAACCCTTGATTCCGTACTTTATAGTTGATATTATAAATAAAAAGGGGTGAGAAATATTTATGAGTAGTTTTGGAGGATTTTATAAAAGGGAAAAAAAGAAAAAAAAGAAAGATTCAAAAAACATACCCTCTATGTCTTCAGGTTTGGGTGCCCCTACGTTTTCTCTGCCCGAAATAATCTCAAAAAAAAATAAAAGTTTTTAGGTCTCTATGACGAAAAAAAAGAAAGTTAAATATAGCAATACGAAAATTGCTATTGTTTTTTTTGTGTTGCTGGCTGTAATTATTGGCATTTCTTTATTGTTTAAGCTTGTTTTGATTGTGAGACAAGGTCAATTTGATGCTTCCAAAAGGTTTACGTTAAGTGTTTCAAACAACAAAAATCTGGAAGTAATTTCCTTATCACCAAGCACTAAATCCATCGTGGTTTTTAAATTAAATAAAAATATTGCACTTTTTAAGGCTGCGCAATTTTTAGAAATTCCTATAGATGGGAGAATAATCGCAAATTCTTTGGATTTAAATCAAAAGATAAGTCTTTTGTTCTTAAGAGCAATTTTAAATTATAAAGATATGCAAACAAATCTAACCATCATAGATCTTCTGAAACTCTTATTTTTTGCAAGATCTGTTCCAGAAAGCGATGTTAATATAAAAAATATCCCGCAGGATTTAAGTGGAGAAAACATTGATAAAATTGTTAGAAGAATGATCAGTGATGAATTTATAGAAAAAGATAACCAGACCATACAAATTATTAATGGAACAAAGGTTCAGGGGCTTGGAAATAGACTGGCTAGACTCGTCACCAATATGGGGGGAGATGTGATAATTGTTGCAACTTCAAATAGCCCTAAAAATAAGTCATCAATATCTTATATCGATAAAAAAAGTTATACCATAGAACGCTTGAGTAAAGTGTTGGGGATGGAGGCGATAAAATCAGCCGAATTTGCAATTGCGGACATCACGATAATAATAGGAGAGGATAAAGCAAATCCTTCAATTTTTTAACATGAATATTTGGTTTGTAATTATTGTAATTGCAATTATATCTATAATACTTTCTTTGCTCTCGCTTATTAACCTTAACAATAAATCTCATATAGAACAAACAAAAAAAAGATTATTAAGAGGAAAAACAATATTTCAAGATACTTCTTCCAAATCTTCAGAGTAATCCTTATCTTCTTCATTTTTAATTTCTTTAATATTTCTTGTTTTTATACCTTTTGACAGATTTAGATCTGCATCTGGAGTCTGCAGAAAAGAGGGTTGATCTCTATATTTTGTTGCTCTTTTCACCTCTTTTATAAAAACAGAAACATTGTGCTCGCTTGCAGATTTTATCCAAACACTATACTTATTTCCGCCTTTAATAAGCCTGATAAGCCTTTTACCTATGTCATCGGGTAATACTCCTAGATATTGTTTATTTTGGTCTTGAATAAATATTTTCGACCGTTTGATGCTAATAATTACCGGCTGTCCCGTTGTCAAAAGCGCGATAGTTTTTGGGTGCGTAGTATTGACAAGAGAAACTATTTTTGTTTTTCCCGTTTCTTCCAAAAATGAACAAGTCAAGTCTTTAATAGAGGTTCCATTTTTAGCGATTTTTCTTGTGTTTAAATCGGTTAATTTTTTTATATTCCTATTGGCAATTTGGTTGAGAAAGTCTAGCTTTAACACCTTTTTGTAAGTGGCTTTGGCATCTCTTATCTTGCCTAGAATTGTTAAAGCGTAAGCTAGGCGGTTTAAAGCATCTATGTCGTTTGGATTTTCATGAAGAAGGGTTTTGTTTAAAGAGGTTGCATTTTTCCAGTCACCCAAAAGCATTGCTTGAATTGCTTTGTTTTTCAATGATGTCATTTGTGGGTATAAATACGGTGAAAAACTATCTTTGCATAATACTATCTTTTCTTGCAAAAGTCAATACATAAAGGATATAATTATTTAACTATTATGAGCGGACATTCGAAGTGGGCCACAATCAAAAGACAAAAAGGCGTAGCAGATCTTAAAAGGGGTTTAGCTTTTACTAAACTTTCCAACGCAATTACAATTGCCGTTAAGAGGGGGGGAGGTATTACCGATATAAATAACAATTTTAGATTAAGACTCGCTGTGGAGGAAGCACGGACTGCAAATATGCCTAAAGATAATATTGAGAGAGCCATCAGAAAAGCTCTCGGAAAAGATGCGGGAAACGTTGAAGAGGTAATTTATGAAGGATTTGCGCCAGAGGGGATAAGCGTTATTATCGAAGCAGCAACCGATAATACTTTGCGAACAACAAGCGAGATTAAAAGTATTTTTAATAAAGAGGGCGGAAGTTTTGGGAAGATTGGATCAGTTTCATACCTTTTTTTGCAAAAAGGCATGATAAATGTTGACAAAAAGGGGAAATCAATAGATGAATTATTTGAGATAGCAGCTGAAAGTGGAGCAGAGGACATCGAAGAATCAGGGGACGAGGCTATTGTTACAACTTCTTTTGGCAATCTTTCAGATGTTCGGGAAAAACTTTCTAAAAAGGGTATAGTGATTAAGAAGGCAGGGGTTGTCCGAAAGCCCTTAACTCCTATTGTCCTGACCGATAAAGAAAAAATCGCTCACGTGCAGAACTTTTTAGATAAAATTGAAGCATTAGATGATGTTCAAAAAGTTTATTCAAATCTATCTTCAAATTAATAAAAGACGGTCACAGTTATTTAGAAGGCTTTCGAAAAAGAAAAGCCTTTTTCTTAATATTCCTAAAAGACAAAAATTTATTGTTAGCGTAATAATTTTGTCTTCGATATTGTTTTTCTCGGAACAGTTGTTCGGAAAGGGAGGAGTATACATTGCCGTAATACTTTCTATTTTCACAGACCTTTTTCTTTTCTGGGCAGAAAGAAAGGATCTTAAAAATAATTTTTCTCTTCAGGTTTTTATTTTACCTTTTTTCTATAGTCTATCTTCTGCCCTATTTTATTTTTTAGTTCCGGCTAGACTCCTCACTCGGGTAGGGATGACCTCTTTATATGCGCTGGGGCTTTATTCGTTGTTTCTGAGCGAGAATATATTTATAGTTTCTTCGATTAGAACAATCGCCCTTCTGTCCTCAGCCCGCACAGTTTCTTTTATTGTTACACTTCTTTCTTATTTTTTTATGGCCAATGTAGTTTTTTCTTTGCATCTAAATATTCTCTTTACTTTAATATTTATCTTTATTTTTTCTTTTCCTCTTATTTTACATTCTATTTGGACACATACTTTAGAGAGCTCTTTGTATTCGTATCTGCAGTGGGTGTTATTAATTGCTGTTTGTTTGGCTGAAACTGCTTTTGTTCTGTGGTTTTGGCCAGCATCTCCAACTATAATCGCACTTTTTTTAACCTGCTTATTTTATATTCTGGTTGGAATATCACAGGTGTGGCTAGACAAGCGGCTTTTTAAAGGTATCATGTGGGAATATGTGTGGGTGGCGGTAATTGTTTTTTCGGTATTTATAGCATTTAGCTTAAGATCTTCCTAAAAATATCAGTTGGCAGGTAGAGGAGAAGGGAAGTAGTAAGCTTTTAACTAAGGTCAAATGATATAGTTTGATATCCCCTCAAGTATTATAGGACTTAATTTGAATTCCGCTTTGTAGAATGTGGATAACTTTTCACAAGTTTCTGCGGGAATTTTCACAGGGTATCTTCTTTCTTCTTCGGGGTCCTGCCGCAGGTTTCATCCCGCCAGTGCGCCTTCTAATTCTCGCAAGCTCGAACGAAGTACGCGCTGTCGGGTCCCTTCACCTGCGTCACCCCTTCTCGCTACTTGTGACTTATATGAGATTGTTTTTTGCTTTAGCCTCAGAAATAATGATTTAGATTGGTAGATAGACCTAAGTCGAAAAAAACACGAATGCACTATTTATGTATATTTTGAAGCTAAAATCAGACGTTTAGATTGATAATAAGGTCTAAATGCAAATATATCCCGACGTCGGGTGGAGCGGAGAACGTCTTTTGCGATATTAAATATTTAAAATAAAAAATTAAAAAAAAGATACGGAATTAAAGAAAATGGAGCTAGTTTTGGAAGAGAGAATATACTTACTCTCTTTTCGCAAACAGGTTTAAAACAAAAATATTGCATTATAAGCACCTAGGGAATAGAAAGTGATAATGTCGCACAATAATACTTTTACGACATACTCCAGCTTCGATTGCCGGAGAAGTGGCTAAAATCATACCGAAAATCAACAATTAAATATTAAAAATTTGTATAGACTCTTGTTTCTCTTAATTTATTCTCCATATTTTTCTACTGCAAAATCTGTTTAGCTATCCCCTACTATAGGTTGTATATTAATAAATTTTTCTGGCGATTTCCTAACGATTTATTAATTGTATGTGTGGGATTGCAAAAAAAATTGCATTACAGACAACAGAGAATGGAATTTTAAGAGTATTGGTGGAAAATCAGGAGCTAGTATTTAACAATAATAGTTACGCGTTTGGACAGCTAAAAAGAGAAATAGGAAGAGAAGATGATCTTAGCTATGGGGCTCTGAGAACGCATATAAAAAATTTAAGACACAAATTAGGGAGATTTGGGGAATGTATGGTTACCGTACCTGGATTAGGATATAAATTTATGCCCCCGGAGAAAGTCTTGGTTTCAGGCAAAGTTTCATCTTAAGAAGTAGTTGTGTTTTCGGAACCAGAAAAGATCCCTGTGGTGTTGTAACAGCTTTAAATTTCCGTATTGCGTTTTAAATTAAATTTGTGTTACCATACTGACATGCCAGTTGAGACAAAACGGCGCATGGGTACAAAATCCAAAGACTACGCGCTCTCTGAGCGCACATACTATGCGGGAGATCTACTGGAAGAATTTAAGACTGCATTGACTCGCTATGTTCCCGACGAAGCCAAAGAACTTTTAGATCAATCCATGTCGCCAAGAGCAAGTAGCGGAAAAAATGTTTGTCTAGAAATAGGGATTGCTAAGGGGGGGGTTAATTTTGAAATTAAATATATTTCCGGAGAAAGCTTACAGACTCTTGATGTTTCTGTTGCTGGGGCAAGAAGTAGTGTAGGAAAGAATTCTTTGCGAGAAGAAGTACATTTGATGTCTGAGCAGAAAAACGGCGGATTTAGCAAGGGATTCATAGAGTATAAAGACAAGGATGGGCATGTTTGGACAAATAGCTCTTCTGCTATAAACGGGATAAACAAGGTTTTGAATGGGTTGAAAGGACCATCATGGATGAACAAACCAAAAATCACTTATTGCCGCGTAGCGAATTAGCAAATCTCATTAATCAGTTTTTAGAATACTTAGAGATTGAAAAAAACTGTTCGAAGCTAACGATCCGCGATTATAGACATTACCTTGAGACCTTTGCCAAATGGCACTCTGAAACTCAGGGTGATAAATCTATAGGAAAGCTAGATTTGGCAACGGTTAGAAAGTACAGGGTTTATTTGGCTAATCGGATTGACGAGAAGGGCTTAACTCTCAAAAGAGTGACTCAAAATTATTATATTATTGCTCTTCGATCATTTCTTCGTTTTCTTATAAAAAATGACCACGAGACACTGGAGCCCTCGAAAATAGATTTACCTAAGACTGAAAGTCGATCTCTAAAATTTTTGGAAAAGGAACAGGTAGATAGGCTGGTAACTGCTTGTGACACCTCCAAAGAGGAAGGCCTGAGGGATCGGGCAATATTGGAACTCCTCTTCTCAACTGGCCTTCGGGTTTCGGAACTAGTTAAGCTTAATAAAAATCAAATTAATTTCGAAAGACGTGAATTTGGAGTTATTGGAAAAGGCGGAAAAGCCAGAATTGTTTTTGTTTCCGATCGAGCTGCAAAGTGGGTTCAAGAATATTTGAAAAAACGTAAAGATGTTTTTAAACCTTTATTTATTCGCTATTCGGGAAAAGTTATCGAGGAAAATGGCGGAGAAAAAATGCGTCTGACCGCACGAAGTATCGAGAGGATTGTCAAAAAGTATGTCCGGCTCGCCCGCTTGCCGGTTGATGCCACTGTCCATACGCTTCGTCACTCTTTCGCAACAGATCTTTTGACTAACGGTGCGGATTTAAGATCAGTGCAGGAAATGCTCGGCCACAAAAATATTTCTACCACCCAAATCTACACCCACATTACCAACAAACAACTCCGTGAAGTTCATAAATCATTTCACAGCGGAAATAAATGAGTTTAGGTATTAATTTTAATATGTTTGATAGGAGAGAGTGACGGTGATGGAAATAGTTGATTGGCCGGGTTCAACAGATGTTTGGCTCCCACCCAACCCAATATCGGATTTTTCCATAAGAGGTATTGGTCTTGGTTGAGTTGTATTTTCTTGAACATTGATAATTCGCCCTAATTTTATTCCTGCAGAATTTGCTATACTTTGGGCTTTTTCTTTAGCTTTTTGGATAGCTTGTTTTCTTGCTTGTTCTTCAAGTTTACTTTTTTCTTCATCATTCAAGGTGAAAGTTACTCCTCCGACCATATTGGCTCCATCAGAAGTGGCAGTATCAATGGCTTTGTTAGTAAGTTCAATTGGTTTTATTTTTACCTGAAGATTCTGGGTAACAACATAGCCAGTGGTTGTTTGTCTTCCGCTCGCATAATCGTAGTTAGGGTTAATGCTATAGTTGATTGTTTCAATATCTTTTTTGTCAATCCCTAATTTTTTTAGATCTTCAGTGAGTTTATTTGTAACAGTGTTTGCTTGGTTTTGGGCATCCAAAACTGTCGGTGCAGTTTTGGTAACTCCCAAAGAAATAAGGGCAGTGTCAGGAATTGCAGTTGCCTCCCCTACCCCCTCAACATTTAAAAAATCATTTTTGGTAGTAGTAATACTGTTTACTGCGAGAGGAATTGGTCCGGCAAGTTTGGTGTATAAAAATAAAGCTACAAAAATAAAGACAATTGTAATTAAGGAAGCCTTAAATTCTCTCATCGTTAATTATTATAACACTTTTCCAAAACCACGTTTTACTAAGATCTTGCCATTTTCGAAAACCTTCCTGTTTCTTATGAATACTCTTTCTACTCTTCCTCTCACCATCCATCCATCGAATGGCGACCAGCCACATTTTGTTAGTAATTTAGAATTTAGAATTAAGAATTTAGAATTAAGATTAACTTCAACGTAAGTTTGCTTATCAACCTTGATTCCAAAAATATCTTTTGGGCGTTGACAACAGAGTCGCACAATATCATCGATTTTCAAACGCTTCTGCGACACAGCGGTTAGCAAAAGAGATAATGTTGTCTCAAGACCTGTCACTCCGAAAGGTGTCGGATCTCCTCCTTTCTCCTCTATTGTATGTGGGGCGTGGTCGGATTCAACAACATCAATATATTTTAAATTCTTCCATAAAAATTCTTGATCTTTCTTGCTTCTCAAAGGCGGTTTCATTTTGGCAAAAGGACCAAGCTTTTTAACATTGTTTTCTGTTAAAAACAAATGATGCGGGGTGACGCCACAACTCACAGGTAAATTATTTTCCTTGGCTTTGATAATTTGCTTAAGGTCGGAAGCGGTTGAAATATGGCAGAAATGAACCCTGTTGCCTAACTTTTTTACTAACTTAATGACATGGTCAACTGCGTTATCTTCAGCATGCAGTAGAATTATTTTTTTGCGCCATGAAAGAAAGATTTTTTCTAGTTCTTGTTTATCAATTAAAAAATTTCCGGTTGTTTCATTAAGATAAAGTTTCAGTCCCAAAACTTTAGCTTGTACTTTAGAAAATTCGTTGAGATTATTTCCTAACGAGCCAAAATAAAAACCAACATCACAAACTATTTTTTGTTTGGCAATTTTTATTTTCTGATTCAATCTTTTAAGTGTTGTGATAGGAGTTTGATTGTTAGGCATGTCCAGAAGCGTGGTGTATCCCCCAGCTAATGCTGCGCACGTTCCAGTATAAAAGTCTTCTTTATAAGTTTGTCCCGGATCTCTTAGGTGTGCATGGGGATCAATTAGGCCTGGCAATGTAAGTTTAGACATATTCATTCCATGATTTTATAGGAAGATCTTCAAGTTTTTTGGAGGTGACTGCTTTTATAAAAAGTTCTGCTTTTTGAATATTGGTAAATAAGGAAATATTGTGATCAACGGCTGACCTTCTTATTGCATAATCATCATCAGTAATTTTTCTAACATGAGAATCAACAATATTTATAGCCAAATCTATTTTTTCTTTTTGAAAACACTCAAGTATATTTGGAGATTTTTTTTCGTGTATTTTGTAGAGTCTCTTTGCTTTTATTCCGTTTTTTATTAAAAATAGCGAAGTCTTTTCGGTTGCATAAATAGGTATACCTATTGTTGCTAGCTTTTTTGCATTCTCCAAAAAGTTTATTTTATTTTCTTCCGCTCCAAGACTTAGAAATATTCCTTTTTGAGGAATTTTTTCTCCAACTGCAAGTTGTCCTTTAAGAAAGGCCTCTTCAATATCTTCTCCAAAACATGCTACTTCTCCAGTTGATGCCATTTCTACATGAAGAATTGGATCTGCTCCAGTTAGTCTGGCGAATGAGAATTGGGCAACTTTAGCAGCAACAAAGTTAATCTGCGGAATCTTAATTGTTCTTTTATTTTCTCCGAAGAAAGAATCAACAGCGACTTTAATAAAATCAACTCCTGTTACTTTAGATATGAATGGATATGTCCGGGATGAGCGAAGGTTTACCTCAATAACTTGAACTTTATTATTTTTTGCTAAAAATTGTATATTGAATGGTCCAGTAATTTTTAATTCTATTGCCAATTTTCTGGCAATTTCTTCGATTTGCTTTTGAGTTTCAACGTAAATCTTTTGAGGAGGTAAAACAATTGAGGCATCTCCTGAATGAACTCCGGCATCTTCTACATGCTCTGAAATTACAGAAGTGATAATTTCTCCTTTTTGGGCAATCGCATCAAGCTCTATCTCTTTTGCATCTTCGATAAACTTAGATACGGTTATCGGGTATTCTTTGGAAACATATGTTGCTTTTTTGAGAAAATATCTCAAATCTTGTTCGTTATGGCAAATCCTCATAAGGGTTCCGGACAAAACAAAGGAGGGACGGATAAGAACAGGATAACCCACTTCTTTGCAAAAAGAGAAGGCGGATTTAAGAGTGGAGAATTTATTCCAAGCAGGCTGTAGAATATTAAGTTTATCTAAAAGCTTAGAGAATTTATTTCTATCCTCTGCCTTCTCAATATCCATTGGGTCAGTTCCTAAAATAATTGCCCCATACTGTTTTAATGACTGAGCGCGATTGTTAGGAGTTTGGCCTCCTACAGAAATAATTGCCCCGTACGGTTTTTCAAAATCGTAGATATCTGCGATTCTTTCAAACGTTAGCTCTTCAAAATACAATCTATCAGAGACATCGTAGTCGGTTGAGACAGTTTCGGGATTACAGTTTATGATAATTGATTTCCTATTATGCTTTTTTAGAGCAAGGGCTGTTTGTACACTAGTCCAATCAAATTCTACAGAACTCCCAATCCTATATGCTCCCGAACCTAAAACTAGAATACCATCTTTTCTAAGTGGTTCTACGTCGTGGTGATTTCCATTATAAGTAAGGTATAGATAATTGGTTTTTGCCTCAAACTCTCCAGCCAAAGTATCTATTTGGAAAACAGATGGGAGTATTTTATATTTTTTTCTAAGCGCTCTAACTTTTAACCCTTTTTCATGCACCAATTTTCCAATATGTTTATCGGAAAATCCTAATTGTTTAAGCCGAAGAAGTTTTTGTGGCGTTAATGCTTGTAGGTCTTTTTTTGTGCTTCTTTCTTCATCAACTATATTTTTGACTCTTTCAATAAACCAGGGGTTAATACCTGTTAGCTTATAAATTGTTTGAGTCGAAAAGTTTTCTTTTAGAGCCTTCGCTATTGCAAACATTCTTTTGGGAGTTGGAATCTTTAAATTGTCTCTTATTGTCGTTTCGTTTTTCAAAAGTACATTACTTGTTGCTCCTTCAAAGTCCAAATCTAGCATTCGGATTGCTTTTTGATACGCCTCTTCGAAAGTCCTTCCTATCCCCATTACTTCTCCAACAGATTTCATACTGCTTCCGATCTTTTCATCGGCTCCTTTAAACTTTTCGATATCCCAACGAGGAATTTTTACTACAACATAGTCAAGCGCTGGTTCAAAGCAGGCTTGGGTTTTTTGAGTTACTTTATTTTTTATATTAATTAAATTTTTCCCAAGTGCCAATTTTGCAGCAACATAAGCAAGCGGATACCCTGTTGCTTTTGAGGCAAGTGCTGAGCTTCTGGAAAGCCTGGCGTTTACTTCGATCACGTAATATTCAATTTGCCCCTTTTTTGGGTTAGGATTCAAAGCAAATTGAACATTACACTCCCCAACAATTCCAAGATTCCTGACTATTTTTATGGATGCATCCCTTAATGTCTGATATTCAAAATTATTTAATGTTTGGCTTGGTGCAACCACAATTGATTCTCCAGTATGGATTCCCAAAGGGTCCATGTTTTCCATATTGCAAACGGTTATACAGTTATCATCGGAATCCCTAACTACTTCATATTCAATTTCTTTGTAATGGTGAAGGTATTGTTCTATTAAAATTTGAGGAGCAAATGCAAAAGCATGTTCTGCAATTACTATTAATTCTTTTTCATTTTTGGCGATTCCTGATCCCTGCCCTCCTAAAGCAAAACCCGACCTTACCATTATTGGGTAACCAATTTTGCGGGCAATATTTACTGCTTGACTTAAAGTTTTTGCGGCTTCACTTTTTGGAGTTGGAATACTTATCTTTTTAAGCTGGTTCGTAAACTCCGCCCTGTCTTCGGTAAAGATGATTGCTTTAATAGGGGTTCCCAGAATTTGTACATTATATTTTTCCAAGATACTTTTTTTGTAAAGAGTAATTCCGCAATTAAGCGCTGTCTGTCCACCAAAGGAAAGTAGTATTCCGTCAGGTTTTTCTTTTTTAATTATTTTTTCTACAAAGAAATCATTAATCGGAAGGAAATAAATAGTATCAGCTAAAAATTTTGAAGTTTGAATGGTTGCAATGTTTGGATTAGCTAATACTGTTTTTATGCCTTCTTCCTTGAGGGCTTTGATAGCCTGAGAGCCTGAGTAATCAAACTCTCCGGCCTCTCCAATTTTCAAAGCACCACTCCCTAAGATCAAAACTTTTTTTAGGTTTCTCATATTCTTTTTAAGAACGCATCAAAAACCCATTCGGTATCTTGTGGACCGGGATTTGCTTCTGGATGAAATTGGACAGACATAAAGGGAAGTTTCTTATGGATTATTCCCTCATTAGATCCATCATTTGCATTTACAAACCATGTTTTAAAACCGGGGGGAATTTTAAAAACTTCGAAACTATGATTTTGTGTAGTTATAAAACAACGCGGCGAGCCCACTAAAATACAGGGTTGATTTTGACTCCTATGTCCAAATTTTAATTTTCTGGTATCTCCTCCTGCTGCTAATGACAATAACTGATGACCAAGGCAAATGCCTAGGGTTGGAATTTTTTTCCCAAGAGCAATTTTAATTGTCTGTATTGTTTTCTCTGCCATTTTTGGATCCCCTGGGCCATTAGAAATCACAATTCCATCAAGCTGTCTGACACCTTCCAGGTGTCTGCTTTGTTCACCTGGAAGGTGTAGCTTTGAGTTAAAAGGGTCAAAATCCCAAGGAACGATGATAACTCTTACTCCCCTTTTGATCAAACATCTTGCAATACTTCCTTTTGCTCCGCAATCAATAAGAAGAATTGTTTTTTTACCACTTCCCTTCTTTACTATTTTTTGGATCGAAACGTAAGTTAAAAGATTTTCTCTATTTGGATCATATAGCTTTATATTTTTTTTAAAGATAATCTTGCCAAGCATTGTTCCTTTTGTTCTTATTTTTTGAGTTAATACTCTCGTATCTTTTATTTCAAGGCCTGGAATTTTTTCTTTCTTTAACCAATCGCTTAAAGTTTGTTGGCTTTTAAAATGGGAGGGGGTTGGGTTATAAGTTGAGACTATTATTCCGGTGGTTTGAATCCGATCTGATTCCCAATACTCTTTTGAGGGCACTCCGTAATTGCCAATAAGAGGGTAAGTAAAAATTAAAATTTGTCCTTTGTATGAAGGGTCAGTGAGACTTTCTTCATAACCTGTCATTCCAGTTGCAAAAACAACTTCTCCCGCTACGTTTTCTTCCGACCCAAAACTTATACCTTTAAATACAGATCCATCCTCAAGTATTAACCTTCCATTCATAGATTCGATTAACTCAATATGACCGAGAACATTAGTCGAATGGTCATATTATCCCTAAAGTTAGCTTCAGAAGGGCCATTCTTACATACAGCCCATTTCTAATTTCGGTTTTTAGATAAATAGCTCTTGGGTCGGAGTCTACTTCTTTTTCTATTTCATAAATACGAGGAAGAGGGTGCATCAAAATCAGATTGGGATTACCATACTTCTTCAACAATTTTTGGGTTACTATAAAGCTATTTTTTACTTTTTCATACTCTTTTAATTTTTTAAATCTTTCCTTTTGTACCCTTGTCCAATACCAAAAATGAGCATTTTTTGGAATATCAGTTTCTTTTTCTATCTCAACTAACTTTATTGCTCTTTTTGTAAAATCTTCAAAATCGCTTTTGGATAATTTAAGTTGTTTTGGAGATAAAAGGTATAGTGTGTTTTTTTTAAAAAGAGACAATCCCCGAATAAGAGAGTGAACAGTCCTGCCATTAAGCATATCTCCTGCCAAAACTCCGACCAAATTATCAAGTTTTTCATGCTTTTCGTAAATTGTATAAAGATCAAGAAGCGCTTGCGTTGGATGTTCACCTGTCCCATCCCCCGCATTGATAATCGGTACAAATTTTGCGACCGCAGCCGCGTTTGACGCAGTTCCCTTCTGAGGATGCCTAATGACTATTGCATCAGAATAAGCTTCAAAAACTCTAATTGTATCCTCAAAGGTTTCCCCTTTTGCAACCGATGAGAATTCTTGAGGGTTATGTATCTCAACTGTCTGCCCTCCAAGTTGTTTTATTGCTGTTGAGAATGACCCAAAAGTACGACTTGACGGTTCATAAAAAAGAAGAACAATTATTTTACCAGCCAATATTTTAGAGGGCTTTGCAAGAAGAGCAATTTTTCGCATCTTGGGAACTAGAGAGAAAATGTTTTTTATGTCACGGGTTGAGAATTGATCAAAAGAAATAATGTCTTTACCTTTGAAATTTCCGTTAATCTTCTGGGGAGATTGCCTAAGCATAAAAAAACAGAACTTGCAATGGTTCTGGGATTTAACTTTAACAAAGAACAATATTCTTGTCAATAAGTAATAGAAGAGTAGATTGCGTCAATAAGGTTTTTAAGAAGCATAGCGACATTGACCGGCCCGACACCCCCCGGTGTTGAAGTATAAAAAGAAACAATATTTTTCACAGCTTCTTCATTAAAGTCCCCATGTAATTTTCCATCGGCTCCTCTGAACAAGCCAATTCCAATTAATATTACTCCCCTTTTTATATTTTGGGAATCAATAACATTTGGTTTTCCAACAGCAGAAATTATGATGTCTGCTTTTTTGGTCAGAGCTTTCGGATTTTTAGTTTTACTATCAATAATTGTAGGTTTAATATTCATTTTCTTAAACATCTCAATAATTGGTTTGCCGCCGGTTTCACCTTTTCCAATTACCACAATATTTTTTAATTTTAACCAATTCCTTAAAGCGGGTCCTGTCACGGGTTTCCCTCCCGTGCCACCCGCTTTTCTCTTCGCAAAATAAACTTCTTTCAAAATTTCCAGTATCGCTGCGGAAATTGGCATTTTAAATCTCGAATTCTCTAGGAATCCATCAACATCTTTTTTGGGATCAATTGCTTTAATTATTTTTTCTTCATCAATATTTTTTGGTAAAGGAATTTGGGCAATGATGCCATGGATATTGATATTTTAGTTAAATTCTTCAATTATATTAAGAAGCATTTTTTCAGAGGTTTCTGTAGTAAAATATTTAATGATGGTTTGAACGCCTATACTTTGTGCTTTCAATTCTTTTTGCCGAACGTAAGTAAGAGATGCCGGGTCATCGCCGACAACAAAAATGGCTAATGTTGGAACAATGCCTTTTCGCTTCAGTTCTTCTACTCTTTTTCTAAGACCATTAAGTATTTCTGTCGTAATCTTTTTACCATCTATTTTCATTCTTCAATACGGGTTGCGGAGGAGATGCGATCGTTTGTTTTTGAAAATCTCATGAGATATACACCTTGAGTATTGCGGGAATGCCGTGGGATTTGCGCCATCTCAATTTTGACTACTTGGCCTTTGTTGGAGGTAATAATTATATGCTGACAATTTGGAGGGACAACTTGAGCAGAAGCTACTTTACCGGTCTTGGGTGTTACTTTGGCAACTTTTACACCCATTCCTCCTCGACTTTGTTTTCTGAATTCCGAAACTTTAGATTTTTTACCCAAACCATTCTCCATGATTACCAATACGTCTGCTTTATTGTCGTCTTTTTTGATTACATCCATTCCAATCACTATATCGCCTTCCTTTAATTTAATCCCCCGTACTCCGGTTGTGCTTCGTCCCATCGGCCGGACCGCTTTCTCTGAAAATCTAATGGCTTTTCCATCTCTGGTAGTTAGCGTAATTTCGTCGCTGCCTGTTGTTAATTTACTCCATGCCAGCTCATCACCTTTTTCTAATTTGATGGCAATTATTCCGCTTCTTCTAATATTTTCAAATTCGGATAAAGCGCTTTTTTTAACGGTTCCTCTCCTGGTCGTTAGGAAAACATATTTTGGAGAATTATCCTCGTCTTTTTTGCCGTTTGCTCTGTAGTTAATAAATGATTCCACGACTTCCCCCTGCTCGATATTAATAAGATTGACAATTGCGCTTCCTTTGCTGGTGCGGCTACTTTCTGCTATTTCAAAGGCTCTAAGCTGATATGTCTTCCCTTTGTTTGTAAAAAATAAAATGTTATCGTGAGTTTGCGCATAACGAATATTTAGTATTCCGTCTTCTTCTTTTGTTGTCATGCCTTTCACTCCTTTTCCTCCGCGGTGCTGAACCCTAAAACTGTTGAGACTTTGACGTTTGATATATCCCGTGTCGGTAATCGTAATAACTGTGGGTTCATTTGGAATTAAATCTTCTTCCGAAAATTCTCCCACTTTGCTTTTGTAAACCTTTGTACGCCTTGGATCTTGGTATTTTTCTTTGAGAACTTTTAATTCCTCTTTGATAACATTTAATATTTTCTCCGGATGTGATAAGAGGTCTTCTAGATATTCAATAGTTTCTTTTGTCATAATTAGTTCGTCTTCAATCTTCTGCCGCTCCAAAGCCGCAAGACGGCGAAGCTGCATATCCAGAATTGCAACCGCTTGAATTTCTGACAACTTAAACCTTTCTATTAAGTTTTTCTTGGCATCTTCCTGTGTTTTAGATTCCCTGATGGTTTTAATTACGGCGTCGATATGATCAACAGCGTTTTTTAGACCATCTAGAATATGAAGGCGGGCTTTTGCTTCTCTTAGCTCAAATTCCGAACGTCTGACAACAACTGCGTAGCGATGTTTAAGATACTCTTCAAGAATCGTTTTGAGATTCAGTGTTTGCGGAGTGCCATTGACTAGGGCAACAATATTTGCCGGAAAGCTTGTCTGTAGACTCGTACGTTTGAAAAGATTATTTAATACTTTTTTTGGAGTAGTGTCTCTTTTAAGTTCTACAACAACTCTTATTCCACGCCTGTCCGACTCATCCCGAAGATCGGAGATTCCTTCAATTTTTTTCTCTCGGGCTAGTTCTGCAATACGGGCAACCATGAGAGCTTTGTTGACTTGATACGGAAGTTCAGTAATAATAATTGCGGATTTGCCCTGACCGATGTCTTCAATTTCCGCTTTTCCCCTGATAATTATTCTGCCCCGGCCGGTTGCGTAAACATTTTTAATTTCCGAAAAATCATAAATACTGCCTGCTGTTGGGAAATCAGGACCTTTAATGTATTTCAAAAGATTGTCTACCGTGACAGAGGAAGTTAGGGAAACAGATGATTTTGTTTCTCCATTGGTGGCTTTTATTCCTTTATTAACGGTTATTTTACCGATCATAAAAGTAATTGCATCAATCAACTCTCCCAAATTATGCGGGGGAATTTTCGTGGCCATACCAACCGCGATTCCCTCAGAGCCCATGAGAAGTAAATTAGGAAGTTTTGCGGGAAGAAAGATCGGTTCCTGAAGTGTCGCATCAAAATTCGGAAGCTGACCTACGGTTTCCTTATCCAAATCTGTTAACATTTCTTGGGTAATTGCGGCAAGACGAGCTTCGGTATAACGCATTGCGGCCGGCGGATCACCATCCATAGAGCCATAATTTCCCTGTCCGTCAATCAAAGGATAACGCATCGAAAAATCCTGTGCCAGACGAACTAACGCATCGTATATAGGCATATCTCCGTGCGGATGATATTTTCCCATGACTTCTCCGACAATTTTTGCGCTTTTGGCGTACTTGGCGCTATGGGTAAGGTTTAACTCATGCATTGCAAAAAGAATTCTTCGGTGGACTGGTTTAAGACCATCTCTGACATCCGGAAGCGCACGGGAGACAATAACGGACATAGCGTAATCCAAATATGCTCTCTTTACTTCTCTGGTAATTTCTGTTTGTTTTAGTGTTCCAATTTGCATAAGTTAAATAGCGGGGTCCTGTCAAAAGTAATCCCTCCCGCCAGTGCTCGTTCAGAGTTTTCCTTGCGGAAAAATTCACTGCGCGCTGTCGGGAACCCTTCCTCTTTTGCCACCCCTTATCTTATTTTAGTGCGTTTCTAATTTCTTCAATTGCAACTTTTTTGTCTTTCCAGTTTCTTACTTTTACCCATTTTCCGGGCTCACTTTTTTTGTAATTCTCAAAGAAATATTTTATTTCGTCTTTTATTTTTGCTGGAATATCTGTGACGTCGTTATAATTTTTGAATTTTGGATCAACTTTTGGCAATGGGACAGCAACGACTTTGTTGTCTATTCCTGCTTCATCTTCCATTTCAAGTATTCCGATTGGCCGGGACGGTATAACAATTCCTGGCACAACGGGTTTGCTAGACAAAACTAAAATATCAACAGGATCTCCATCCTCGGCTAAAGTTCCAGGCACAAATCCGTAGTTGAATGGATACTGCATGGCAGTATACAAAAACCTGTCAACAAATATTAAACCCGACTCTTTATCAAGCTCGTATTTAACAGAGACTCCCTGCGGAATTTCAATGTATGCATTTACTTCTCCCGGCGCATTTTTTCCAGCTGATAAATCCTTAATACCCATATTGATTCTCACCTCCCAAAGACCTTGCAAGCTAGATATCTAAATTCGCTTGTGTAGCGTTACTTTGGATAAAATGTTTGCGTGGCGGAACTTCATCGCCCATAAGCATCGTAAATACGCTGTCGACTTCTTCTGCGTCTTCAATTGTTATTTGTTTTAGAACTCTGTTAGCAGGATTCATGGTTGTTTCCCATAACTGATCCTTATTCATTTCTCCTAAGCCTTTATAGCGCTGAACGCTTATCGTAGCGCTATGTCTGTTGGACTCATTTCGCTTTTCCGTTCCATTCCTCATTATCCTAGATACATTTTCTTTTTCTTCATCGGAATAGGCATATCTGATATCTTTTCCACGTTGCAATTTGTATAAAGGCGGTTGGGCAATATACAAATACCCTTCCGTAATAATTTGCGGTAAGTGTCTGTAGAAAAAGGTTAAGAGTAATGTCTCGATGTGTTCTCCGTCAACATCCGCATCGGTCATAATAATCACCCGGTGATATCTTAGCTTTTCAAACTTTACAGTTTCCCCTATCCCCATTCCCAAAGCAATAATGACATTTTTTAATTCTTCATGTTCGATAATCTTGTCAAGACGCGCCCTTTCCGTATTTAAAATTTTTCCGCCAATTGGTAAAATTGCCTGAAACTTGCGGTCTCGTCCCCCTTTGGCAGTTCCCGCAGCAGAGTCTCCTTCCACCAGATATAGCTCCGAAACGCGTGGATCTTTTTCCTGACAATCTGCTAATTTTCCGGGGAGACTGGATCCCTCCAAGGCACCCTTTCTTAAAATCGCTTCTTTAGCTGCTTTTGCCGCCAGCCTTGCTTTGGCTGCTAAATAGACTTTTTCTAAAATTTTTCTACCTTCTCCGGGATTTTCTTCAAAAAACGTTGCTAGGCCTTCTTTGATAATAGTTTGTACTATGGGTTGAATCTCGGAATTACCGAGCTTTCCCTTTGTTTGCCCCTCAAACTGAATCCTGTCCTGCGGCATTTTGACAAAGACCACTGCGGACAAACCTTCTTTGGTATCGTCTCCGGTTATGTAATCTTCCTCATCTTTAAAACTTCCAATCTTCTTACCGTAATCGTTTATGGCTCTGGTTAAAGCCATTCGAAAACCGGTTAAATGTGTTCCCCCATTTACAGTATTAATTACGTTTACGTAACTTTCAACATTTTCCGCGTAGCCATTGTTGTATTGCAAGGCTGCTTCTACCTCAACGTTTCCATCCTGTTTTTTGATAAAGATTGCTTCGTGCAGAGGTCCCTTATTTTCATTTAACTTTTCAACCAAAGATGTAATTCCGCCCTCAAAATAGTAATTTACCTCTCTTTCTTTTCCAACCCTTTTATCAAAAAGATGGAAATATAATTTTGGGACTAGATATGCTCTTTCTCTGATTGCTTTTTTAATCATGTCGAAATCAAAATCTAGCGTTGAGAAAATTTGTTTGTCCGGAAAGAAAATAACTTTGGTGCCCGTTGGATGATTTGGGATGAAATCCGTATTGCCATCTATCTTTATTTCTTTAAGCGGCGTTTTTGCGTCTCCTCTTGCGTATTCCTGAAAATATATTCTATTGTTACGTTTTACCTCAACCCTCATCCACTCGGAAAGTGCATTTACAACCGATGCTCCTACCCCATGAAGTCCTCCGGAAACTTTATAGGCCGATCCTCCAAATTTTCCTCCTGCATGCAGTTTGGTCATGACAATTTCAAGGGCCGATTTTTTGTACGCGGGCATCGTGTCAACAGGAATTCCTCGTCCGTCATCAATTACGGTTGCGCTCCCGTCACTATTTAGCGTTATCCAAACATTACGGGCCGCCTCCGCTAATGCCTCATCTACTGCGTTGTCGATAATTTCCCGAAGTGATTCATGGAGTCCGATTATGTCTGTTGATCCGATGTACATTGCTGGTCGTTTTCGGACCGGTTCTAGGCCTTCTAGGACTTGAATTTGTTTCGCAGAATATTCAGATGCCCTACTTGAGGTTTTGGATTTTGATATAGCCATTAACCTATTTTAGCAAAAATTTTGTCAAATTTCCAGTGGTTTTAGACTTTTCTTATTAATTTTCGGATTGTTTCGATCGTATAATTTAGTGTATATCTTGGATAGTTAATGATTAAATCTTGGGCGTTAAGGTATTCAAAATCTTCTCCCCCAAAACCTCTTTTAAACAAAGATAAACCGGCAAAACGATGATCAGTCTTGTTTAAAGGTGCCACTCCCCAAAAATTATAACGTGCCATGTTTCTTTTTTTGGCTTCTCTAATCGCCTCCCATTGAATTAAATATGCGCCGGGATGATGTCTGCCTTCATCCGTTGATGCTCCGTAATGATATACAGCTTCTTTTCCATAAAAAATTATAAACGCTTGAGCCAATAGTTTATTTTCAAATTCGGCTTTATACAAAAATGCATTTCCGTTTTCTGCAAATATCTTAAATTGCTCATATAAAAATTTATAAGAAAAAGGAACAAATTTTTGCCGTTTTGCAGTTTCGATTTGCAAATCATAAAAATTTTTGATTTCTTTTTTATCCGTTGACGTAGTGATTTTGATTCCTTCTTTGATTGCTTTTTTAATTTCGTATCTAGTAGTTTTTCTCATTCCTATTAATAGTTCTTCTTCGGATTTTGCAATATTGAGTTGTGTTGTTAGTTCAGCATGCAAATGTATTGGAGCTTTAATAAATCCCGCATCTTTGAAAATTTTTTTTGAAAATTCGTCTGATTTTAATTGAGGTCTGACTCTGACAAAAACACAGTTATTTTCTTTGGCAATTTTTTTTATTTCGTCGCGAAAAACACTTACTACTTCCCTATCTTGCCAGTTGATTATTGGTCCACCAGGAACTGTTAAATACTTTCCCCTTTTTGCTGGTTCAACTACCGAAAGCATTACGCCAACTAATTTGTCCTCGTTATAAAACCCCACTCTGCCAATCGTTTTTCCAAGCGCTTTATGAAATTCTCCCCAATCCCAACTTTGCAGGAAATTAGCTTCGTTTCTACCCAAAACGAAATCTTCCCAACTCTTTTTATCTGTAATATTCCTTACTGTGATTTTAGCCATATATTAATTTTTTCTGTGATTCGTAGAGCGTCTTTTTCAGAAACATTGATATGAGTTGGTAAATTTAAAATTGTATGAGAAACATTAACAGCATTTGGGCATTCCGGCGCAACATCATCGTACCAAATATCGGCAACATGGATGTTGTCTTTTTTAAGATAATTAATTAAACTTTTTCTATTTTCTAGAAAAACAGGAAATCTTAAATTAGAAGAAAGATAAATATTTTTCATAAGACTTTCAGATAATATTTTTTTATCCAAGTTGTCGGCATAAATTTGAGCAATTTTTCTGCGATGATTCAATTGCGGATTTAATTTAGCAAATTCAGTTAACGCTAGAGAACAATACCAATTAGGTAAAGAATATAAAGTATAAAGACTTTCGTTCATGAGTTTGGATAATAAATTTAGATTTTTCAAAATAAAATGAAGAGGTTTGCCTAAGCTCAGGTCATAAAGAAATCTAATTTTGTAGGTGAGAAGCGGATAGAAACGGTCTTTAAGCTGTTGTAGGAAGTTTAGTGTTTTGAGCTCTAAGAGCTCTAAGGCCTCGCCTTGCGAGGCTAAAATAGAGTTTTGGAATTTTTTATTTCTTATTACTAATGCTCCGCCGGATACGGCATCAATCATTTTATCCTGGCTAAACGATAAGGTAACAAAATCTCCGACACTCCCTGCTTCGCCCGCGACCCGCTTCGCAGCGAGGCGAGAGCGAGGCGAGCCCGCTTCCCTATCATCGGAATATTTAGTTCCTACGCAATGCGCCAGATCTTCAATCAAAATAAGTTTTTTTTCCTTACATATTTTTTCAATTTTTTCTATGTCGCAAGGATAACCCAAAGTATTCTGGATAACAACAACTTTTATTTTCGAATTGTCCCTTAATGCATTTATTAAAGTTTCGGAAGAAAAATTTAAGTCTTTATTTTGCAAATCCAGGCATTCTACGCTGTAGCTGGCCTTTTCGATTGCTTTATAAACTGCAAAACAAGTAAAACCATTTATTGCTACCACACTTTCTTTTGGTAAATTAAGAATTTTTAAAGCCAACGTTAATGCTCCTCGACCTTTATAGGTTAATGTGGCTTTCCCTTGATATTTTTTCTCAAGCAGATTTTTTAATTTATTACTAGCGTCATTATTATCAATAAATAAAGATTTTAAAACGTATTCTAAATTATAATTTGATCCTAAAGAATTAAAGATACTCATAAAACAGTTGGCTCATCAATAGAAAAATATTTTTTATCCGCATCAATAGTTGCCTTACAGCCAATTGGTAGAACATAATTTTCAACATTATGTCCAAGTTCGCCAATTTCCAAAATTGGGAAGGAGTAGTCTCTTGTTGTTTCCAAAATTATATCCGACACTTCCCTATTTCTATCTTTTTCTTTTATTTCGTGTTCTTCAAACCAACCGATGATTAAGCCATTAATTTTTTCAAAAACTCCATTAAGCCTTAACACTTCAAATTTTGCGTCAAGATGTGCAGCGTCTTCGGTTCCTTCTAGGAATAAAATAGAATTTGTGAAATTAGGAGCGTATCCGGCAAGCATGATATTGCTTAGACATTCAACGTGCCCACCCATAAGGATTCCTGTTGCTTTTCCGTTGCGGATACTACGCCAGCGCATTGGCCTTACGTCTTTTCTTTCCTGATGCTTCCAGTTCTTATTCTCAAAAAGCTCTCCAACGTTACCATCAAAAAAAGTTTTTATAAAATTCTGTTTAAAGAGCTCAGTCATTTTTCGTCCAAATGTCCACAGCAAATCAGGTCCATGATAAGTTACTAAACCCGTTTTTGCAAAAATAGCATTTAGTAATGTTGTTCCATCAGAAATTCCGGCAAAAATTTTGGGATTATTTTTAATTACTTCATAATCAATTGAATCTAACAACTGATTTGCAGTATATCCTCCTTGGGACATGAGAATCATTTTTACTTCGGGATCTCTCCAAACATCATTAAAATCTTTTATCCGCACGTCTCTTGTTCCGGCACTATAGTAATATTGATCAAAAACATGTTTTCCTAATTTTACTTTTAAACCAAAACTTTCAAACGTCGCAACTCCCTTGTAAAATTGTTCTTGCAGTCTTGGTCTAATCGCTCCTGACGGGGAAATAATTTCAACAGTATCTCCTTTTTGTAATCTTTTTGGTTTTACGATCTCCATATTAAGTAATTTCTTCAATAATTATATTTGCGACTTCGACAGGATGCGTAAGCTGGGGTGAATGGCGGGCATTTTTGATAACTTTAAGCTTAGAGTTTTTTATTAATTCGTGCATTTTTTCTCCGTCTCGCAAAGGCAATGTTTTGTCGTTCTCTCCCCAAATAATTAGAGTTGGTACGGTTATCGTGCTTAAGTTAAGTAAAGCATCGGATTTAATTAAATTAACCATAGTTTTACCCATACGCTTAGAGGCGTTTTTATAGTCTGATTCTCCGGTAAGTTTATATAAAAAGTTTCTTAAGGTTGGTGATGTGGTTAATCTTTTACCGATTTTCGCCAAAGCAGAAAAGAATAAGCGTTTTATCCGAAGGAGTAGTTCGTTGTGGTAAATTCCCGCACTATCAATTAGGATTAAGCGATCTATTTTTTCTGGATATTTGCTGACGAAATTTAAACTGATTCGGCCACCATTAGAATGACCGAGTAAAATTACTTTCCCTTTTTCTTTATCCAATATTTGTTTCAACCAATAGATATAGTTACTTATATTCAATACTTTTTTTTC
>JACQKL010000045.1 GCA_016204535.1 Candidatus Levyibacteriota bacterium | reverse complement strand
GGAGTCCCTAATGCAACTGAATTAGAAAGACAAGCTGCCATGAAAGATTTCCTAGATTGGCTTCTTAATGGACAATTCTCTGATGTAAGATTAGTTACCCACTCACAACTTCTTGACTGGATGAAGAATCCGGTTGCCCTTCACTAAAGTTAAATCCTCTTTTGACTAAGACTAATTCTAGTGATTTTGATCACTAAAAAAAGGTATTAAGCCACACTGACAAAAAATATTTTTAAATGATACAAATAAATGCGCAAACTAAAAGTTTCATTCCTTAAACATGACGTATTCAACAAAACAGTATATTTATTTCAAAAAATATAAAAATTTTCAGAAAGGAGGTGAAAAAAGGTGAATATTAAAAAATTAGCAACATCCGCAGTAATAGGAGCAACACTACTTTCCTTTATGGCTCCCGCAGCATTCGCTAGTCACAGGCCGTCCATATATAACTCAGCAAAAGTAAGGACAAATGTGGTGACGGATGCCAATACGGGGTGGAACAAAATAGAGGGAAGAAGAGTAAACGGTGGCGACATTCTAACTGGGCCAGCAGATTCTTTTGCTGACGTTAGAACGAGAGTCAACCGTTCTGTGTTAGATTGCGGTTGTAGGATATCCGTAAAAAACCATGCGTATGTCCATACTGATGTTGACACAACTGCTAATTCTGGCTGGAATACGATTCGGGCTAGAAGAGCAGTAAATGATGGAAACATCACGACAGGGGAAGCAACAGCCACGTCAATGGTTGCAACCACTGTTAATACAACTATTACTTCAGATTAAGCTGAAGTGTGTGCAAAGTTCCGAGGAGGGGAGATATGTCCCCTCCCGGAACAAAGAATTTATCAAAAAATGAAATTGTTTAAGGCTTTAAATGTAAAAGATATTTTCTATGATAAAACACAAATCTCTATTATATTTTTTAATCGTAAATATTTTTTTATGGAATAGTTTCTTTTATGTTCCCCAAGTTCGCGCCGATTCAACGCCCTCCGACCAAACCACTCCCGTCCAAATAGAAAACCAATCTATCGAAAGCCAACCCGCTTCCCCCCCATCCTCCGAAGTAACGCAAACAGAGATTACTAATACCGCTGACGTTACCACCAATGCTCAAACTACCTCCTCAACAGGCAATAACACTATTGATACAACAACACCAACACCTACACCAGAAGATTCTTCTGATTCCTCTATTGCTCCTCCTCCCCAGGACCCCCAGACAACGCAGTCAAACGACAGTAATCCTACACCAACACCTACGCCTCTTGCGGAAACTCTTGTCGTTTCTTCTCCAACTTCCACCCCATCCTCACAAATTACTAATAGCGGCCAAATTGAGAACAATACAACATCCCTTGCTAATAGCGGAAACAATAATCTTAATATGGAAAACGCTTCTCCTGAGGCATCTTTAGGCGTATCTCCGACTCCTACCTCAACCCCTTCAGCTATATCAACAGGCAATTCTATCTCTTCAACAGTTGCAGAGAATTCGGTCAACACTACTTCTCTTAACTCCAGGATCATATATCAAACTATTAATATCTTCACAACGGAAAAGACGCTAGACCTCACAAATCTAAATAGTATTGTCAGTGAAATTATTAACGTCAAAAAAAACACTGATCCAACCATAAATATCGCCACTACCAACTTAAATAATTTTACCTATCTAACTAATACTATTGTCTCAATAGCTAATACCGGCGGCAACAACATTGCAGTTGGGGGCGATGCGGTAATCAACACCGACAACGCTTATTCTGTTGTTTCTTTATTAAATAAGGTAAACGTAGTCTTGATTGATTCGACTATTCATATAATAGCTATTAACATTTTTGGAAAGCTGGATGGGAATATTATCTTACCAGTCCTTTCTCAAACAACGAACAATAGTACCTGCCAGAGTAACTGTGGGTCAATAACTACAGTTAATAATTCCGCCGATATTACTAATAACATTTCATCCCTTGCCATAAGTGGAGAAAATTCAGCCACAGCAGAGAAAAATGCGAATATTACAACCGGAACATCTACAAGCATTATCAATACAAATAACATTGTTAACAGCGTAATGGCGGGAGTAACTTTTTACGATCTAATTCTCAACACGTATGGAACTTGGAATGGAAGTTTTCTTGGCTGGGACATATTTGATCCGTCAGGAAATGGAAATTTATCTCTAGTTGGAGCAACACCGACAAATAATATTCCAACCGACTCTAACCTAAGCACATCAATTTCAAACACGGCCGTTATTGTAAACAATATCTCTTCCCAAGCAACCAGCGGCAATAATAATGCTCAAGGAAAAAATGCTAATATAACAACGGGGGGAAGCTACAGCGTTATTTCGCTTTTTAATCTTGTTAATACCACTCTCATAAAATCAGTTGGATTTTTCGGCTTTATCAATATTTTCGGAACATTAAATGGGGATATTGGGGGAGAAGATAAGTTTGTTGCAACCGATGATAATCTTGCTGAAAACAATCCAGCAGGCACTATGACATCTGACAATAATAACGATAACGAGGAACCAACGCGCGATGAGGGAGGATTGCTTGAAATTACACAGACAAACAATGTCGGAGATTATGTTTTGCCAGGCGATACTGTTACATTTTTTATTACTGTTAAAAATACAGGTAACGGAAGAGTGTATGATTCAAAATTAACACTCTCTCTTATTAAAGACGGTATTGATATGGGCGGAGCAGAATTTTATCTTGGAGATATTAGAATAGGAGGAACCATAAAATTTGTAACAGGATTGGTCTTGTCAAAGAATGCAGCAGGAGGAAATTATGTAGTTCAAGCAATGATTAACGGAAGTGTTGGAAAAGATAATCGTGAAATATCCGAAACAGCAGATAGTACATTTCGTATTTTCGCTCCCAACGCGACTTTCGCTATCAACCAACCGCCTATTGTAAAAAAAGAAGCAGTTCTTGGAATAAAAACCCCATCTGACGATCTTAAAATAATCCCAAAAGACTATACCCAAATGCTAAGACTGGTTTTGCTTGCTCTGTTGGGATTATACGTTGCCCAGAAGTCAAAACGAAAAAATATAATTTTTTAAAAAAAGAATCCCCAGAAATATTGTGATTTAGATCATATATTTTTTGTAAGATCTCTTACAAGTTGGTGCTTGACAATTTAATCCTTTAGTGGTATACTGGCTACTCTTAAAACTTCTTTATTAATTCATAAAAATCCACCTAGAATTTATTTAATTGCCAAATCCAAACTTTAGGTCTGCCATTATGATTTATCTGCCAAGATATTACGAAAAACAAGCAATAAGCAAAGAAGGTTATTTCACATTTGAACGATTAAAAAATAATCTTAATCTATTTTTCTTTATCAGTCTTCTGCTTTTTTCCCTTTTTGCTTTTAAACTGAGTCTTCATTTAATCAGTTCTTTCTCTTCCCGAATCCTAAGCCCGATTCAGGTTGAAAAAAGTAATCGTGAAGTCTTTGGCTTTGCTCCCTATTGGACATTTGATAAATTGGATAACGTGGATTTTGATGTATTGACAACTCTTGCCTATTTCGGAGTTGAGGTCAACGGCAATGGATACCTGGAGACAGATGGAATAGGTTATGAAACATTCCAAAGCGATAAAGCAACGAAAATTTTTAAATCAGCGCATGCCAACGGAACCCGTATAGTCTTAACCCTTACCCAAATGGACAATGACAGCATTATTGCCTTGCTTGACAACCCTGATGGTCAAAAAAATACAATTGAAGAGGCAGTTAATGTAGTTAAGTCAAGAGGAATTGACGGAATTAATATTGATTTTGAATACATGGGCGATCCAGGGCTAGAGTACAGAGATAAATTCGCTTTTTTTATTTCTAATTTGACACAACAAATGCACAAAGAAATTCCCTCCTCAAAAGTGACTGTCTCTGTATATGCCTCTTCTGTTAAAGAACCAAAAATTTATGATATTTCAAAACTTCATTCAGTCTCCGATGGAATTTTTATGATGGCTTATGATTTTGCGACAACTGGATCTGATGTCGTAATCCCAACTGCACCTCTAAATGGACATAAAGAAGGAAAATATTGGTACGACATCTCGACAGCTGTTGATGACTTTTTAGCGGTTATGCCATCGGAAAAATTAATTTTAGGTCTTCCATGGTATGGATACAACTACCCTGTTCTAAAGCCTGAAGTAAAAGCCGCAAGAGATTATGGATACTACTCATATTATTGGTGGAGAGGATATCGGTATAGACAATATGTTGGGCGTGAGGAAGCATCTGCTCAAACATATGCTATTGCAATTGACAGTAATCCGACAGAAATGGAAGGATGGGATGAATTTGGAAAGGTTGGATGGAAAGCATATAAAGACGCATCTGGTTTATGGAGAATGATTTTTCTTGATGATGCAAAGTCACTTGAAATTAAGTATGACTTTGCAAAAGCCAAAAAACTTGGAGGGGTTGGGATGTGGGCATTGGGGTTTGATGACGGTAAACAAGAGCTCTGGACATTACTTAGACATAAATTTGGAATAAAGTTAGCCGAGAATACAATTCTAAATAGAAAAATAAATTAAATGAATTCTTTTCTTGAAAAAATTGAAAAACTAAATTGGCAAATATTTTTTGTAGGAGTAATTATCGGCATGATTGCGGTATTTCTTCTCAAGATAAGTAATGGCGTACATAGCCTACTAAATCCAATCGGTGCTAATATTGAGACTGAAAACAATAATATTTTCAAGTCAGTTCTGCCAAAACTAGCAAAAAAACAAAATTTTTATGCATTAAAACCGTTAAAAGAAAATTTTATCCCCTACGCTTACGCAAATAAATTTGACATTCCCGTCAATGCTTATATCGTTACAGATTTTGACTCTGGAGAAATTCTGGCAGAAAAAGAATCTGCAAAAAGATTTCCCATAGCATCACTAACGAAAATTATGACTGCTGTTGTGGCGCTTGATCTAGCAGTCGAGAGTGAAGTATTTACCGTTTCAAAAAATGCATCTTCGATGCCACCAACCAAAATCGGAGTTGTTCCCAAGGAAAAAATGACTCTTAAAGAACTCCTTAACGCCGCCTTACTGACCTCTGCAAACGATGCAACAGAGGTGATTAAAGAGGGGATAGATGGGAAATATAATGATAAGGTATTCATAAAAGCAATGAATGAAAAGGCAAAAATACTTGGTCTTAAAGATACATCCTTTACCAATCCACAAGGTTTTGATAACAAAAAAAACTATAGCAGTGCGAAAGATTTTGCAATTCTTTCCCATTATGCATTAACCAATTATTCTCTACTTGCTGAAATCGTCAAGAAAGATTATGAATTTCTCCCGAAAGACAACAACCATAAACAGTTTGATTTATACAACTGGAATGGACTTTTAGACGTCTACCCCAATGTTTTTGGACTTAAGATCGGTAATACCGGGAACGCGCTCCATACTATTTCCATTGCTTCTCGAAGAGAAAATAAAATAGTTTTAGTAATTTTGTTGGGTGCCCCAGGAGTATTAGAAAGAGACCTCTGGGCAGCACAACTGTTGGATAGTGGTTTTGAAAAATTAGGTAATCTTCCAAAAATTGGGGTCACTTCAGACATGCTTACGCAAAAATATTCCACATGGAAATATTTTAATTAACAGTTAAGGAAAACTAAATTCACTTCGTAAATATCAAAGAAACTATCGACTAAATTAAGCTATGGCGTAAGTAAGTCTATGGTTTTATAAACAGTATAAAAAGCTTGAGGAGAAAAACGGTTTTTGATATACTGCAAAAGTATCGCGGGAGTAGTTCATCGGTAGAATGTCTCCTTGCCAAGGAGAAGGCAGCGGGTTCGATTCCCGTCTCCCGCTCAGGTTCCCTCTGTCCAGGAGGACAAATATTTACGCTGCTCTCTAGTCAGTTTGTCTATAGAAATACCCATTGCTTTTAATTTAAGAGAAGCGATTTGGCGATCTATTTCGTTGGGTAAAACATAAACTTTGGCAGAAAGTTTCCCTTTATTTTTTACAAAATATTCGGCAGCTAAAGCTTGGTTGGCAAAAGACATATCCATAACTTCTGCCGGATGCCCTTCGGCAGCAGCTAAATTAACCAGTCTTCCTTCACCCAAAACATATACTTTTTTTCCGCTTTTTAAAACATGTTCATCCAAAAAAGGCCTTAATGTTCTTTTTGTTTTGGTAATTTTATTGAGTCCCACCATATCAATCTCAACATCAAAATGTCCGGAATTGGCAATAATCGCTCCGTCTTTCAAGGCTTTTATAGCCTTAAGAGAAATTACGTGTTTGTCTCCGGTTGCAGAAACAAAAACATCTCCAACTTTTGCCGCTTTGTTCATTGACATAACTTGATAACCATCCATTGCCGCTTCCAAAGCCCTAACCGGATTTACTTCCGTTACTATCACATTTGCGCCCATACCTTTAGCTCGGAGCGCTATGCCCCTACTACACCATCCATACCCAGCAACCACAACCGTTTTTCCGGCCAAAAGTATATTGGTTGCCCTTATAATTCCATCTATTGTTGATTGGCCTGTGCCATAGCGATTATCAAAAAGGTGTTTTGTATCCGAATCATTAACTGCAATTACGGGAACTTTCAACGCTTTTTCTTTCTCCATGGCTTTAAGCCGGATAACTCCGGTTGTCGTTTCCTCCGAAGATCCTAAAATATCTTTTATTTGGTTTTGTCTTTTAGTATGTAGGAAATGAATTAAGTCAGCACCATCATCCATTGTGATTTGGGGAGTAAAGTCCAAAACTGCAGTCAAATGTCGGTAATAGGAATTATTATCCTCACCCTTTATTGCAAAAACTGAAATATTGTAGTCTTTTACTAGCGATGCGGCAACACCATCTTGGGTGGACAAAGGATTGGATGCGCAGGCGATTACTTTTGCTCCACCCTCCTTAAGTGTCAATAAGAGATTTGCAGTTTCCGATGTGATATGAAGGCAGGCTCCAATAATAAGTCCTTTTAAAGGTTTTTCTTTTAAAAATCTTTTTTTAATAATATTCAAAACCGGCATTTGTTGAGCCGCCCATTCTATTTTTAATTTTCCCAAAGGGGCAAGTCGGAGATCTTTTACGTCAAAGTCGCTTTTCAACATTTTACAACTCTAGCAAAGTTTTATATGTTTGTCTATATCTATTTATAAAATCTTTAATCGTGTATGTGTGTTCTTGGGTGCCATAATGCTCGATTGCGAAAGACGCCGCAACCGCTCCCATTTGTCCGCAAGTTTTTAGACTAAAATTCTTCTGCCAACCTGCAAGAAATCCCGACCTCCAGGCATCGCCGGCTCCGGTTGGATCGATAACTGTTTTTGGCTTTACTGGTAAAATTTTATGGACTTTGCCTTTTTCGTTTATTATCGCTCCACTTTTTCCAAGAGTGGTAATGATAATTTTGTTTATAAATTCTTTCTGTCCGACTCTTTCTTTAATCAAATCTATTTCATAATCATTTCCAACGACAAAAGCCGCATTTTTCACCCCAAATAAAAGATCTTTATTTGATATTTCAGTCAATATAAAGCCGGGATCGAACATATAAGAAACGCCTAATTTTGCACATTGCTTTACAAAAGACATTGATCCCCTTGCTCCACACGGACCAATCAGTACAAAATCTTTTTCAGTAGCAATTGTTTTTAGCTTTAATCGGTAAATATTGTCCGTTGCGCCATAAAAATACCCCCAGATCTGATTATCGTTTTTATCAGTCATAGCAAATCCCGTAGATGTATATTTATTTTTCTCTATTTTTACAAAATCTGTTAAAATTTTAAATTTTTTAAATTCCTTTTTATAGTCTTTGAAATCTTTCCCTGCGATGGAAAAAAGTATATGCTGGGTTTTCAGAAGCCCTAGGGAGTAAGAAACATTCCCTGCAGTTCCACCTCGCCTTTTGGCAAATTTATTAACGATAAAGGAAAGGTTAATTTTATGAATTTGTTCCGGCAAAATGTGATCGCCAAAGCTACCGGGAAAATCCATTATATAGTCGTAGGCCAAACTACCTGTAACAATAATCATAAATCATAAACGCAAGTGCTTGCACCGATGAAGTGCTCTTTGACGAAACGGAGTAAGTCAAAGTAAACGAATATCGGTGCCGAGGCTCAGAATCGAACTGAGATAGCCTGTTCTTCAGACAGGTGCCTTGACCGCCTTGGCTACCTCGGCAGACAGTAACTCAAATTATAATCAAATTATCTTTCTTTTTCAATGATAAAAGCGCATCTTGACAATCTCGTATTAAAATAAATATAATGATTTTTATAATAAATATGCTAGAAAGAGGAATTCGACCACTTCGCGGAAATAATCCATCTCCCGACGCAGGAGAACATAAAAAATCACACTATAACAATGGGGAAAAATCAAGAAAAAAAGAAGGCAGACCGGGAATTATAATATATGAGATTTCTAATGCTCCTGGAATTTTAGCTCCGCAAATTGTTATTAAAACTGGCAAAATCTAATTAGTAAAAACTTATTTTTATTCACCTTTACCAAATTAGCTTCTGTTAGAAAATGCTATTTTGACATTTAACGAGTCTATCATAAAATATAAAAACATGGATGTTTTTTTATATAACTTTAATTTTATTTGGTTTAATTCTTTTTTGGCCTTAGTTGCAGTTCTATTCGGGTGGCTGATGAATAAAGCAGATTCAGTTTTTGCCAAGACTTGGACTGGCTTCATCTGGCTTATTTTTCTTCCCAATACACTCTATATACTAACAGACGTATCTCATTTATTTGAAGATTGGCCCAGAGTAAATAATTTATTCAGGATGATTCTAATACTTCAATATACGCTTTTCTCAATCTTCGGAATTATTACTTTTATGTTAGCCGTTTATTTTTTTCAAAAAACGCTTGAGAGAAAAAATAAAAAAAGAATAAAAACTTTAACTTTCGTTGCAATTGTAGCCTTAAATTTCCTAGTCGGTTTTGGAGTTGTACTCGGTGGAGTAGAAAGAACTAACTCGTGGCACATATTTACTAATCCCATAAGAGTTATAAACGATGTTTTTTATGTAATCTTCTCTATTGAATTAGTAATCCTTTCTTTGGGAGTCGGTATTTTGGCAAATATTATCTATTTTCTTCTAGTCAAACCTATGAATGATTGGGTTAAGAAAAAGCTATGAGGTGCTGACACCTGGAGGGTGTCAGGCTATTATATTACTGTGGACCCGAAAGGATTCGAACCTTTGACCTTCTCAGTGTAAATGAGACGCTCTACCAACTGAGCCACGGGTCCATTCAAAGTCGGGCAGGTCTACCGCTGAGCTAAATGCCCAAAATTTTAGTGCCGAGGACAGGACTTGAACCTGCACGCCTTATTAAAGGGCACAAGCACCTCAAGCTTGCGTGTATACCAGTTTCACCACCTCGGCGCCCAACTATTTTACCATATCTGTGCCCCAAGGGAGATTCGGACTCCCACGTCCTTACGGACACTAGCTCCTGAAGCTAGCCTGTCTGCCAATTCCAGCATCGGGGCACCCAGTATTCTGATTCTAGCAGAAGCTAAAAAACTTGACAAGCTCAGCTTGACAAGAATCCTAAAATATGTAACTATGAGGTAGGCCCATGAAAAAGCTACTTCTCTTAACGTTTTTCTTTACTTTTACACCTGTTTTGATCTTTGTTAGCATTCTTTACGCGCTATTCCTTTCTTATAATTACAGGCTCCACAACGGTTTGTTTGCGCAAAATACCAATCATAAAATTGCCTTCGCCGCTTTACCTTCGGCTGAAAATGTATTAGGCGACGAGATTATTTTTAAAGATGCGAGGATTGAAATAGTGAGGCAATTTTTTCAAAAATATAAATCTCCCCTTGAACCTTTTGCTTCCAATGTAATCGAAGCCGCAGATAAATATTCTCTCGATTTTAGATTACTACCTGCTATTGCAATGCAGGAATCAAATCTTTGTCGTAAGATTATCAAAAATTCTTACAATTGCTGGGGTTTTGGAATATACGGCAAGAAAATTACCAGATTTGAGAGCTATGCGGAGGCAATAGACACGGTCACTAAAACTTTAGTTAAAAATTACAAAACTCTCGGACTAGAGACGCCAGAGGAAATTATGGGAAAATATACCCCCTCTAATAACGGAAGCTGGGCAAATAGCGTTAATTACTTCATGAGTATGCTTCAGTAACCTATAGCATAGGATCCGCCCGACTTCGCCTGCGACACCTGTTGGTTTAGTAAACTAATTGATTGAGTAAAGTCGCTGGCGGGCGGGCTTGACAAACCTATAGTTGTGTGCTATAGTAGTTTTTACATCCTAAGGTATGCCTTTCCAAATGCATACGTTAGGATTTTTTTATTGTCTTGAAAAGACAATAGCCCGCCGACCAATCGCTCCGTGAGACAAGTCAGACTTGTTCAAACGGGAAGATTAGGCGGGTAATCAATCATTATGAAACGCATTATTGCTATAGTTGCATTAATAATTATTTCTACTACCTTTTGCGCAAACGCTTCGGCTTCGGAAAATTTTGCCGGATCTTCTGCTGCGCTTCTTAAATCCGTACGGGAGAAAACACCAGATAGTCGCGTGAAGATCTTAAAAGAATTTTTAAAACAATATAACTCTCCATTGGTTCATTTTGCGCCTACATTTATTGAAACCGCGGATAGATACAACTTGGATTGGAAGCTGGTTGTGGCTATTTCGGGAGTTGAATCAACTTTTGGAAGAGAAATTCCCTACGAATCTTTTAACGGATGGGGATGGGGAATTTATGGCGACAATATGATTCGTTTTTCTTCTTGGAAAGAAGGCATAGAAACTGTTTCGCAAGGTTTAAGGATAAATTATATTAATAAATGGGGAGCACAAAATGTTTACGAGATCGGAAGATTTTATGCCGCCTCTCCGACATGGGCATCAAGAGTTACTTATTTTATGAAATCTATTGATATTTTCAAGGATCAAAAATTAGCACAAAGTCTATCTATTTCTCTATAAATTGTGTATAATAATTTCCGACACAAAAGCTTAGAATTCATGGTTTGAGCGGACGTGGCGGAATGGTAGACGCGATAGGTTTAGGACCTATTGATCGCAAGATCTTGGGGGTTCGAGTCCTCTCGTCCGCACTTATGATATCAGCACTTAAAAAAGATCCAAATGGAACAATCACGCTTACTATTACAATTCCTTTTGCGGAAGTTAAAAAAAACTGGGAAGAGGTAATGGATGAGACTGTAAAAAACTCGGAGATTCCAGGATTTCGGAAAGGAAAAGCGCCTAAAAAATTGGTTGAGGAAAAAACAGATCGCGAGAAAATACGAGAAGAAGTCTTAAAAAAGCTTCTTCCCATAGCCTATACGGAAGCGATAAGGACCCATGGGGTAAAACCGATTATAAATCCCAAAATTCATGTCGACAAGATCGAAGACCCTTCGACAGGCTCAGGGCAAGTCCAAGGGTGGCAATTTACAGCTCTCACCTGCGAGTTTCCTATAATTAAGTTAGGCAACTACAAAGAAAATATCCAAAAAATAACAGCCAAAAGTAAAATTATTATTCCAGACCGTGAATCCACACCCGCCAAATTAGAAGAAATCGTCAAAGCTTTACTTGAAAGTATAACTGTCCAGATTCCGGAAATTCTTGTCGAAAACGAAACAGACAGACTTCTGTCTCAAACATTAGATGAAATCAAAAAATTAGGCTTAACACTTGACCAATATCTGTCTTCAACCGGAAAAAATCCACAAAATCTAAGGGTAGAATACAGACAAAAAGCGGAAAATGATCTAAAACTTGAGTTTACACTGCAAAAAATCGCAGAAGAAGAAAGAATTACGGTTGAGGAAAAGGAAATCCAGGAGGCAATACAAAAAGCTAAAAACGATGAAGAAAGAAAAAGCCTAGAGGACAATCGTTATCTCCTTGCAGGTATCTTAAGGCAGCAAAAAACCCTTGATTTTCTGAAAAATTTGTGATAAGGTGAGTTCGCACCTAGCTTTAGGCGCGGCACTATGAAAAAAACAAAGAATCGAAGGAAGCAATTTATAGGAGAAAATCCCATCGAAGCTAAAAGGGACGATAGTATTATTGATTCAGCTATTTCAACGGCTAAAGATTTTGCCGATGATTTTTGGGAGCAAACCCTAGGAATAAAATCGGAAAAATCTCTCAAATCTGCAGGCGACCTGCAGGAGGGACAAGAATTAAACCTCAAGGAACTTCAACAAAAAAAGGCCACACGTTCGTTGGAAAATGCAGAAAAAGCATACGTAGAACCTGCTATTAATTATTCAAGAGAAATAGTCCAAACTGCGGAACGCTCCATAGCTCGCCAAGGTCGGGAAATTGAGACGCAACTTAAAGAAATAATGGCAGAAATCAAAAAACTTACAGATAGCTCCAAAACATTACAGCTACAATTCAAAGAGGTAGCTGTAGAACAACATAATATTAAACCCGGAAAGTATCATAAGTCGTTCTTCCAATGGCTTTTGATTATGGTTAGAAATGCACGAATGAAGGTCGAAGATTCAAGTAGTTGGCTTGCAGCAATGCAAAGCAAGAGAAAATCCCGAGAGTATGGGGCTATGGCCAAAAAACACGGCACCACTTTCAGTCTCTCCAATGAGCGTGTCGTTGCAACCCAAGTGGGATAATGCTTCTTGACACAAGATAAAACTCCTGTTATGATTTCATGTAATGAAATTGAATTTATTTAGACTTATTAAGCTCATTACCTCTCAAGGGGGAGGTTTTTCTGTTTAGTTAATTACTAAACTCAAAAGCAAACCTCCCAAACGGGAGGTTTTTTTATTGCTTATTGTTAAAAATATGAAAAACAAAACAGAACAAGTTATTTCAAGAGAAATTCATATAGACTTTTGCAAAGCCCCAAGCAAAGCATTTATGAGAAGTCTCTGCAAATTGGGTGGAGATCCTAGATCTGTGATTGGTCAACGCGCAATTAATGAGTCAGGTTCCCGGGCTGAAAGAGGATGGAGACCTGCATGGGATGCGAGAAATACTCTTTAATTCTTAATTTACAATGCAAATAAAAAGTTTTCTATGATAATTTACAGAAAGGAGGTGTTCTATGACAAAAGAAGGAATCCATGGAGCAGATCATGCGTTAGGGTTTGTTGCTCTCGGGGATCCAGTACCAAACAGCATACCAATGACTTTTGATGCAGAAGCTAAAAGCGGTAAAAGACCAAAAGTAATAAAACCAGATTCTACCCCAGCAGTTAAGTTAAACAAGCAGTAAATATCCAACGGATCGATCGGGAAAAGACATGGGAAAATATCCCATAAACCGCTATGGTATAATCATTTTGCGGATCCATAGCTCAGTTGGCTAGAGCGTCACATTGACATTGTGAAGGCCAGAGGTTCGAGTCCTCTTGGATCCACCAATTTATATTGTTTTACAAAATAACCCGCACTTGATAAAATAAAAGGGTGAATCAAATAAAAAACAAAGATCATAAACAAATTGGGCAGGAATTGGAATTATTTTTTACCCATGATATTGCTCCAGGCGCTCCTTTTTGGCTTCCAAAGGGAATGGTAATTTTTAAAGAGTTGGAAAAGTACATTCGAGATTTAACTGAAAAAGCAGGGTACCTCGAGACCTCAACTCCTATCATGGTTAAATCGGAATTATTTAAACGATCGGGTCATTGGGTTAAATTTGGCGAACACAATATGTACAACTTAATGCTTTCCGATGAGGTTAATGACCTAAATCCAATAAGCTATACCCTAAAACCCATGAACTGTCCCGAATCAACCATACTTTACAGATTTAAAACCAGAAGTTATAAAGAATTACCTCTTAGATTTTCAGAATTAGGAAGATTGCACAGAAGAGAAAAATCAGGCGAAGTAAATGGATTGTTGCGTGTTAGACAATTAACTATGGATGATGCGCATATTTATTGCCGCGAGGATCAAATTTTTCAAGAAGTCTCAAATATTTTAGATATGATGATTGCATTTTACAAAAACTTCGGATTTGAATATGAATTTAGATTTGCCACGAGACCTGAGCAGCGAGCAGGAACAGATGCGATGTGGGATAAAGCTGAGAAGGATTTGGAAGAAGTTCTTAAGAAAAAAAACATCAAAGCAGGAGACAAAAAAGGAGACGGTGCATTTTACGGACCGAAAATTGACATGCATATAAAAGATGCCTTAGGAAGGGATTGGCAATTGGCAACCGTACAATTGGATTTTCATATGCCGCAAGCATTTGACTTACAGTATGTAAATGAAAAGGGAGAGTTGGAAAAACCCGTGATGATTCATCGCGCAATCTTTGGTTCTTTTGAAAGATTTATTGCAATTTTAACCGAACAATACCAAGGAGCGTTTCCGCTGTGGTTGGCGCCGGTTCAAATTATGATTATGCCAATAACCGATAAACAAGAGCCTCATGCTAAAAAATTAGTTGAGGAATTAAAAGAAAATGGGATTCGGGTAGAACTGGACAATAGACCGCAAACTCTGCAGGCAAAAATTAGAGATAGCTCTTTGCAAAAGATCCCATATTTGGGTATAATAGGAGACAGAGAAATTAAAGAAACAAATATCTCCATCCGGACGCGTGCTGGAGAGGATTTAGGGAAACTTGAAATTTCTAAATTAATACACAAGTTAAGAGAAGAAATTGATAAGAAGATTTAATAAAAAAAGACAGGACAATCGGCGCTTTTACCGAATAAATGAGCGCATTTTTGCCAGCAGCCTTCGCGTTTTGGATGCTGATGGAAAACAAATTGGAGTTCTCTCTCGGTTTGAAGCTTTAAAGAGAGCAAAAGAATTACAGGCAGATCTCGTAGAAATAGCGCCAATGGCAAATCCGCCTGTTGCTAAAATAATTGATTTCAAGAAATTTTTGTATCAGGAAGCAAAAAAGAAAAACGAAGAGAAAAAAAGAAGCAAGGTTTCTGAAACAAAAGAAATAAGACTAGGACCGTTTATGAATGATCATGACCTTCAAGTTATGATCAAACGAGGAAACGGTTTTTTGGAAAATAACGATAAGGTAAGACTAATTGTAAAATTCATAGGGCGACAAATTGCGCACCCGGAGTTTGGAAGTACAATAATACAAAAAGTTATCGATGCATTATCTAACCTATCCAAGCTGGAAAGGGAGCCACATTTCGAAGGAAAACAATTAATTGCGATTTTATCGCCGGACAAGAGCACAAAGCAGAAAACAGAAGCAAAGGATTTTAATTATGAAAAAGAAAATAAAAAACTCAGTCGGGAAAAGATTTAAAGTTACTAAAAACGGCAAAGTGATGTTTTCGCATCAGTATAAATCCCATTTGAAAATAAATAAATCGGGCTCAAGACTTCGAAGACAAAAAGAACCGGGTATTTTGAAAGGCAAATTCGCTCGAAAAATTAAACAAATGTTAGGCGCTAATTAATATGGCACACGTTAAAAGGGGAATGGTTTCCCGAAGAAAACATAAGAAAATTTTGGAGCTTGCAAAAGGCTATCGCGGAACAAGAGGAAGAGCGCAAAGAAAGGCACATGAAGCAATTCTTCACTCCGGAGCTTATGCTTTTCATGGTCGAAAACTTAAAAAAAGAAATTTCAGAGCGCTGTGGAATATAAGAATAGGAGAAATGGCAAGACAAAATGGATTGCCTTACAATATTTTTATGAATAAATTAAAGAAATCAAGCATAGAATTGGATAGAAAAATATTGGCAGAAATTGCCGTTAATGATCCTGCAACTTTCAAATTCATTGTCGAGCAAGTCAGACTTGCTTGACAGCGTAAAAAGCGTTTGATATTATACTAATATGATAATTGGAAATAAAAATTCTTTTTACTTTTGGTTTACTTCCCTAAAAGGGAGGTTTTCTTTTGTCTTAAAAGACTAAAGTAGAAAGAATTTAAGACGAATGAACCTCCCAAACGGGAGGTTTTTTTGTGGTTGACCCGCACCGCCTTCGTCCGCCTTTGGCGAGACTTAGGCGAGGCGAGGAAGGAGGTGAAAATATGTCAATTGAAAGAGGGGACCAACGACCAATCGATATTAGAATGGTAACAGGCTTAAATGTTGTAGATGAAGCAAAAAAATCTACTGGCAGCATTGAACATACGCAAGCCTTAAGAATAATTTGTGATTTGTTAGCTCATGAGCCAAAAGCAATGGAAATTTTACGTAGAGCATTACCTAAAGCTACTCAAAAGTAAATAATTATGTTATTCTTTACTTATGGAAGAAGAGCTGATGCAGATTAAGAATTCGGCAGTTTCGATGATCATTGAGGCCGTTGATCAAAAAGAATTGGAGGAAATAAAACTTCAGTTTTTGGGAAGATCTGGAAGATTAACGCTGACTTTAAAAGAGATAACTAAATTACCCAAAGAAAAACGTCCGGAAATTGGGATTTTAGCTAATGATGTCAAAAGGGTAATTGAAGAAACACTGGAAAATCAAATGTCAAATCTTAAATCTCAAAAATCCCACGAGATTAAGAAAAGGATCGACACAACCGCTCCTGGAATTAAACCTAATCTTGGACATTTACATCCGATGACTCAGGTTTTATATGAAGTTGTTGAGGTTTTTAAGAGCCTTGGATTTCAGGCAGCGGACGGACCGGAAATAGAAACTGACCATTATAATTTTGAGGCTTTAAATATTCCAAAAGATCATCCTGCTCGTGACACGCAACAAACACTGTATTTGGATACCAGAAATAGCAAGGTAACCCCAGGCGACATAATTCTAAGAACACAAACTTCAGCAATGCAAGGAAGAATTATGGAGAAAGTAAAACCCCCGCTTAGAGTGATTGTTCCCGGAAAAAACTTCAGATACGAACAGGTTGATGCTTCGCATGGATTTGAGTTCTGGCAGGTTGAAGGATTTCTGGTTGACACAAATGTCAGGTTAACTGATTTATTCGGAACAATTGATTATGTTTTAAGAAAGCTAATGGGCAAGGATGTCAAATTGAAATTTGCAACTACTAATTTTCCTTTCGTTGAGCCAGGAGTTGATACTTATATTTCTTGCACTGTCTGTGGCGGACGCGGTTGTAGTTTTTGTAAATATTCGGGGTGGAGCGAGATAATGCCTGCAGGGATGATCCACCCAAATGTTTTAAAAGCTGTGGGGTACAATAGCCAAAAAGTCTCAGGTTTTGCATTCGCAATTGGTCTTTCCCGACTTGTAACCCTGCGCTACCAGATGGACGACCTACGTTTGTTAACAAACCCAGACATGCGAATTCTGGAACAATTTTAAATTATGATTGCGCCTTTATCTTGGCTCAAAGAATATGTTGAAATAACGCTAACCTCGAAAGAGTTGAGAGAGAAATTAACAGAAGTGGGTCTTGGTTGCGAAAAAATCACCAAAACTTCCGACGACACTATTTTTGAGTTGGAAATCACTCCTAACCGTCCGGATTTATTATCAATAATTGGTGTTGCTAGAGAAATAGCAGCAATGGAAAATAAGTCAATTCGCTATCCTGAACCCAAAACAACCCTGAAACCAAGTTCCCACCTTCCAGGTGGAAAGTTACTTCCGCTTATTATCAAAACCGATCCAGAAATAAATCCCAGATTTACCGGAGTTATTGTTAGCGGAATTAAAATCGGAGAATCTCCAAAATGGCTAAAAGATAAACTTTCAAAAATGGGACAACGCTCAGTAAATAATATTGTTGATATTACTAACTTCGTAATGCTGGAGCTTGGAAACCCTATTCATGCATTTGATTATGACAAAATCGAAGGCAACATTATGATTGTTTCTCAAGCAAAAGGCGGAGAGAGATTTGAGAGCGTTGACGAAATTGTATACCGCCTTCCTAAAGGTGCAGTTGTTATTTCTGACCGAGAAAAAATAATTGATCTTTGCGGAATAAAAGGAGGAAAAAATTCAGGCACTTACAATAATACAAGAAATATTTTTATTAGAGTACCTGTTGAGGTACCTAATTTAATAAGAAGAACTTCTGTTTCTTTAGGACTAAGAAGTGAAGCGTCAAGTATTTTTGAAAGGGGGGTGAATGCGGACGGCACAATTGACGCTCTGAAAAGATGTGTTGATCTTATTCTAGAAATCGCGGGGGGAGAAGTAGCAAGCAATCTCTATGATATTAAAAGTCAGGAATTCAAACCCTGGAAATTAAAATTAAGAAAAGAAAGACTTAATCAAATTTTGGGAATTGAAATTCCAGTAAAAAGATTGATGGAAATTTTATCAGCGCTGAATCTTTCGCCAATTTTGACAAGAGATGTTGTTGAGGTAACTATTCCAACCTATAGAAACGATTTAAAAATTGAAGAAGATCTAATTGAAGAAGTAGCCCGAATCTACGGATACAATAACTTCTCAAAAACAATTCCAATTGGAGAAATTCCTACCAATCAAATCCCTTATTTCAAAGATTATAGACTGGATGAAAAAGTAAAAAATATCCTGAAAGCCTGTGGGTTTTCTGAAATCTATACATATAGTTTGATCGCTGAAAAAGATCTAATTGAAGGAATAAATTCGCAGAACCTTCTCCGAGTGGATAACCCCGTCAGCCGTGATTTTGAATACTTAAGACCGACGTTAAAAATTAACCTGCTGAAGGCGCTATCGCAAAATAAATCTAACTTTAAAAAAATTAATCTTTTTGAACTGGGAAAAGTTTATTTTGGAAAGAATCTGGATACAGCTACGGAAACCTATTTTCTTTCGGGAATTTCTAATTCCAAATCTTTCCTTGAGATAAAGGGACTTCTTGAAAAAGTTTTTGAAGATTTTGGAGTTAAAGAAGACCCCGCAAAATATATTGAGATACTAAATTCAGATGTAATTTGTTTTGAGTTTGATTTCTCGGAGTTTACAAAAAGAATTAAACTTAATAAAAAATTTATTCCCTTGCCAAAATACCCGCCAATAGTTGAAGACCTATCTATTGTTACGCGCGAAGATGTTAAAACAGCCGATATAATTGCTGAGATGAAAAGCCAAAGCTCCCTAATTTATAATATTTCGCTTTTAGATCAATATAAAAATTCTCGAACATTCCATATCGTTTATCAACATAAAGAAAGAAATTTGACGCTGGAGGAGGTTTCTAAAACTCGCGAAAAAATCTTAAAATCCCTCCGAGAAAAATTTCAGGCTTCATTTAAGCAATAGTTTTAAGTCGTCGGCGTTGGGGTAAGAATCGAAGTAGGAGTAGAAGAAGGTGTTTGTGTCGGTGTGGGAGTATCGGTTATAACTCGGGTTGATTGTTCGGTTGGAGGATGATATAGGAGATCATCTTTATGGAATTCGTTTATCCAAGCATCGATTCCTTCCTGCCAACGGTTTTTTCCATCTCCTGAAGTTGGGTCATTTTCGGTAAACACAATAAACTTTTTGACTTCATATTCATTTTTATCTATTTCGCTTTGACTTGCAATTTTATTTGAATCAGCCTTGGAAACTTTTATTTCTTTGTAAATTGGGCTTGGTCTTTGCGGTTCTGTACCTTTAATAAAATACTCACTGCGGGTTGGTTGACCATCTATAGGCAATCCTCCTCCTAAAGAGTCTATCGTAACTGCAATAACATTACTTGGTTTTACAAAATCTTCTTGAGGTTTATCTTTTAAAGCTTCTAAAATTATTCTTCGCCAGATTGGTGCTGCACCTGTAACTCCTGAGGCAACATC
This sequence comes from Candidatus Levyibacteriota bacterium, assembly GCA_016204535.1. Lineage (GTDB taxonomy): Bacteria > Patescibacteriota > Microgenomatia > Levybacterales > UBA12049 > GWB1-37-8. The sequence goes on along the minus strand of JACQKL010000045.1, from coordinate 7,960 downwards.
CCCCATTTCACTGTTATCGTTATTTCCAACCCAGGTTGCGACCAGTATGCTTGGTGTCCAACCGATTGTCCAGTTATCCCGTTTATCATCTGTTGTTCCGGTTTTGACAGAAATTGTTTTACCCGTATTTAAATAACTGTTTGGGCCAAAGGTTAGAAGTCTGGCATTGTTATCTAAAAGTATATGGGAAATTATGAAAGCCACTTCAGGACTTAAAACCTGCTTTTTATTTACTTCTTTTTGTTCAAAAAGCACTTTTCCTTTTGGATCCGTCACCTTCAAAATAGAAATTGGATCACTACGATAGCCTCCATTTGCAAATGCTGTATAAGAGCTAGCCAGCTCCAAAGGTTTTACATCTCCTCCTCCTAAAGTCAGAGACAAGCCGAAACGATTTACATTTTCATCTGTTGGTGCAAAAGTTGAGATGCCCATATTGTAGGCTGTACTCAGCATATTTTTAACTCCGATGAGGGCCAGAAGCTTGACTGCCGGAATATTAATTGAAGACCCTAGAGCAAAACGCAATTGTAAAGGACCATGGAATTTTCCATCATAATTTTTAGGTTCATAATCCTTTTCTTGGCCGGGATTCGGAAAAACAGTTTTTGTATCCATTATTAATGATGAGGCCGTATATCCTTTTTCCAAAGCAGTTGCATAAGCAACGGGCTTAATGGAAGACCCTGGTTGACGAAGAGCTTGGGTTATGACGTTGAATTGGCCACCTTGCGATGTTTCTTTGCTTTTATTGTCAGATTTTGTGTCTGATTCTTCAAAAAAATCACGGCTTCCAACCATTGAGAGAATTTCTCCGTTTTTTGGATTGAGAACAACGCTTGCTCCGTTTCCGACCTTAAGACTTTTCGCATCATCAACTTCCTCTTTGACAATTTCCTCAGCCTTTGCTTGAAGTTTATAATCTAAGGTTGTCGTAACCTGCAGACCCCCTTGTTCAACAACGTTTTCTCCAAATTGCTTGATTAACAAATCTTTAACGTAAAAAGAAAAGTGAGGAGCTTTTATGGCATGTGTTTCTTTTAGAAATTCTTGGGTTGGAAGTTTTTTTATCGTTTCCAATTCTTGTTTTTTAGTAATATAACCATCCTCCTGCATTCTTCGGAGCACCTCTTTACTGCGCTCTATATATGCTTTGGGATTTTGTCCGTAGGGAGAATAGAAAGATGGCCTTTGGGGTAAACCTGCCAAGATTATAGACTCGGTTAGATTCAAATCTTTTGCTTTTTTCCCAAAATATCTCTCTGAGGCTGCTTCAACTCCGACTGTCGTACCGCCATAAGGCGTTGCGTTGAAATATAATTCTAGAATTTGGTCTTTGGTATATTTTCTGTCAACCTGGATCGCCAAAATAAATTCTTTAATTTTACGGGCAATTGTTTGTTCGGATGTTAAAAGCGTATTTTTAACCAGCTGCTGAGTAAGCGTAGATCCTCCCCCTGCAATCCTTCGTGACAAAATTGCATTTCTAAATGCCCTCAGATAACCCAGTATTGAAAACCCTTGGTTTTGATAAAAATCTTTGTCTTCAATCGCAATGGTTGCTTCCTGTAAAGATTGAGGTATTTGATTCAACGTTATGTAGGTTCGATTTTCATCTCGATAAATATCGTAAAGCAAAATTCCGTTTCTATCAAAAATTTTGGTTGCCTGGGAAAAATTACTGGCAGATAGCTTTCCAGGCGTTGGCAAATCATGGCTATACCAAAAGAACAGAACAAAGGCTAAAAGAAAAAGGCCAATCAACCCAAAAAACGCAAACTTGGCAACTTTACTTAAAATAAACAAATTAGATGTATTTCTAAAAGCTCTATGCAGTCTACTTCTTGGTCGTCCGAAGCCAATCATAAGATAACTAATATTATACAACTTTTAGCTCTTGTTGTGCTATACTTTAGCTATGGACAAGTTCAGCGTGTCATCCTGAATTTATTTCAGGATCTCGTTTCGAAAATGAGATTCCGAAACAAGTTCGGAATGACAACAATAAATTAATATATGGACAAAATAAATGAATTGCTAACTAGGGGGGTTGAAAAAATTTACCCCTCGAAGGCAGAGCTTGAGAAAGTTTTAAGAAGCGGAAAAAAATTAAAACTTTATTACGGGATTGATCCAACAGGAGAATTGCATATTGGGCATATGGTAGTTTTAAAAAAAGTGCGCCAATTTCAAGATTTGGGACATGAAATTATTATTTTAATTGGAGATTTTACTGCTACTATTGGCGACCCGACGGATAAAAAAACCACTAGACAACCATTGACCCGCGAGCAGGTTTTATTGAACGCTAAAGACTACAAAATTCATATCGGTAAAATATTAGATCTTAAAAAGGCAAATGTCAGATTCCTTCATAACGAAGAGTGGACAAATAAATTAAAGCCCGTAGATTTACTTAAAATAGCTTCTCAATTCACGGTTGCGAAACTATTAGAAAGAGATATGTTCCAAAACCGTATTCGTGAAGGTAAAGAAATTTATTTACATGAATTTTTGTATCCAATATTCCAAGCTTATGATAGCGTTACTATGGATGTAGATCTGGAAATCGGCGGAAACGATCAAACCTTTAATATGTTGACAGGTAGAGATTTAATATACAGGATGAAAAAGAAAAATAAGTTCGTTATGGCAATACCTTTACTAACCGACGCTCAGGGAATTAAAATTGGTAAAACGGAAGGAAATGCAATTATATTAGCCGACAAACCTGAGGACTTATTCGCTAAGATTATGGCTCTTCCTGATTACGTAATGGTAAGAGCTTTTGAATATCTTACCGACGTCTCGATGGATGAAATTAAAAGAATAAATGAATCTCTAAGTAGTGGAGAAAACCCTATTATTTACAAAAAGAGACTGGCTTTTGAGATCGTAAAACAACTAAATAATGAAAAAAATGCACTAGTTGCAAAAGAAAATTTTGAAAAAACTGTCCAAAACAAAGAGGTTCCTGAAAATATCCCAAACATAGAGTTTGAGGGACAAAAATTAATAAATATTATAGACTTTCTTTCTAAGAAAGGACTTACGGAAAGCAAATCAATCGCAAAACAACTCTTAAGACAAAACGGAATTTCAATCAATGACATTACGATCCATGAACCTGAAATAAACATTAAAAATAATGATATAATAAGGATCGGTAGAAGACGCTGGAAGATAAAGTTAAAAGTAAAATAATTATATGGAAATGTTTAGAAAACATCAGTGGGTTTGGAAAATAATCGTGGCAATATCAACAGTTGCACTTATCGCAGCATCCATTCTGCCTTTTCTTAGCCTTCGTTAAGCATGGATTTACAGACAAAAGTCAAAGATGTCTTTTCTTATAAAAGATACGCGAAGAAACTTGAAAAACTGAATATAATAACTGTTGAGGATTTTCTTTTTCACATTCCTTTCCGCTATGAAGATTATTCCATTGTTTCGAAAATCGCCCAGGTACAAGAAGGGGAAGTAGTCACAATAAGAGGAAAAATTGTTGATATAAGAAACGCGTACATCCAAAGATGGAAAACATTACAAAAAGCAAACGTTTCAGACGACAGTGGAATTATAAGCGCTACTTGGTTTAATCAACCATTCCTAGTAAAATCTCTGCCCAAAAACAGTTTCGTTTCTTTATCTGGAAAAATTAAATTCTTTAGAAACAAACCAACCATGCAGTCGCCTGATTATGAGCTGGTAGAGGAGTCTAGCGAATTAATACATACAGGAAGACTTGTCTCTATATACCCTGAAACTTACAGAGTCTCTTCCAAATGGTTAAGGCGTCAGATATACAATATTCTGAAACTTCGAAGACAAGGTTTGATCGAATATCTTCCATCTTCAGTTATTCAGGAGAACAATTTAATTAATTTTGCCCAGGCTATTGAGCAAATCCATTTCCCAGAAAAACAAGAAAAGGCAAAAAATGCAAGATATCGTCTGGTCTTTGATGAATTTTTATTGCTACATCTTTCAGGACTTAAAAGAAGAAAAGAATGGGATAAAAATATTTCAAATCAGCGTTTTTTTATTGCAAAATTTAAAAAAAATATCGAAGAATTCTGGCAAAAACTTCCGTTTGAATTGACTAATGCTCAAAAAAGGGCAGTTTCGGAAATATTTAAAGATTTGGGAAGCAAAAAGTCGATGAATCGGCTTCTGGAAGGTGATGTCGGAAGCGGTAAAACCGTAGTCAGCGCAATTGCTATGTATTTAACCTGTTTAAATGGTTTTCAATCTGTGCTTATGGCACCAACTGAGATTCTTGCCCAACAACACTATGCAACCATATCCAAACTATTAAAGCCGTTTGGTATTAAAGTTGAATTAATAACAGGAGGCAAAAAAGGAATCAAGAATCAAGAATCAAGAATCAAGAAAATAGCTAACCATAATTCACGATTCATGATTCATGATTCAAAAAATAAGATTGATGTATTAGTTGGTACTCACGCACTTCTCTATAGTAAAACAGGCCTTGATAAATTGGGCTTAGTAGTAATCGATGAGCAGCAAAGGTTTGGGGTGGAACAAAGGACATTAGTCCGAAGTAAAGGAAAAAACCCTCACCTTCTTACCATGACTGCGACCCCAATTCCAAGAACTATTGCCTTAACTTTATATGGAGACTTGGATCTCTCAATCTTGGATGAAATGCCGATTGGCAGAAAACCGGTCAAAACCTGGCTTTTGCCTTTGGAAAAAAGAGATAGGGCATATAAATGGATTGAAAAACAAATACTCAAAACTAAAAGTCAGGCGTTTATTGTCTGTCCTTTTATTGAAGAATCGGAAAGTATGCAAACAGTTAAAGCCGCCACTAAAGAATACGAACATTTGAGAAAAACCGTTTTCCCAAAACTAAATTTAGGACTTTTGCATGGAAAATTAAAATTAAAGGAAAAAGAAGAAGTGCTCAAAAAATTTAAAGATAAAGATATTGACATACTGGTAGCAACGCCGGTTGTGGAAGTAGGCATTGATTTTCCCAATGCAACAATTATTGTTATAGAGGGAGCAGAACGCTTTGGATTATCCCAACTGCACCAATTAAGAGGAAGAGTGGGCAGGGGAGAGAAGCAGTCATATTGTCTTTTATTTACAGAAAGTAAAAGTGAAACCGCATTAAAACGACTTAAGGCAATGGAAACTTTACGTGTCGGGAGTGAATTGGCGGAATTGGATTTGAAATTAAGAGGTCCGGGGCAGATTTTTGGGACAATGCAACATGGAAGGGATTTATTAAAAATTGCCAGCTTTTCTGATTTTTCTCTAATCGCAAAAACAAAAAGGGTAGCAGAGAAAATATTTCCCGAACTTTCTAAATACCCACTTTTATTGGAAAAGATAAAAAATATTAATCTTAAGCAAGTTTCCCCGGACTAAACTATTCATATCTTATGGCGTCGATGGGGGAGAGGTCGGCAGCTTTTTTGGCAGGAAAAACGCCGAAAATTACACCGATTGCAGATGAAACGCCAAGTGCTAAAGCTATCGTCGGGATATTAATATAAGCCGGGAAAACCCTTTGAACAAAGAAAACTACAATCCAAGCAAGAGCTAATCCGACAATACCTCCAAATAAAGACAGGATCACAGACTCCGCTAAAAATTGGATCAAAATATCACTTTTTCTTGCTCCAATCGCCCTTCTGATGCCTATTTCTTTAATTCTCTCCGTCACAGTGGCGTACGTTATATTCATTATTCCAATTCCGCCAACTATGAGGGAAATCGCAGCAATCGCAACTAAAACTAAATTAATAATGCTAAATATTGAGGTTATCGCACTTAGAAGATCTGTCTGCTTAATGACTGAAAAGTCATCTTCGCTGTATCTTGTCAGCATTACTTCTTCGATATCTCTTTTTGCCTGATCAATATTTTTTTCACTGTTGACTTTGGCAATAATTGCGATGAATTTTTTATCCGGATCAAAAATATAGCCTGCTTTATAAGGGATATAAATGTAAGAGTCAAAGTCCGGGCCCCCAAAACCTCCTCCGCCTTTTGATTTGGTAACGCCAATTGCTTTAAAACTTTGGTTCTCGATTTTGATATTGTTACCAACAGCCGCTCTCGAATCGCCAAAGAGTTTTTCTGCAATTTTTGGACCAAGAACTGCAATTTTATTTTTTTTAGCAACATCTGCTTTAGCGAAAATTTCACCATATTCAGCTTCTATATTTAAGGCGCTAAACAAATCTTCACTGGATGAGAAAAAGTCGGTTAACTCCGAGTTCCGCCCCGCCCGCACTGTTATGGTTTTTGTCAATGTAGGAATTGTGTAGTCAAGATTTTTGATTCTTTTAATCCTCTGGATGTCTTTTTCGTCAAATCTAATTGTCCCAAGTGAACCTGGCCCTGCTCTAAAACTTCCTCCTGCAAAAATTTTCCCCGGGACAACCCGCAAAAGATTAGGAGCAAGACTTTCAAACTGCTGGTTAATATATTTTTTTAGACCCAAACCAAATGAAACAAGAAGTATTACAGACAAAACACCGATAAGAATTCCTAGAGAGGTCAAAAAAGTTCTTACCTTGTTTCTTCTAAAATCCTCCAGCGATGATTTAATTAAATAAATAATATAATTCATTTTTTAACTAAAGTTCCATCCTTTATAAATAATTGCCGCTTTGTTTTATTGGCAATATATTTTTCATGAGTTACAATTACAATTGTTACGCCAAAATCTCGGTTTAATTCGCTTAATAAGTTTATTATTTCTTCTCCATTTTTGGAATCAAGATTGCCTGTTGGTTCATCGGCAAAAATAATCTTAGGATTCATGATTAATGCTCTGGCGATTGCTACTCTTTGCTGTTGCCCTCCAGAAATTTTGTTGGGAAGATAATCTTTTCTTTCAAGAATGTTAAATCTTCTTAAAAGTTCGAGCGCTTTTTTGCGAATGCTATACTTAAATCTCTTCCGAGAATAAATTGCAGGAAGCATGACGTTTTCTAAAACCGTCAGATTATTTATCAAATTAAACTGCTGAAAAACAAAACCAACATACTCGTTTCTAACTTGCGATAATTCATCATCGGAAAGTCTTGAAACATCTTTGCTATCCAAAAGTATAGTGCCTTTTGTTGGGGTATCCAAAAAACCCATGATATGCATTAAAGTTGATTTTCCCGACCCTGAAGAACCCATGATGCCAACAAATTCTTTGTCTTTAATTGTTAAAGAAATATCATGGAGAATTCTAATTGTTTCATTACCAACAACATAATCTTTACATATATTTTTTAACTCAATCATAAATTACATCGCCCTCTTTTAATCCGCTTGTTATTTCGCTGTCTTGACCATTTTCAATTCCTGTTTTGATGTAAGTTTTTCTCTTTTCTTTTCCAACCAGAACAAATTTTCCTTTTCCATCAGACTTAATCATACGGGTTGGAATTATAATTGTATTAGTTTTTCCCTGCAAAACAAAGTCTACATCTGCTGTCATACCTAGTCTATATTTATAATCATTATTGGAAGTATTAAGAAAAATAACTTTTATATCATAAACCGTTCCCGTTTCATCTGTATCCGGAGGGAAAGAAATATTTTCAATTTCACCGATAATTTTTTCTTCGGGATAGGCATCGAATATTATTGTTCCTTTTTGCCCTTCCGAAAGACTTCCTATTTCTGTCTGATCTGCCGTAACTTTGAGATAAAGCGAAGAAGGATTAATTATCTCATAACTTGCGTTTACAGGCGTAACATTTACCCCGGCAATGCTTGGATCGACGCTGATAACTAACCCACTAATTGGGGATGTTAGGACTGCTCCCTTTAGATTTTCCTGATAAGATTCAGAACTATCTTTGTGACTATCATAATATTTGTCTGATTTTGCTTTGGCTGCCGTAAAATCCTGCCAAGCTTGCCTGAGGTTAGCTTCCAACTTCTCTTTTTCAAGGGTTGCAACAGTTTGTCCTGCCCCAAT
>JACQKL010000046.1 GCA_016204535.1 Candidatus Levyibacteriota bacterium | reverse complement strand
ATTCAAACATATATTGCTCTGCCGTAGGGTCCAGTGAGAAATTGCTGGTTTTGAAATTCAGTGAAACAATTTCGCTACTTTTCGGCTCAACGGTTAAAAAATTAATCGTTTCGGTAATTGCTCCACCAAATACCTTCTTCAGATTTTTTTCCAGACCTTGCGTATTAGCAAGCAATATTCCCCCAAGTCTTGAGGAAGAAATGGAAGATTTAATTGGTTTTGAAACAGGCAAAGAAATAGCGATAACCAATATAAAAGTAATTATAATGAGGCCCGATAAAATTCCGGGCACAATCCCCAATATATTGTTTAGTCTTTTAAAAATTCGAAGCTCAAAGGTAAAAAAAGTTTTTATTAAGATCCCAAGAATAATTTCCGCAATAAAGGTGATAGCAAAGAAACCGATCGCGTCAGCAAAGCCTTTAGGTATGGACAGTTGAGTAGCTAAAATGCCTGCAAAAAATCCATATGCTCTTAGCCCCACCAAAAAAGATATTATAAAATTTGCCAAATCTAAAACCGCACCGATAAATCCGCTCGAATATCCCTCGTAAGAGTAAAACAGGAGAATTGCTAGAATTAAATAATCCACCCAGTTAAGATTTAACATAATTACAAAAGCTCATATTTTCTTGCCACATCTATACGTATCATGTTATTATACTAGGATGAAACTTTCAACTCTCAAAAGAAGAAAGCGTAGATATTTGCAACTTTTCTTATTCTCGTTTATTATCGTTACCTCTGTCCTTATAGCGGCATACTTTTTTATATTGAAAGACGTTCCTTTCCCCACTAAATTGAACAATTTAAATACTCCCCAATCCACTCAGATTTTTGATCGTAATCAAAAACTGCTTTACACCATCTACTCAACTAAAAACCAAACCTTTCTACCTCTTTCTTCCATTCCAAAACAAATACAACAAGCCACCATTGCAATTGAAGATAAAGATTTTTACAAACACGGCGCAATAGACTTTAGGGCTATTTTTAGAGCCCTGGTTTCGATAATTATCCATAGGGAACTCCAAGGAGGATCTACTCTTACCCAACAGCTGGTTAAAAATAGCCTTTTAACACCCGAACGAACAATTCCAAGAAAAATTAAGGAAGTAATCCTCTCATTTGTAACGGAGGCTATATACCCGAAGGATAAAATTCTGGAAATGTATCTAAATCAAATCCCCTATGGAGGAACTGCCTACGGGATTGAGGCAGCATCGAGGACATATTTTGGTAAATCCGCCCGCGATTTGAATCTTTCAGAAAGTGCTCTTTTGGCAGGTCTTCCCGAAGCGCCTACTACCAACTCCCCATTTGGTTCTCATCCCGAATATGCCAAAAAAAGACAAGTCGCAACACTTAATAAAATGCATGAACAGAAATATATTAGCTTAAAAGAAAGAGATGGGGCCATAAAAGAGTCTTTAAAGTTTCAGAAATTGGCAAACAATATTTCTGCTCCCCATTTCGTTTTGTACATAAAAGATCTGTTAATCAAAAAGTATGGAGAAAAGAAGGTTATGGAAGGGGGATTACGTGTAATCACCAGTCTTGATTCAGAAATTCAGGATTTTGCCCAAAATACGGTTTCTGAAAATATTAATAAGCTTGAAGGGTACCATGTTACAAACGGCGCAAGCGTAGTAACCTCTCCTTCAACCGGTGAAGTCCTAAGCATGGTCGGAAGTAAAGATTATTTTGATACAAAGATCGACGGCAATGTTAATATTGCTCTTGCCCTAAGACAACCGGGTTCTTCCATAAAACCGATAAATTATACCGTTGGATTGATGAAGGGATATTCCGGCGCAACCACTTTTGTAGATATGCCTATTTGTTTTCCAACGCAGGAGGGGAAACAGTATTGTCCAGTAAATTATGATGGAAATTGGCATGGCGTAATGCAAATGCGCTATGCTTTGGGCAATTCCATCAACATTCCGGCTATTAAAATGCTAAAAGTCAACGGGGTTTCCGCTATGATTGCCACTGCAAGCGCTATGGGAATAACAACCTTTAACGACCCTGAAAGGTATGGTTTATCGTTAACTTTGGGCGGAGGGGAAGTTACGATGCTTGAAATGTCTGAGGCTTATGGAGTTTTTGCCAATGGAGGATACAGAATTAAGCTTCGTCCAATTCTTAAAGTTACAGATAGACAAGGTAAAGTTCTGGAAGAATATAAGCCTCCCACCTCTCCAATTTTTGGCAAAAAAATTCTGCCAGAAGGTGTTGCCTTCATTATTTCCGATATTTTAGCAGACAATAATGCGCGTTTGGTTGAGTTTGGCCCAAATTCTGCCTTAAAAATTCCAAACCAAATAGTTTCAGTAAAAACCGGCACCACTAATGATTTTAGAGACAACTGGACAATTGGATACACACCTGACTTTGTGGTTGTAGCCTGGGTGGGAAATAATGATAATACTCCCATGACTAATCTGGCATCAGGCATTACCGGAGCAGCGCCAATCTGGCATGAAATTATGGCAGAGCTCCTGAAAGACCGCCCGTCTCATCCTTTAACTCGTCCTCCAAGCGTAATTCAAAAAAAAGTTTGCTCGGTTTCCGGTCTTCTCCCCTCCATCACGTCGCCCTGTGAAACTAGATTTGAGTATTTTATCAAAGGCACGGAACCAACCAAGTTTGACTCCGGAGTCCAAAAAGTTAAAATCGATAAGACTACTCAAGATCTGGCGGCAACTAATAAGACAGATAATATTGAAGAGAAAGACGAAGTAGTTATAACCGATGTAACTGGTCAGGCTTTCTGCCTAACTTGTCCTCATCCAACCTTAACGCCTACCCCGACTCCCTAATTTTTGCCTCTTTTCAATCCAAATTTCCTATAGTATAATTACCCTCCGAACCATGAAGCTAGCTTTGCAAATCTTATTCGCTACCCTATTTTTCCTAACCTACGTTGGAGACATTACTATTTTTATTCTCAAAATTCCCTTTTCGGTTATACAAAAAGCTGTTTACGTAATGGGAGTAATCAAGAAGGTTCTATGGTTAATAATTTATAGTTTTTGGAAGAAACTGCCCTTTAGAAAAATAAAAAAAACAAGAAAGGCAAAAAAAAATAAAATTTTTCCTCTGCCAATCGGAGTAAAGATAAAATACTTTCTGCTGGGAACTTTTTTTTCTCTTGTTTTTGTCTTTATTCCGCTGACTATTATTATCTTTTTACAGGAACTTCCTAGCCCAAAACAATTAAGTTTTCAAGAATCTTCTCTCACTACCAAAATCTTTGACAGAAACGGAACTCTTCTTTACCAAATATATGCAAATCAGAATCGAACGCTAATTCCTCTTTCATCCATTCCCAAACACTTGATTCAGGCAACAATTGCAATCGAAGATAAAAATTTTTACCAAAACTCGGGAGTCGATGTAGGGGCAATTGTCCGGGCTTTTATTGCGGATATTTCAGGCAAACCCCTTCAGGGAGGATCGACTATTACCCAACAGCTAATTAAGTCAACACTTTTAACTCCCGAAAGGAGCATAGAAAGAAAAATTAAAGAAATAATTTTGGCATTTTGGGCTAAGCATTTGTATACTAAAGATCAGATTTTAGAAATGTATTTTAATCAAATTCCGTACGGCGGAACTGCCTGGGGAATTGAAGCGGCCTCCGAAGTATATTTTAATTCCAAAACAAACGATCTTAATCTGGCACAGAGTGCATTTTTGGCAGGCTTAACCAAAGCTCCAACTATTTATTCTCCGTATGGAGAAACTCCAAATTTGTGGAAAGAAAGGCAAAAAGAAGTATTGACCAAAATGGAAGAATTAAATTATATAAGCTCGAAGGAAAAAGAAGAAGCACTGAAAGAGGAACTTGTTTTTTCGAATCCACAGAGTCCTATTTACGCCCCACATTTTGTGATGTACATAAAAGAAATGCTTATCAAAAAATATGGAATAGGAATGGTTGAAAAAGGCGGATTATATATTACAACCTCTCTTGATTTAAAAATTCAACAAATGGCACAACAAATAGTGGCTTCCGAAGTCGAAAAAAACATCTATTTAAATCTAACTAACGGCGCGAGTGTTGTCACCAATCCTAAGAATGGAGACATTTTAGCGATGGTCGGAAGTCGGGATTATTCCGATCTAAATTCTGGGAATTTTAATGTCACAACCGCTCTTCGCCAACCAGGGTCAAGTATCAAAGTAGTTACTTATTCTCTCGCCCTTTCAAATGGTTTCACGCCGGCAACAATTATTGATGACAGCCCGACTACCTATGCTTATCTCAATGCCCCATCATACTCCCCTGTAAATTACGATGGAAAATTTCACGGAAAAATGAGTTTAAGACTTGCACTGGCAAATTCTATAAACATTCCGGCTATAAAAATACTGGCCAAAATTGGCATTCCAAATATGGTAATACTTGCTAAGCAAATGGGCATTACAACCTGGGGAGATCCTGCAAGTTATGGCCTGGCAATAACCCTGGGAGCGGCAGATGTAAAAATGATAGATATGGCAACAGTATACGGCGTATTAGCCAATTCAGGCTACAAAGTTGATTTGAATCCTATTCTGAAAATTACAGACTCTTTTGGAAATGTTTTGGAAGAAAAAAAAGATCCCATACTCTCTGATACAAAAATACCAGTAATTGATCCGGGGGTTGCCTTTATCGTTTCCAATATTTTGGCAGACAATAATGCGCGAAGCTTAGAATTTGGCAGTAACTCTCCCTTAAACATTCCTAATCACTATGTCTCTGTCAAAACTGGAACCTCCGATAACAAAAGAGATAATTGGACTATTGGCTATACTCCTGACTTCGTGGTTGTAACCTGGGTTGGGAATAATGATAATAGCCCAATGAGTCAAAATTTGGCTTCAGGCATTACAGGAGCAGCGCCTATCTGGCATGAAATTATGGTAAATCTTTTACAATCAACAGCCAGTAAAAGCGCTAGTAAGATAAATATTCCTTCCAATATTATTCAAAAAGATTGTATTGGCAGAAAAGAATACTTTATCAAAGGAACAGAAAATCTGGTTAACTGCGCCTTCATCCCGACCCCCACACCCAAATAACTATTTTAAACCTTTAATGATCCTTTGGCCCAGGCAACCAAAAGAAGGATTACTCCTCCTGCGATCCAGGCTGTGTATGTTTGCCAACCCAAAGCGATTATCAGATAATTAATAATTCCGTACACGATTGCCAAGACGCCGAAAAGCATATATTTTTTGCCTGCTTTCCCGCAGCATTTACCATTCATTTTTTCTTCCGCCATTTTAACTCACCTCCCCTCGCCCGCCGAAACTTTAGTGAAGGCGGGTTCTTATCCAGTCTTACACCTTTCCAATTTCGAATCAAGCGTGATACACTAACCATGTTCAAATGGATAATTTGCAGCAAGAAAAAGAGTTTTTCAAAAAGGTTTCAAAATTAATTTTCAATCTTTTATCTTCTGATGAACAAAAAACATTAACTGTCAAATACAAACAAAGAGGAGTTGCTGATATTGCTACATCTTCCGATATTGCGATTGAAAATTTTTTAACTCAAGAGATTCTTAACCTATTTCCAAAAGATAAAATTTTAGGAGAAGAAAACAGCTCAGATTTAATAATTGATCCTCGCGTTCGGACATGGATTATTGATCCAATTTGCGGAACATTTAATTATGCACGCGGAATTAAAAACTCCTGCACCAATCTTGCGCTTGCCTATCAAGGAAATATTATCGCAGCCTGTGTTTTGGATCATGCCAGATGCGAATTTATCTGGAGCATTGTAAATAAAAAAGTTTACGTCAATGATTCTTTAACAAAAGGCACAAAACACTCCATTCCCCTTATAGATATTGATCTTGGCGGTTCATATTTTGTTAGAAATAAGCAATTGAAAAGAAAATATGCGAATTTTCTCTACCGTATTTTAACGGAAACCAATTTTGTACCCACCTCTTACAATACGTCTCTAGGCTTTGCATATACGGCAATTGGAAGATTGGACGGATATATCGTCTTGATTCCTCATATCTGGGACGTTGCCGCAGCAAATTTTCTTATTGAGCAAAATGGCGGAATAGTTTCAGACTTAGCTGGTAAACCTTGGACTTTCAATTCAACTGGTGTAATTGCCGCAAACAATAAAACTATCCATGCAAAATTGGTGGAACTATATCTAAACAGCTAATTTAAGAATTGCATCTCTGGATTTTTTGATGATTTCGCTGGGTGGCTCTGTCGTAAATTCAATTGGTTTTCCAAAGGTAACAACGCATTTTCCTTTTTTTGGCAATATGGCACCTCTGGGGAAAATATTTTCTATTCCTGAAATTCTAATCGGAACAACCGGTATCTGAAGCTCTTTAACCATTAGCCCAAGACCCGCCATAAAATCCTGCAGCTGTCCGTCTCTAGCTCTACTTCCTTCCGGGAAAACCAAGATACTGACCTTGTTGTCGATTAATTTTCCCATAAATGTCAGGCTTTTTCTAAATCCGCTATATTGGGGAAGTAAAAACGAGTTAAAAGCAATAGTGGCATAAGCAAAAGCTAGTTCCTTCCAGATTCGCTGAAATAAAGTCAATTTTTTCGCAAAGAAAAATTCTTCTCTCATTGCGGTTCCCGTTGAATAACGCCATTTTTTGGGCAAGCTAAACATGATCGCCGGCTGGTCAAGATAGCTTAAGTGATTTGAGATAAAAATAACCGGACCCTTAAGAGTTTTTAAATTTTCTAGACCCTTAACTTTCAAGTCAAAAAAGTAACGGATAAAGGGAAAGTGGAATATCCGATCCAACATTGCTCTAGTTTTGATGCCGTATTTTGTATTGGGGTAGAATTTTAACCTATTTGGAGTTATATTTTTGATACCCTCTAGAATTATTTTCCTTAAATCTTTTACTTTGGTACTTTGATTTATTATACTGTCATCTAAATCTATTCTAAATTCTTGTTCGATATAATTAACAAGTTCTAGACGCGAAATAGAAGTAAAACCCAAATCTGAAGTCAGAAGAGAATCTTCTTTAATTTCGTCAATAGGTTTTAAAGTCAAATTTGAAATCAAAGAAATTAAAATATCCGTTGAAGCATGATCTTCTTTTACGCTTTTAAGTTCTTCCAGCACTTTATATTTTTGAATTTTCAAAGTTGTGGTTTTGGGAAAATCCAAATGGCGCCAGACGGAAAAACTGGTAATTTGGTTTTGCGGATCTAGTTTTTCATTGGCTTTTTGAATAATCTGCTTCATATTTTTAAATCCGGCTTTTAACGTCAAAACCGCATGCGCCTCTTCACCTCTGCCTCTATTCAGTCCGACAACGCATGCTTCTTTTACCCCCGGAACATAATTAAGAATTGCTTCTATGTCTTGAGGGTACACATTAATTCCCTCACTTGTCACGATCACGTCTTTTTTTCTGCCTTTAATATAAACATTGTTATTTTTGTCTATCCATCCCGTATCGCCTGTTTTAAACCAGCCTTTACTATCAAAGGCTTTCGCTGTTTCTTTTTGATTTTGCCAGTAGCCTGAAAAAACATTCTCTCCCTTTGTCAAAATTTCTCCGTCTTTTATTTTTATCCGAACCCCTTTTACCGCTTTTCCGACCGACCCTAATACTTGCTTTTTTAAAGTATTAGCACTTAGTATCGGTGAGCATTCGGTTAAGCCGTACCCCTCAACAACTTTAAATCCAAGATCCTTCCAAAATTTTGCAGTATTTAAGCTTAAGGAAGCTCCGCCGGAAATAAACATCTCAAAATTCCGACCAAACTTCTTATGAATTGGATAGAAAATAAATTTTTTGAATTTTATTGATTTATTTTTAGACAGCTTAATCAGTATTTTCCAAACTGTTGCCAATTTTTTGGACTCTATTTCTCTTTCAATCGTATTTTTAAGTAAATCCAAAAGCCGGGGAACCACTCCGACAGCTGAAATATTTTCTTCTTTTAAAGCGTCCATAATTGCTTGAGGCCTAAGCGTTCTTAAAAAAACAACTTTATCTCCCCTGAAAAGTGGAGCTAAGAATCCAACTGTCTGTTCAAACATATGGGACATTGGCAGAAGAGAAAGAAAGGTAAATCTTGACGGAATTACAATATGATTTGTAGCTTGAATTACATTAGAAACAATATTTTTGTGAGTTAGAATTACTCCTTTCGGATCGCCTGTTGTTCCCGAAGTATATACAAGTTCCGCAATATCTTTTGGA
This sequence comes from Candidatus Levyibacteriota bacterium, assembly GCA_016204535.1. Lineage (GTDB taxonomy): Bacteria > Patescibacteriota > Microgenomatia > Levybacterales > UBA12049 > GWB1-37-8. The sequence continues at coordinate 14,097 of JACQKL010000046.1, read as the reverse complement.
TTTGGTTTCGGAATGGCTGAGAGAGGTTTTATGTTTTTTAGAATATATTGCAGATTTTCGATTATTATCGAATCTAAATTAAGAAGTTTTTCCAATTTAAACTCACTTTGAATAATTAATTTTGCTCCGGAAAGCTTAATAATAGTTTGCGCCCGGGTTTTTCCCGAAATAAAATCTATGGGAACGACTATTGCTTCCCTGATTAAAATTCCGAAAAAAGCGACCGCCCACCAAGGACTGTTCCCAGCCCATAGACAAACTCGATCTCCTTTTCCAATTCCCCTTTCCTCCAAAAAAGAGGCCATCTTTAAAGAAAGATCATAAATTCTTTTATAACTAAAGGGAAATCTTCTGATGCCGGTTCGATAAATAAAAATTTCTCCTTTGCCTCTTCCCTTAAAAAGCGAAAATAAATCCACTAAAGTCTTCATTGTTAATTGTTAATTGTTAATTGTTACTACCGCAACTGCATAATCTCCAGCATGAGAAATGCTAATTTCAACTTTTTCATTATTTTTAATAAGTGTTGAGTAAAGTTGTGGTTTTCCATCTTTATTTTTTTCGATCCAAACATCAAGCCATCCTTCTTTTTTACCGATTGCTTTAAAAAAAGCTTCTTTAGCTGCAAAAACTCCAGCCAGACTTTCCAAAGTTTTATTTTGAGAAAGTTCATCTGATAAAAAAATCCTCGCAAGAGGAAAGTTTTTCATTTTCGTTTCAAACTCGGGTAAGTAAACTAAATCTATCCCTAACATTCTTTATTCAGTCTTTGCAAAAAATCAAATTGTGCCTTCGGATCATGACCTTTAAAAATATAATTGGTTGCTACAAAACGGGTTGCGCCTGCGTTTTTCGCCTGAATAATCGTCTCGCTATTTATTCCCCCATCAATTTCCAATGTAGGAAGGTGGCCCTGAGTTTGTCGAAGGGTTTCTGTCTTTTTCAAATATTCTGGAACAAAAGTTTGTCCAGACTGTCCGGCCTTTATTGTCATCAGTAGTAAACAGTCTAAATCTTCAAAAGGCACTTTTACAGAATCTATATTTGTTGGCCCATCGATTGCCAAACCGACTTCCCCCAACAACTGTCCCTGAGCTACAAATTCTTCCTGATCCTCCATTTTTTCGATATGTCCTAAAAACCTTTTAAATCCTGCGTCTGCAAAAGGTTTTAGATATTCAATCGGATTTTCCACCATCATATGTAGTTCAAAAAATAACTCAGGGGTAAATTTCTGAAATGGTTTAGGATCTAAAAAAGTAGTATTAGGCGCAAATTTTCCGTCAATGATATCGACATGGATCACCTTTGCAAAAGGCTTGACCAGTTCAATCTTTCTCTCAATTTCACTCCACTCTTTCTCCAATATTCCAGGAATAACTTCAAACATAAGAAAAGAATAATGAATTATGAATAAAGAATCAAGGAAACTACGAAACCAACCATTCATGATTCATAATTCTTGATTCCTGATTCACTATTTTCCTATAATTACCAGTACGTCGGCGGTTGAATCCGAAGACAAATCAGCAGAAGTGCTTCCAACCGTATAGCTAAAGCCTAAGTCTTTTTTAAGAAGAGGTAAAAAATTACTTTTGACACTTTTTACCCTAATCGTTGTATTCTGATAATCAAAATTATCGGCATTTCCGGTTGAGGCAATTTTATATCCAAAGCTTTTAAGAATTTCTGCTCCTTTGGCTGCAACGCCTGCTTCTCCGCTGCCGTTTTGCACTTCAACAGACAAGGTACTTCTGTCTAAGCCTGTTGCCGAATCAATTGGATTGGTTATTGGTTTTGCGGTTGGAGTCGCGGTTGGTTTTGGTTCGCTCGTAGGAGTTATGCTTGGCGTAGGAGTATCGGTCGGAAATTGAAATTCGGTTGGGGTCGGAGTTATAATAGCTGTCTCGCTCTCTCTATTTGTGCTAAAGAATAACTTCTGAGCTCCCAAAAAGATTCCAATCAAAAGTATTGCGAAAATGATTATATACAAAAAATTTTTTGATCTATTTGAGGATCGAGGGGACGAATAATTTAATTGACTAACAGGTGCCTGAAACGAGCTGTCTTCCATAGTATTATTTTAGCAATTTTCTCCCAACTTTGCAAGCAAGACAAATTTAACCCTTCTTTAATCTGGTATAATGAACCTATCCTGATGAAAAAGTTCCTTACTTTATTTTTTGCAGTTTTTTTGATAACGCTTACTTTCATTATGAAAGACCGTATCAAAGCACAAACCAATGAGTGTTCAAATCCCTCTTCTCTTAATTTGTCTGCGATTGAAAAATGTCTTACGGAAATTCAAAAAGCCTATGAATTGTCCATTAAAGCAACAAAACCTTTGGAATCTCAATTAAGTAGCCTACAGACTCAAATCACGGGCATCAAACAAAGAGTTAAAATTATCGAAGGAGACATTCTGATAAAAAAGGAGAATATTGATGAGGGGTATAAAAATCTTGCCAAACAACAGGAAATTTTATTTGCGACAATCAGAAATTATTATATAAGAAGTTACTATAACTCTCCTCTCTTGGCCTTTCTTTCTGTGACTTCTGCCTCTGAAATTACTAAAAGCTTGGCGTATCAAAAAGCCGCAACCGATCAGGACAAGGTAATTATTACCAATATTGCTCTTTCTATACAAGATTTGGAAACTAAGAAAAGAAATCTCGAAAACGAACAAACAAGACTGGTTGCGATAAAAGCAAATCTTGATGAAGAATCGGCAAAAATTGAAGAGATTGTCAAAGGCGCCAGAGCATATCAGTCGGTATTATCTTCGCAAATCGCAAGCCTTAACGCACAACAGCAACAAATTATTGGCAAAAGGCAGGCTGGCTTAAACCTACCAACTTCTTTAGGGGCAGGGCCTCTTTTTTGCACTGATGATCGAAAACTTGATCCCGGGTTTGGAAATGCATTTGCGTTCTTTACTTTCGGAATCCCACATCGAGTTGGGATGAATCAATATGGAGCGTTGGGAAGGGCTCAGGGAGGACAAAGCCACGAAGATATACTGCGCGCATATTTTGATAATTTTAACTTCGAGCAAAGATCAAACATTAACATTTCTGTACAAGGATATGGATCAATGCCTTTAGAAACTTATCTTTTGGGTATCTATGAAATGCCTGAAAGTTGGCCGCTTGAAGCTCTAAAAGCACAGGTAATTGCTGCAAGATCATACGCTTTAGCGTACACCGATAATGGCTCTAAAGAAATCTGCACTACGCAAAGTTGCCAAGTTTATAAAGGCGGAAATAAAGGTGGAGAATGGGAAAGAGCAGTTAGAGAAACCGAAGGTAAAACTATGGTTTCGGGAGGATCTCCTATTTCTAGCTGGTACTCATCAACTGATGGAGGATATACTTTCACAGCATCCGATGTGGGATGGAGCGATAGGTCTTTTACAAAAAGATTAAGAGACACAAATGGCGATATTGGTGGTTTTTCTGATCTTTTCGCAAAAGCATACGACAAAGATTCTCCGTGTTTTTATGCAGCTCAGGGGTGGAGAAGTCAATACGGTAAATCTGCCTGGCTAAAATCCTCAGAAGTTGCGGATATTGTAAATATAATTCTTTTGGCAAGAGCAGATTCTTCAACTAAAGATCACTTTTATCAAACAGACAAGCCCCATCCGTACGGAGGAGAGGTTTGGAGTGAAGAGAGAGTAAAATCGGAGTTAAGAAACAAAAACATTGCTCCATTTAATGATATTTCTGATATTTCAGTTAGTGCAGATTTTGGTGTCGGCAGAGTTACTTCTGTAAATATTTCTGGAGATGCAAGTTCGCAATCTTTTGACGGAGCAGAATTTAAGGACTGGTTTAACCTAAGGGCGCCTGCCAATATTCAAATTGTCGGTCCACTTTATAATATAGAACGCAAATGAAATTTTTAATTTTTCATTTTTAATTTTTAATTTGTTTTATGACTGATCTTTTTGTTTCGCCCAAACCAAAAAAAGACAATATGCTTTTTTCAACCGATCCTCTCCACATGAATGTTTTCTCCTCTTTTTGTCGCAATCCAAAAGGCGTAACATTTCAAACCCAAAAACAACATGAAATAATTATTTTATTTTTACGAGCCCACTTTATCACGAATTTATCTTGGATTGTCCTTAGTTTAATTTTTTTACTGCTTCCTTTAATCGTTTTAATTTTCCTCCCAAGACTAGGCGTAGATTTTCTTTCTTCTGCCCAAACAGTCCGTTTTACTCTAGTGTATGTTTTATTTTATTACCTAATTATTTTCTCCTATATATTTATAAGTTTCCTGCAATGGTTTTATAATGTATTTATTGTTACTTCAGAAAGAGTGGTAGATATCGATTATAGTGATATTGTCGTGCATAATATTGCAGTTACTAATTTAAGCCATCTTGAGGATGTTAATTATACCCAATCAGGATTTATTCCAACCTTTTTTAATTATGGGAATCTTTTTGTCCAGACAGCCGGAAATGAACGGAATTTCGAAGCATATTCTATCCCAAAGCCAAGAGAAGCAACGCATATAATCGGAGACCTGATTGAGAAAGGTGCTGGATAAATATGGATTTTAGCTTTTTAAGTTTCCTAAATCCTAGCTTTTGGATTAAAATAATCACAATTATCGCAATCTTTTTCTACGTAATTTTTACCCTTGTTGTATTTACCCAGGTAAAAGTAATGGGGCAGATTCTCAGCCTTCCGCATGCAGACATAATCTTAAAAACAATTTCTGTAATTAATATTATTCTGGGAATTTCGCTTTTTTTAATAGCAATTGTTATACTGTAAAAGAAAATGGATCCCGTTAGAAAATATATGTTAGAAAAGAGGACAAATACTTGGCCAATTAATTTCGAAAGGAGGGTTTTCTAACGGGATGGACAACAATATACTTTTCTCAAAAATAGTAGCAACTCCTACTCTTAACTCTTGGTCGCAGGCGTACAATGCGGGAAAGCTTTTTGCTGTTTTATCTTTGGAAAAAACTGGGGAGGAAAATCAAGATCTGGAATCTTTAAGCTTGCGCGGCCGGAATTTGCTGGAAAGACTTGAGCAGGAATTCTTTACGATCGAAAAAAAGGATTTAGAATCAATCAAACAGGCTATTTTTAATACTTTCCAGGAAACAAAAGAAGACATAAGTATCTCTTTCGCAGCCGGTACTTTTATTGACCATATTTTGTATTTGTTTGCTTTGGGAAAAGGTAAAGCTTTTATTAAAAGAGATCGCAATTTCGGGATAATTCTGGATTCAACCGCTGATCCAAAAACTATAGCCTCGTCTTCGGGATTTTTCAAAGACAATGATTTAATAGTTTTGGCAACTGACGCCTTTTCAACAGAAGTTACGAATGATGATCTTAATCAAAATCTAAATGACAATCTTCCTACTGAAATCGCGGAATCCCTTGCTCCAAAAATACACAAAGCTGAAAATGGAAAAATCTCGGCAATTATTATTAAGTGTAAGCCGCTCGTCTCAAAAGAGCCAATTGCAGATGAAGTAGAAGAAGAGGCAAAGGAATCAAAAGAGGATTTAAAAATTCCCTCATCTCTTAATAAATATTTAACTTTATTAAAATCAAAAATAAAAAAACCCAATCTTAGATTTGCTCCGACCAGAAATTTTTTTTTGTTGGCTACGGTTATTATCGCCTGCCTTCTAATCGTGAGCGTTTACCTTACAATTCAAAATCAAAATAACGCAAAACTTCAGGCTCTTTTTTCTGAAATTTATCCGGAAGCTCAGAAAAAATACGATGAGGGAGAAAATGTTTTAGGCTTAAATAAAAATTTGTCTCGTGATTCTTTTATGTCCGCACAGAAAATTCTAATTGACAATAAAAATAAATTTCCCGCAAAATCTAAAGAGGCTATTCAGATACAGGACCTCCTAAAAAAAGTTGAAAGTGGATTAGCCCAAGTCTCTCCTGTAGACAAATCAGGACTTGATAGAAGTAAGTTATCAATTACCGTTGAAAACGGAAGCGGTATTGAGGGAACTGCTGGAAAAGCGGCAGCCATACTCAAGACACTTGGCTACATTGTATCTTCGGTTGGAAACGCTGATGATTATAATTACAAAGGAGTTACTATAAAAGTAAAAAAAGACAAGAGTGAATTTCAGGCTCTTCTCAAAAAAGATCTCTCTAGGGATTACGCCATCACTTCAACATCTTCAGATCTTCCTTCCTCCTTCCCTACCGACACCCTAATCATCATCGGAAAATAAACCTTCTTAACCTCTACGCAAAAGCTCTAATCCTCTTTCAAAACAAAATTCGCTATTGACAGGTTGTACATAATGTTGTACACTACGGCTATTATGAGTAATTTAATGTCTATATCAGACGTAAGACAACAACTTCCAAATCTTGTTGCAAAAGTAAGCAAGTATCTGGATCGTGTTGTAATTACTGTCAAAGGCCAGCCAAAAGCAACTTTAATCAGTGCTGAAGAGCTGGAATCATTGGAAGAAACAGCGGAAATATTGGCAATTCCAGGAGCATTGAGAAGTATAAAAAAAGGTATAGAACAAATAAAAAAAGGAGAATTTGTAAGGCTTTCTGATCTAAAATAAATATGCAGGTAATTCTCTCCAAAGATGCCGCTAAACATTTCAAGCGCCTCCCAAAATCCGAAAAGTTAAAAATAGAAAAGAAGCTATTAAGCCTTCGAGACAATCCTTATAGCGGAAAAAAACTTTCGGGCGAATTAAATAAATCCAGATCACTTAAGGCGTGGCCTTATAGAATTATTTACCTCATTAACGAAAGCAAAAGGACCGTTGAAGTTAGCGACATCCTTCATCGGCAAGGAGCGTATAAATAATTTATAATGAGCGAAGCCAAGTTTGACTTGGCGAGGCCGAACTATGAAAATCACGAATAGACGGGCGTTTTTTGATTATCAATTACTGGAGAAATTTGAGGCAGGTATTAACCTGTATGGAGCCGAAGTTAAGGCTGTTCGTTTGGGACATGCAGATTTAACCGGCTCCCATGTTCGAATTATGGGGAGTGAGGCGTATTTGATAAATGCCAAGATCTTTCCTTATCAATATGCAAAGCCCGAAAATTATGATGAGAGACGCACCAGAAAACTACTCCTTCACAAAAAAGAAATTATTGCCTTAAAATCAAAGACAAAGAGTCAAAACTTAGCGCTTGTTCCGGTTTCGCTATACACCAGTAAAAGTTTTATAAAATTAGAAATTGCTTTAGGACGCGGTAAAAAAGAATATATCAAAAGGGAAGCGCTAAAAAGAAAAGATCTTGAAAGAGATATTGAACTTGAGCTTCAAGATAAGAAACCATAAAAAAACCGCCCTAACAAGAGCGGTTTTGTGTGAACATTGACGAAAATAATTGGAACCGAATTGAGGATTATGTTTGGAAGTGGTATCCCATACTTCAAAACAAAGCTAGTGTATAATTATATTTGATGAATATCGATCTTGATGAACTCTTGCTTGCTAAGGCCTTACTCAAAAAAGAATCTAAAAGGATTTATGATTGGGTAGTTGGAGATGTTAGAAAGTGTTGTAGATTAAAAAAAGACGGCTCATATAAAAGAGGTGCTAGTTCTTTAATAGGATCATTCATATTGTGGTGTTGCGCTGTCGATTACTATGGTGGGCTATTCATGGGAGTTAAAAAGTATACTGGATGGGACGGAAAAATAACAATGGAAAATTATTCTACTAGGTCACATATAAAAAACTTCACAGGAAAATATCTTAAAAAATATGGAGATTACGATGCGAATAAGATTTACGAATTACGGAATTCTCTAATTCATAATTATACTTTAGCTGGGTATCAAGTAGTAGAACATGATCCAAATGAAAGCAAAAATAACCTTAAGTGGTCAAATAAAGGCTATATATTACACTTGGGAGCTGCCTTAGGTGATTTAGAAAAAGCTGTCAAGAATTATTTAAAAGATCTCAAGAGTAACGATGAGCTAAAAATTCGCGCCTTTCAGTATTATAAATTAAATCCAATTCTTAAACCAATGGCTCCCGAAGAATTTTTATATTATAAGTTATGATATTCAAACATTAAAAATAACAGAAGATTTCTAAAAAGGAAAAATGTCTTTTACTTTTACCCCAAAGGAAATTTTTCTAAATAGTGCTTGATTTGTTTTTTGATAAATCGCCAGCCCGCTCCACTTTTGAGAAACTTTTCTCTACCTGTTGCATCTTTTTTTTCAAGATATGCTTCGTAATAAATTAGCTTCCATGGTATTTTATCTTTTGTAGACGTAACTTGCTTTTTATTATGCTTAATCAATCTTTTTCTTAAATCGGGAGAAAAACCAATATAAAGACTTTTATCTTTTTCGCTCTGGAGAATGTAAACGTAAAACACGAGATTATTATAACAAGAACTAATGAGGAAACGTTGTCACGTAAAGTCGCCTGTGGCGACCACGTGACTGCCGTAAAATGAGGACTTCCGAGTTTTTGTTGCAATAATGGCTTGCAACGTGATCCCGATGTTTAACTTGTTAAACGAGGGATTTTACGTTGTGGAGATGTCGAGCTATGAACTCGAGTGCAAGAAATTACATTAAAAACTTCTACAAGCTTAGTTGATTTTTAAAGTCACGCTATTTTTTTCTAATCAACCAGAATTAATAGCGTCAAGGTTTATAAATTCAATAAGGACAAAAACCAGCTTTCCTTATCAGCTCTCAACTGTGTTTATGCTTATAAAATCCCATTGAGAAAAGATTTTATAAACAGATCTTAGTTTACGTACGCTTGCGCGTATGCAAGTTGTCGACCGCTAAAAGGATTAAATCCAATAGCTTTTATATTTTGATTGTATTTTACGACTTTCAATCAGTGTCGGCTTGCTGTTTTTTAAAGTGCATTCTCGTCGATGCAATGCATCCCCAAGAAAAAATATTATACCCAACTTAGGCTTAAAAGTCAAGACCCAAACTAGCCTCAAATTAGCTTTGTATTCTTGTTGAAATTATAAGTCGAGATGACAGTTGGAGCAAAAAAATGATAAAATAACAAGATGCGCAGAAAGCAGATCGCAATAAGCTTTGTTGGCATACTAGGCTTATTGATCCTATTAATTATTATTATCTTATTTAATCCTTACCGCCTGCAGTCAACGCTCGAACTTGCATCTGAACATCTTTATCTTGGCGCTATTCTTCTTGTAATTACAAGAATAGTCGGAATTATTGTTCCTATTATTCCCGGAGGAGTAGTCTCATTTGCAGTAATTCCTATTTTTGGCTGGTTTGTGGTTTATGTTGTTACCGCAATCGGAATATTTGTAGGAGCATCTGTTGCCTTTTGGTTAGCCAGAATTTATAGAGAACCATTAGTTGCTAGATTTGTTTCTTTAAAAAGAATTCATGAATTGGAAAAAGAAATATCTGGAAAAAAGGAATTTATGGCTATTCTTGCCTTTAGGTTGTTTACCGTTCCGGTTGTCGATATCTCAAGCTATATTGCCGGTTTTACCAAAATAAGTTACAAAAAATTTGCTTTGGCAACTTTTCTCGCTACTCTTCCGGAAATTGCAACCTTTTATTTTGGCGAAGCTGTTTATAAAAGACTGTTTGGTAAAAGTATATTTTTGGGAGTAATTGCGCTGTTGATTATTGGATCTATTTACTTTATTATTAGAAGATACAGATTTAAATTAAAAGGAAAGCTTTAAGAATTTATTTATGGTTATTGCCCACAGAGGCTATAGTAAGAAGGCAACGGAAAATACAATCTCGGCCTTTGATGCTGCTCTTCTGGCAGGAGCCAAAGGTATAGAATGCGATATCAGACTTACAGCTGACGATAAGGCAATTGTAAACCATAGTAATCGCATCCAAGTTAACGATAAAAAAATCAAAATTTCCAAATCTACCTTAACGGATCTTAAAAAAATTTGCAAATCTTCTGGTCATGAACTTTTAGTCTTGGATGATCTTTTTGATTACATAAAACAACGACAGGCGCAATTTTTTCTAGAAGTCAAAACTTCTGCTCCTTCTCTGGTAGAATCAATCGCTCAGAAAATTAAAGAGGAAAATTTATGGGAACAGGTACATATTATTGGCTGGTCTCTCTTTGTTAAAAATGCGCTTAGAGCGCAATCCCGTCATCCCAAACTTCAAGTCGGCCAGTTTTTACACCTACCTCCCTACTCTTATATCAGACGACCTAAGAAAAGTTATTGTGTATTTTTAGGCTGGCTGGATGGAATCCCTGGAAGCCAAACGCTTTTTCGAACTCTTATTTCTCCAAAGAGATTAGCCAAACTCAAGAGTTTCTTAGAAAAACACGGATTTAACGTGATGGGTGGAGTGATTAACAACAATTCAGGACTAGAACTTTTTAAACAAGCAGGAATTACTGACATTGTCACCGACCGCGTAGCAGAAACTGTAAAATATTTTAAACAAAATTAATCCACACTTCGCCTTCATTATCGTTCAGGCTTCGCGTGGCAGGCCACAAGCTTACAGGAGAGCAACTTACATTAATTACATAAAAGCGAAGTGTGTCCCGCGAAGTCTTGACGAAGTGGGACAGTAAAATGTTACACTTTTTTTATGTACTACGCTTATATTCTTAAATTAAAAAACAAAACTTATTATCATGGCTCTTCAAACAATTTAAAACAACGGTTAAGCGAACACCAGAACGGAAATGTTTCTTCTACTAAAAATCTAAGGCCGTTTAAGCTTATTTTTTACGCAGCTTTTTCTACAAAAAAGAAGTCAATTAATTTTGAAAAATATCTAAAATCAAGCTCTGGTTTTGCTTTTAGAAATAAAAGGCTTATTTAATTTTAAAATGCCTCACTTGTTAATCTCTTGCCAAGGTTAATCCCCAGATTTTTTTTACTCCGTTTTTTTTAAGGGTTTTTGCTGCCTCAAAGAGGGTTGAACCGGTTGTGAGGATATCATCGACAAGAAAAACGTTAGTATTAAGTATTGTGTCCGCTTCGCCGCGAGGCGAGTATTTAGTATTAAGTATAAAAGCATCTTTTACATTTTCTTTCCTCTCTTTAAGCCTTAAGCCGAATTGAGATTTGGTTTCGCGAATTCTTTGTAGTATTTTTGCTGTTCTAAGATTAAACTTTTTCGAAAGTCCTTCTGCTAAAAGTTGTGCATGATTATAGCCTCTTTTCTGAAGCCTTGTCTTAAAAAGCGGAATTGGGACCAAAGCTGGCTTATTTATGAAAACTTTTTGAAAAATTTCGTTCTGGATAAGTGATTCGTAAAAAAGATCAACTAAAGTATTTCTTAAATCCGCAAGATGTGGCTTGTACTTGAAATTATAAATCAGTTTTTTAACAATTCCCTTGTAGGCAATTGCCGAAAAAGCACCATCGATTGTATATTTCCCCCGACAAAGAGGATGAGTTAATCCGTCAATCGAAGGCTTGTTGCAGGCCAAACAAATCATTTGCACATCAAAGGAAATAAAAGAAAAACAATTGGGACAAATATAATCACCAATTTTGCGGCAATTTACACAATATTTCGGAAAAACAAAGTCCAATATGCCCACACAGTCAGTTTAACAAAAGACTGTCGAATAATGATATAATTAAACCGTGGAGGAGTCGCATAGCATGGCCCATTGCGAGGGTTTGCTAAACCCTTGAGCCCTTAAAAGCTCGCGTGGGTTCGAATCCCACCTCCTCCGCCCCAATATGCAAATTCTAAAGAAAAATCTTCACGAAGATTATCTTCGTTCTTTAATGTTTGGTCTCCAAGACGGAATAGTTTCAACAACCGGAGTTGTGGTGGGAATTTCTACAGGAGTGAATAACAAAGAAATCATAGTTTTAGCAGCAATAGTTGCGGTTATGGTTGAAGCTTCTTCGATGGCTGCCGGCCAATACTCAAGCGAAAAAGCAGTTCATCAAATGGATAAAACGGGAAGACATACAGACAATCTTTATATTGGCTCTCTTATTATGTTTACTGCTTATCTACTTGGTGGATCTTTTTCTATCATCCCAACAATAATTTTTGACCAGCCAGTAGCTCGAATTTTAGCCATAGTTTCTGCCTTTTTAGGTCTTTTTATTATAGGTTTTGTTAAGGGACATCTTGTAGAACACAGGCCTTTAAGAAGCGCAATCGAGTTATTTATAATAGGTGCAATTACAACTGCTGTCGGGATAGTAATGGGATATTTCCTAAGAGTTTAAGCAGGACGAGATTCTTCTTTCCAAATTCTAGCAACTTCTTTAGCAATAATTTTTGCAACACTTTTATCCAAAGCGGATGGAAGAATATTGTTGACGTTTGGACTTTTGACAGTTGAGGCGAGGGCAAAGGCGGCTCCAATTTTCATGCTATTTGTTATTGTTTTGGCTTTCGCCCGAATTGCCCCCAAAAAAACTCCCGGGAAAGCCAGGACATTATTTACCTGGTTAGGGAAGTCGGATCGTCCTGTGCCCATAATAAAAGCGCCTGCCTTAATGCCAACATCGGGCATGATTTCAGGCATTGGGTTTGCCATGGCAAAAACAATTGGTTTTTTGTTCATAAGCTTTATCCATTCGGGATGTAAAACACCACCCTTACTTACTCCTATAAAAACATCAGCGTTTTTCATTGCGTCTTTTAAACTTCCTTCTAAATCATTTCTGTTGGTAATGTTTGCCAAACGCATTTTCCACTGATTTTCCGAAATATCAGTTCTTTTTTTGGAAACTATTCCTTTTGAATCACAGACAATAATTTCTTTAACCGGTTCGCAAACTTTTGGATCATGGCCAACGCATAAAAGCAAAGAGGCAATTGCGGTTCCTGCCGCACCTGCTCCGCTGATAACTACTTTTAGGCTTCGCATGTCTTTTTCTACCACTTTAGCAGCATTAATAAGAGCAGCCAGAAGCACAATTGCCGTACCATGTTGATCATCATGAAATACAGGAATCCCAATGTCTTGTAAAGCTTCTTCTATTTCAAAACACCTGGGAGCAGAAATATCTTCTAGATTAATTCCTGCAAAAACAGGAGAAATATTTTTAACCAGGTTTATTATTTCAAAAGAATTTTGCGTATTGACAGTTATCGGAAAGGCGTCAATTCCCGCATATTCTTTAAATAGGAGAGCTTTTCCTTCCATGACCGGAATTGCCGCGTATGGGCCGATATTCCCCAGTCCCAAAACCGCGCTTCCGTCTGAAACAATGGCAACTGCATTTCCCTTAATAGTTAGGTCGTAGGCTTTTTGCGGATTATCTGCGATATCTTGCGAAACTTGGGCAACACCCGGAGTATAAACCAAAGAAAGATCATGTTTATCTTTAATCTCAAATTTAGTTTTTATTTCAATTTTCCCTTTAAGACTTTTGTGTAACTTAACTGATTCCTGATAAATATCCATATATTGGTTTTATTGTAAATAATTTCTCAACATTTTCTTAATACTTCTAAAGCCCCACCCACTTTTTAAATATTTCTCACGTCTTTTTGCATCCATCTTGCTTAAAAAGGCTTCATAGAAAATTATTTTGTATGGCCTAAAAGGTTTTGTAGCTAAAGACTCTCCTTTGTTGTGTTCGCTAAATCTTTTCTTTAGATCAAAAGTATATCCGATATACAAAGATTTATTTTTCAAACTTTGTAGAACATGCACATAATACATATCGAAGGCGAAACGTACAAATTACTTCATAATTTTACGTTTCAGCAACGTAAGAACGTACAATTTCTATAAAATTTACGTTCTGTACGTTGCGGAGAGGGCGAGATTCGAACTCGCGAAGAACTTGCGTCCTTAAAGGTTTTCAAGACCTTCTCTTTAAACCGCTCAGACACCTCTCCAGAGCTTAATTATATCATCAATATTTAACCTTGACTAATAATCTCTTCTGATATACCATACATTTATGCTTGCCCAAAATCCTGAAGAAAAAAAATTACCAACAGAGCCCTTGGATTTGCCTCGCGAACCTTTGGACTTGCCAAAACCCAGTCCTGAAACATCTTCGGAACATCCGCACGAAGTAAAAACAGTTTTAGAATGGACCGCTCCGGGGAGACCTTTTCGAAAAAGAGGCAGGCAATATTATTTAACCAGCCTTTTAATTATGCT
>JACQKL010000042.1 GCA_016204535.1 Candidatus Levyibacteriota bacterium | reverse complement strand
CGGGCGCGACCACGCCGGCGCCTACCTTCATATTCTTAAAGACCAACTGAGAAATTCTTTAGCGGGAATTTCCAAAGCGTCAATAAAAAAAATAATTATTGTACGTGCAAGTAAAAACTTACTACATTATTTCCGTGATCGATGTATACGATGTTAATAATATTTCCACCCTCTACGCATAGTTGAGAATATTTATATAGAGTTCCATCTTTCGGAGCGCGAATTACATTTCCTCCATCCGAAACCATATCAATACCTGTGTGAATACCACCACTATATCTGTACTTCCAAGAATAGGGTGTTTGACCATAAAATTGAGTAATCTTAATAGGATCTGATAATGGCCACTCCCAATCTCCTGAACCTAAAGTAATAGTCAATCTTCCTTGATTTTGATCATCTATCACGCCTTTACTTTTGAGAAAATTAGTAGGATTACTCCATTGGTTGTTTTCCCGAACCTCAAAATGAAGATGTGGTCCTGTCGAACAACTAAGATTTGGATCAGGATGCCAACCGCTATTACCAACCAAAGCAATGGGGTCTCCTTGCTTGACTGAGCCAACCTGTACACCAGAAACAATGGCTGCCTCGATTGCGGCCTGTTCTGCAAGGGCGGCTTGTAATTCCTGCTGATAAAGTATTTCATCATTTTGAGTGACAGTTAGAAGCATTTGCTTATCCTGCTTTTCCTGCTCAAGTTGAGCAGTATATGCTTCCAATTGCTTTTTTAATGATTCTACTTTTTTCCGTTTTGTTTCAAGAATATCTTTTTGGTTGGTATAATCATTTTTTGCCTGCTGGACATCATAAATTAATTTTTTGTCGTGGGCTTGTGCAATTTTAAGATAATTTAATCTTGCCAACAAATTAGATGCGTTACCTGAGGACAATAACATTTCCAAAGGTTGTACTCTTCCAGCTTCATAAGTTGCTACAATTCTATTCAAAAGTACTCCTGTAATCTTATTTAGAGAATTCTGAAGTGAGGATATTTTGTTGGTTGCGGTATCGATATCAAGTGTTAAATCTAATATTTGTCTTTTGTTTGCTTCTATTTTTGCCTCGGTCAAATTGATTTGGTTGTCCATAATTTCTATTTGAGACGCAAGGGTTCTTGCCTGACCCTGAAGAGAATTTATTTTACCCTGAAGAAATGAGGGACAATCTTGAACGCTAATGTTATTATCCTTGCATTCCCCTATTGATGAAGTTTCTGCGAAGACGAATTTATTTACTAATACAAACGCACCTAATAAAAATGCAATTGCCAAGATCCTTATTGCAAATTTTCTCTTTATAAAAAACATACATAGAAGCTCCGCATGTTTTCTTTATTTAAGATATCTTAAAACTGCCACAAGACTTGAAAATATTCCCAAAATCATTGCAATGAGTATTTCAAATCCTAATAATCCCAATAAAAAAATTACCGGTATTGGAAAAATTGGAATTCCTTTAAGAAAAGAAGATAAAAATGGCGTTGCATACCATAAGGCGCCACTTGCAATCCCAAAACCCAATATCGCCCCAACTACTCCATAAAAAATTCCCTCAAAAACAATCGGCCACCTGATATACCATCCGCCCGCACCAATAAGCCTCATAATTTCTATATCTTGTTTTTTCTGTGCTATTTTTATACCAATAATAATTACCATAATAAAGACGGAAACCAAAGATAAAGTAATTATTAATCCTAGTCCTATCCCTCTTAAAGCATTTGTCCAGGATGTTAAAACAGACACTACATCCTTCTGAAAGACTACTTCGGAAACCAAAGGAGATCCAGAAAGCATATTGTTTATTTCTGATAGATCTGCAATTTTTATAGTTGATATCTCCAAAGAGGCTGGTAAAATATCGGCGGTTACCAATTCCAAAAGCAAGGGGTCGTCTTTATTCTGCTCTGTGTATATTTTTAGAGCATCTTGCTTGGAAACAAACTTGATATCTGCAATTTTATTTGTTGTCATCAAATTATCTTTAAGACTATCTATATCTTCCTGTTTAACTTCCTGCCGGAAAAATGCAGTAACTTGCGGTCTTGATTCAAAGTAACTGATTGCCTTTGAAGATCCGAAAAGAAGAAAAGTAAAAAAAGATATAAACAAAAAAGTTAAGGTCATCACAAAGACTGCAGCAAATGCCTGATATGGAGAGCGTCTAATGTTACACCAGGTTGTTCTAAAAACTTTCATTTTAATTTGCCTTCAATTTTTTATCGGAATGTTCCGCTTCGCACTTTTCTTTCTTTTTACCATCATCTCTTACTAGAAAACCTTTATCCAAAGAGATAATTCTTTTCGAAATCGCTTTCAGTATGTCATTGTTGTGGGTTGCCATAATTACGGTTGTGCCTTTTTTGTTAATTTCCGACAATAGTTTTACTATTTCAAATGCAGTCGCTTGATCTAGATTCCCCGTAGGCTCATCTGCCAAAAGTATGTCCGGAGAAAGAACAAGAGCTCTGGCAATCGCAACTCTTTGAAGCTCTCCTCCGGAAAGTTGGATTGGAAATTTATCTTTATGGACAGCTATTCCCAGCCTCTCCATAGTTTCCTCCACTATTTTTTTGGCGTTAACTGAATTTATTCCGGATACTTCAAGAGGCAATATAATATTTTCAAAGATAGTTCTGTCCATTAACAATTTCAGATCTTGAAAAACTACTCCGATTTTTTTTCTAAGATGGGGTATTTTACTCGTGGGAAGTTTTACAACATCCCAATTGTCGACAACAATCTCACCCGTTGTTGGAAAAGCTTCACGAGTAAGAAGTCGAAAAATTGTGGTTTTACCACTTCCTGTCGGGCCTATCAAAAAAACGAATTCGCCTTTTCCGACCGTAAAACTAATATCCGAAAGAGCAAAAACTCCGGTACGAAATTGTTTTGAGACCTTATTTAGCTGTATCATAAATTAGAGGTTATTTTATTCTGTCACTTCTACTCGTCCTACATCCATCAGCCAGCCTGCATATTGCGCTTTTTGAGTTTCTCCCCAGACTTTGATCTTCCTTCCGACAAATTTAGATAAATCGACACTTGAAGAAGTAAGATAAACATTTTGGCTTTCTCCGCCGGTTCTTGTCAAATGGAATTGCCCTTCCCCATTAATTCCTCCTTTTTCTAATTTTCCAATTGCCGTATCTTTGAATGTTTTCGTATCATCAGATCCAACAATCGTTCCCTTAGTAATCTCTGATGAATTTACAGACCCTGAAGTTAGAGTGTTTCCGCTTGCTCCCTTACGGCTCAATGCGTATCCTGTTATTCCGCCTAAAACAACAGCAATAAGTAAAAAAATAAATAATTTTTGGGTAAAAATAGAATTGCTCATGCTATTGTCAAGACTATGGACTAAAGGTTCCTTTTGTGTCGGACCATTCTTTTCCATGACTATAGTTAATCACAAAACACCATTCTTTACAACCCCTAAAGTTTACGCAATTCTTCTTCTATAAACCCATCTAAGTCTCCGTCTAAAACCGCATTCGTATCAGCAGTTTCAAAATTAGTTCTAAGATCTTTTACCATATGATAGGGATGTAAAACGTAGGAGCGGATTTGATTTCCCCATCCGGGAGTCTTGTATCCGCCTTTGAGTTTTTGCTCTTCGCGCTTTCGCTCCTCTTCTTTTATAGCCCATAACTTTGCCCTCAAGATTTTTAAAGCATATTCTCTGTTTTGCGCTTGAAATCTTTCTGTTTGAGCAGTAACAATAATTCCAGAGGGCTTGTGTTTTAATCTAACAGCAGTTGAAACTTTATTGACATTCTGCCCTCCGTGCCCTCCTGCTCTGAAAAAATCCCATTCCAAGTCATCTTCTTTAATTTCAGTTTCTGTATTATTAATAATCTCGGGCAATACTTCAACTAATGCAAATGAGGTTTGGCGAAGACGATCGGCATTGAAAGGCGAAAGTCTGACCAAACGATGCACTCCGGCTTCCCCTCTTAAATATCCATAAGTATATTCTCCTGCAATTGATATCGTAACGCTTTTATATCCAGCTTCTTCGCCGAATGTCTGATCAATAACTTCATATTTGAATCCTTTTCTTTCAGCGTATCTTGTATACATTCTCAAAAGCATTTGTGTCCAGTCCATTGCTTCCACTCCGCCTTGACCCGCATGAATAGACAAAATCGCGGAATTCTTATCATAAGGCCCACTTAAATAAAGAAAAACTTCAAGTTCTTCCAAAAGTTCTTTTGCTCCATTTATGTCTCCACCTTGAATTCTGCCTTGCAGGACTTCTATCTTGACAATTTCCGCTTGAAGATCCGATAGCTCTTTCATTTTGGAAGCGGCTATTTGGTGGTCTTTCCAAAAATCAGGCTTTAGACTTTGTGCCTCTATCTCTCTTATTCTTTTTCTTTTCTGATCGAGATCAAATTTTTCCAATAATTTACTTACTCTTTCTTTTATCTCATCCATAATTTTATCCAATATTTTATAAACCACAAACTTTTTTACAGATTTCTTTTACTTGGGTTTGCGGAATTTGCTCCAAAGATTTAATATCGTTTAATATTTTCTGAACTTGAGGAGAAGAGGAGGCAATCTCTGCGATATTTAAGGACGATACCTCCTGTTTTAAACTCTCAATTTTTTCTCTTACAGCCTTTTGTATATTTGTATTTAGGTTTTCTTGCGTCTTATTTTCCTCTTTTACACTTTTTGTCCCCTTAACAGATTTTAGAATATCCGAAGGAGAGAAGGATTTATTTCCTAAAACCTTAGTTTTGAAGAAATATATTCCAATTGCTAATAGTATTACTAAAAAAACAAAAGCTATAATCTTTTT
Source organism: Candidatus Levyibacteriota bacterium (assembly GCA_016204535.1). GTDB lineage: Bacteria > Patescibacteriota > Microgenomatia > Levybacterales > UBA12049 > GWB1-37-8. The sequence goes on along the minus strand of JACQKL010000042.1, from coordinate 43,939 downwards.
CTTATTCCAGACACTTACTTCCTCTACTTTTTCCATGCAATCATTTTAACACAGATTGCAGTAATAATGACTGCTATTATAAAACTTCCTAAAATATCCGAAGGATAATGAACGCCTACATACACCCTACTAAACCCCACCAAAAAAGCTAAAGCAAAACTAATTAGCGCATGATCCGAAGGGAAACCGTTATAAAATACCAAAACGCTATTAAAATAATAAGAAGATATAGATATTTTGCCAAGAAAATTATTAATATGCTTAACGCTGTGGTACAATATTAACATGAATCTAAAGTCCCTTCAAGAAAAAATAAAGATATTAAACGAAAAAACAAGACCTCAGTATAGGCTTTATTCTCCAAAAGAGAAAGAAATTTTGACAAAGACAGTTAAACTTAATGAAGAAGTAGGAGAATTATGCAATGATATACTTTCTATCTTAAAACTCCAAAGACGCGCAAAATTGGATAAGTTCGATAGAAGAAATATTTATCAGGAATTTGCGGATGTAATAATAACAGTCATGCAGCTTGCAGTAGCGGCAGGAGTAGATGTAGAAAGAGCGGTTGGGGATAAATTAAAAAAGATCGAAGAAAGATACCTCAAAGACAGAAGGTAGAAAATAGAAAATAGAGGGTAGATTGTGAATACTTTTGAAAAAATCTACAAAGTTGTTTCCCAAATCCCAAAAGGCAAAGTTTCAACCTATAAAAAAGTGGCAGAAAAAGTTGGAATAAAAAACGCAAGAATAGTAGGATTTGCTCTTCATGCAAACAAATACCCCATTAATGTTCCTTGTCACAGAGTCGTAAGCGTCAAAGGAGAACTAACCGGCTATGCCTTCGGCGGGGTAAAAAAGAAAAAAGAAATCTTGAAGAAAGAGGGGGTTACTTTTTTAATAAATAAAGTAAATCTAAAACTCCACTTCTATCGTTTTCCAAATTAACAATATAGCAATATAACAATTCAACAATTACTTTTCTTTAATTTCTTTTACATCTTTGTGTAGTTCTTGTTTTAAATCTTCAACTGTTTTTTTAATTTTTTCTTCAATATTTTCAACCTTTTCTTTAAGAAATTTCCAAACTTTATCATGACTTTCAGAAGCGAGGTGAGTTAAGAATATTTTTTTGTCCGTTGAGTTTAATTCCGATAAAATTAAATCCAAGACTGCATGGTGAATATTGGAATCAATAAGTGAAATTAAATGCAATCTTTCCTTGGGAGCTAAATCCATATTTCCTAATTCCAAAGAAAGAGTGGATGTATCAATGATATGTGTATAAAAATATTTTTTTCTCATATCAATTTATTTTGGAACAATCGGTCCTAAGGGTATCTTATCATCCGGATCGTCGATAAAAAAGTATATTACCGGCCCTTTTAATGATCCGTCAAATCGCTCAAGATAGTGCATCACTTCGGGAGAACCTCCCAAATGCTTTCCTGTCCAAACAGCCGGGCCTGCATCTGCAATATCTGTAACCATTGTTCTACCATTGTTTGGATTAACAACCAGCATTTTCCGATATTTATAGAAATCTCGATATTCAATAAATCTTTTGTTAAAATCCTTTGATAAAAAAGTCTGAACAGCTATATAATACCTCTCTCTTTCCTTATCTAGTTTTGTTAAAGAATTTAAGGAGGGCGCAAAATAGCCCCAAGCTCCAAGCCCAGGAGCCATACCGGAAGCCCAGTAGTTTTTTAATTCTGTTTCGGAATCGAAATGGGTACTTAATACATCTCCCGGAAAACGGGCTAAATGCTGTTCTGCGCCGATCAATCCATAGCTTCTATTAAGCCTTTTCCCTTGAATTTCGGGAGAAACTTTCAGATTAAAAGTTCTGGATAGGATTTCGGCAATTTTTTGCTCTTCCTCGCGATCTAATTCTCTGACTGTATGAGGCAAAATATTGGCAAGATCTGAAATCAAGAATACTTTCTTGTCGATCGCTTGAGCTTTGGATTCGGATGCGTTTGTTTGAGGAAGCAAAGATTTAGGATTCGTCGCTTGCCCTGTCAAAAGCATTAATCCTCCCAAAGATCCCGCAACTAATTGTCTATAATTATTGGAAAGCCAATCCAAAGATTCTCTATGCTTGCTCCAAAGTTTTCGCTGCAAATGTTGATGCCGAGCTTTCCACTTTTTTCTTAAATGTTGATAATGTGAATTCTTTGGCATATTCAAGGGGTAGGCGTATTCTTGTCGAAATTTTCCTCCATTTCCATACCCAAAACTCTTACTACCTCCTCAAAAGTAGTAATACCTCGGATCGCCTTTTCAATCGCACACTCTCTAATACTCTTATTTTTCTTTTTCTTGATAAGCTCGCGAATAAAAAAGGCAGATCTACGTTCTATGATGCTAGCCTGAATCTCTTCATCAAAATATACAACTTCAAATATTCCTGTTCTTCCCAGATACCCTTTGCCATCACATTTATCGCAACCACGACCCCTTTGAAATGTTGCCTGTGCACTAAAACGATCTATTATTCTTCTTGCGGATGGGCCGATCTTCTCATAATCTGGCTTCTGGGGTTCTTTACAAAAAGAGCAAATTATTCTTATCAACCTAGTGGAGATTACTCCTCGAACAGCCTGAGCAATTATCGCATTCGAAATACCAAGTTCCTGAAATCTGGTCACTAAAGCAGCTACATCAAATGTGTGAAATGAGGTAAAGATAAAAATTCCAGCTAAGGAGGCCATAACAGCCATTTGTGCTGTATCAATATCTCTTATCTCTCCAAGCATGACAATATCCGGATCCTGTCTAAGGACCGATCTCATTGCTTTCGAATAACTTAAGCCAACGCTCTCATTAATCTGGGTTTGTCTGATATTGGGCATTTGGTACTCAATTGGATCCTCAAGCGTAATAATATTTTTATCCGGTTTGTTAAGGGTCCTTATAATGGAATAAAGAAGATTTGTTTTCCCCGAACCTGTTGGACCGGTAACAATAACCAGCCCAGATGATCCTACGATAATTTTATTCACAAGTTCAAGTTGGTCTGATAAAAAACCTAAGTTTTCCAGATTAATTAAGATTTCTTCTCTGTTTAATATCCTAAGAACCAAAGTTTCGCCATATAAACCGGACAGCGTAGAAGCACGAATGTTGTATATCCTGTTTTTGTAGTTAAATTCAAAGTGTCCATCCTGAGGCAAGCGATGCTCTGTGATGTTCATGTTGGACAAAACTTTAATTTTAGAGATAATATTGTCTTGTGAGTATTTATTTAAACTTTCCGATTCATGCAACAAACCATCCACTCTAAAACGCACATTAAAAGTATCCCGTTCTGGCTCAAAATGAATATCGCTAGCTCTTTTTTCTATGGCGGAAATTAAAACATTATTAAACCAATCGCCGGAGTCTTGAGAATAATTAATCATTTCATCTTTCAGTATTCCACCTCAAAAAATAATTGTCAAGGCATTTTTCAGTTCTTTAAAATCCTCAAGAAGTTTTTTCTTAAGTGGCGGAAAACGAAGACCAGCAGAAGGATGAAAGGTCACAAAATATTTACTGTCAATAATTTTTCCATGCATTTTATTAATTACAATAGCTTTTCCTAAAACACCAAGCGCTGCTACCCGCCCTAAAAGCACAATAATCTGAGGAGCAATTATCTTAAGCTGTTTTTCAAGATGTGTTTTTCCATGTTCAACATCTTTTTGCGTCGGCGTTTTGGAGTTGGGTAAATATTTAACCGGACTTGTAATATATACATCTTCTTCTCTTAATCCAATCTCTCTTATTAAACTTCGCAATAATTGCCCTGATCTTCCGACAAAAGGTCTGCCTGTTTCTGCTTCTTTTCTTCCGGGCGCTTCTCCGACAAAAACAATTCTCGCATTGGGATTTCCTTCTCCAACAACCGCTTTACCGCTTTTCCCAACAATACAAGCTTTACATTTCTTTATTTCTACAGCAATTTTTTTAAGCTCTATGCTTTTATTCATGATTAATATTTTTTAAGACTTTATTTGTCTTTTATCTTTGCTAAAAAACAATGCTGCTAAGAGAGTCGTTATGGGTACAGCTAGAATTAGCCCTATACTCGCAACCAATGTTCTCACTATTTCTTCTGCTATAAATTCTAAATTTATAACCTGCGAAAATGGTCTTGGATTATTGGTAAATAAGATTAAGAGGGGTAGGGCTGCTCCGGTGTATACCAAAACCAATGTGTTGACAACTGAAGCAATATGATCATGCCCTACTTTCATTGCTCGACTGTACAAATTTACAAAAGTAATTTTTAAAGAGGCGTCTTTTATACTTTCCACAATTGCTGCTTGCGAAATTGTAACGTCGTCAAATATTCCTAGCCCACCAATAATAATACCTGCCAGTAGTAACCCTTTTATGTTAATAACTCCGGCCTGAAAGGCTTGGAGAAAATTTGCTTCCTCCGAAGCAAAACCTGTAAGTTTGGTAATTTCTACAAAAAGATTGGCAAGAATTCCAGTTATGATTAAGGAAACGATAGTGCCAATAATTGCTACCGTAGTTTTTTTATTTAAGCCATGCGAAAGATAAAAAGTTACAGGAACCATAATTAGCGAACCTATAATTGCGATTGTAATTGGGTCTTTACCGGAAGAGATTTGGGGAAGAACAAACTTAAAGATTACCAGGAACGAAATAGCCATCCCTATTAGGGAAGTAAATCCACGCCATTTAGCAATAACAACTGCTATAATTACAAATACGAAAAACAAAAGTAACAAACCATCTCGCCGGACATAATCGGTGATGTAATAAACATCCTTGCCCTGGAAATCTTTGTTGTAAGTTAAAACAAGCCGATCACCCACTTTATATTTTTGTAAAAAAGTTATTGGGAGATTCCCATTTTCAACTACAATTGTTTTTCTCTCAAGTGAGCCACGAGCTACAAACATTTCTAACTTTTGATAAAGTTGTTTTTCTTTACCACCAAGTGGAATAATTTGTTTCTCTTCCAAAATCTTAGTAACTTTCGCCTCCAAAATTTCTTCTTTTGGGACCTGTGGAGAAACCATTGAGCTACCGTTTTCCTGAGCTTTAATACTTACTGAGCTAAATAAAACTAAAAGAAATAAGAATAAAGGCAACAACAATGGAATTATTATTTTTGTCATCTTATCAATTTATTTTTACTCTTAATTGGGGTAATGACAGCGCTTGTACTTTTTACGAGATCCGCACCAGCAGGGATCATTTCTTCCAAGCTTCTTTTTGGAATTGTTAACAGATGGGGCGCTTTGTGTTTTATTATTTGAAGTTTCGGAAATCCCAACATCTTCCCCTGCTGCTTGCTGCATAACATGCCGATGTGGAGGCGGTGGAGCTTGGACTTGGATTTTATAGATCCTATGTACTATTTCATCATCAATTCCTGCAATCAATTGCTCAAACATTGTATAGGCTTCATTCTTGTATTCAACTAATGGATCTCGTTGTCCATAACCCCGAAGACCAATTCCTCCTCTTAAATTTTCTACCGCATCCAAATGATCCATCCAAAGAGTATCGATAACCGATAACATTACATATCTCTCTATCTGTCCCATAAGGTTTTCCCCGAGCTGTCTTTTTCGCTGATTATAAACATCGCGTGCAATATTTGTCAGAAAACTTATTTTTTGCTCCAGCGAATTTGCTAATTCCAATTGTTTAACCAGTTGTTTTTGAGAATTATCGTCAAAGGGAATTATGGTTGTAAAGTCATCAATTATTTTTTCATCGGTTGATTTTCCATCATCGTTAACTTGGTCTACATGAGCATTAACTATTGTGTTAAATGCTTCGTCAATTTTTTCAATTATTTCTTTTTCCAAAGATTCTTTATCGTTTACTTCGAGAATTCTTCTTCGTCTTTTATAAATTATTTCTCTTTGTTTATTTAATACGTCATCATAATCAACCAGATGCTTTCTGATGTCAAAATTAAATCCCTCAACTTTTGTCTGCGCTTGCTCAATGGCTTTAGAAACAATCATGTGCTGCAAGGGTACGTCTTCGGGCATATTAAATCTTGTCATTACATTGGAGATTGTTTCTCCGCCAAAAAGCCGCATTATTTCATCATCCAAAGAAACAAAGAAGCGCGATGCTCCAGGGTCTCCCTGGCGACCGCTTCTTCCTCTTAACTGATTATCTATTCTCCTTGATTCGTGTCGTTCGGTTCCTATCACATACAATCCTCCCAAATCAACTACTTCATTATGTTTTTTCTCCCACGCTTTCCACTCAGGAGTCCCAATTGTTTCCTTACCATCTTCTCGTTTTGGGGTATCACCTCCCAAAACTATGTCAACCCCTCTTCCTGCCATATTGGTTGCGACAGTAACCGCTCCTTTTTCTCCAGCCTTTGCTATAATTTGCGCCTCTCTTTCATGATTCTTAGCATTCAAAATTTCATGTTTTATTCCGCGTCTTCTTAAAAGTTCCGAGATAAGCTCATTTTTTTCAATCGAGGTTGTTCCAACCAAGACCGGTTGTCCTTTTTTATTTGCTTTTTCTATTTCATTAGCAACAGCTGAAAATTTTGCCCGACCACTCTTATAAACCAGATCTTGATGATCTTTTCTTATCATTGGTTCGTTGGTTGGAATTACGACAACGGAAAGGTTATAAATTTTATGAAATTCTTGCGCCTCGGTAACCGCTGTTCCTGTCATCCCTGCTAATTTTTTGTACATCCTGAAATAATTTTGCAAAGATACTGTTGCCATGGTTTTTGATTCTTTTTGAATTGGCACTCGTTCTTTTGCTTCAATTGCCTGGTGCAAACCTTCCGAAAGTCTTCTTCCTATCATAAGCCGACCGGTAAACTCATCAACCAAAATAACTTGATTATCTTTTACAATATAATCTTTTTCTTTCCTAAATAAAGTTCGGGCTTTAAGAGCTGCTTCTAAATGATAAACTGTATTAAAATCTTTTTCATAAATATTACTGATTCCGTAAAGTCTCTCAATTTTTCCAATTCCATGATCGGTTAAATGGGCTGTCCTTAATTTTTCATCAACTTTGTAATCAATATCCGGATTTAATTTATCAACAAGAGCAGCATATTCATAGTATTTTGAAGTAGGGGATTCGTCAGGAGCAGAAATTATATGGGGAGTTCGAGCTTCGTCAATAAGTACTGAATCAACCTCATCAACAACCGCGAAGTAGTAACCCCTCTGTACGGTTTCTTCTATACTTTGTGCCATATTATCTCTTAAATAATCAAAACCAAATTCAGAATTTATTCCGTAAGTAACATCTGCTTCATAAGCTTCTTTTCTTGTAATTGGTTTCAAATGGGATAATCTAAAATCTTGCGCCTCTTTATTGACAAAATTTGGATCGAAAATAAAAGATTGCTCATTAATAATTGAAGAAACACTTACCCCCAAAAGATTAAATATTGGGCCCATCCATCCAGCATCACGACGAGCCAAATAATCATTCACCGTTACCAGATGAACACCTTTACCACTAAGGCTTCTAAGATAAAGTGCGGGAATAGAAGAAAGAGTTTTCCCTTCTCCTGTTTTTTGCTCCGCAATTTTACCACTATAAAGGGTTATTGCCGCCATCAGTTGGACATCGTAGTGTCTTTGTCCAATAGATCTTTTTGCCGCTTCGCGGACGACTGCAAATGCTTCAGGCAATAAAAGGTCTAAAGATTCTCCGGACGCAATTCTTTCTTTAAGCTCCTCTGTTTTTTTAGAAAAATCTTTATCTTTTAATTTTTTAAATTTTTCTTCAAATGAATTAATTTCCGCGACAAGTGGTTTAAGTTTGTTTATTTCTTTTTCATTTGAATCAAAAAATTTATTAAGTATTCCAAACATAATTGGTAGATATATTTTATCACAAAAGAAAACCCCTCACATTTAAATGTGAGGGGTTACCAACTGATCAATTGGTAATGCTCCAAATAGCTTTCCAATTACTTCTTCTTCTTTCTCTTCTTCTTTTTCTTTGCCATTGTAGTCTCAACTCATTTTTTTTATTAATACTAATTCATATCGTGAATAAATTTTTTTTATTTGTCAAGTAAAATACTCTGCTTCAAAAACAATAGTTTGGGGCTTTAAATAAACAAAAAAAATGAAGTACAATTTTTTATTTTTTTGGAGTTATTTTTTCAAAATGTAAATATTTTTGTAAAATTTTTGGAATTAAAACGCTTCCGTCTTTTTGCTGATAATTTTCTAGAATTGAAATTATTGTTCTGCCAATTGCAAAAGCGGTTCCATTTAAAATATGCACAAACTTTTTTTCTCCATTATCATTATAATATTTAATATTTAAACGCCTTGATTGAAAATCTGTTGTTGTAGATGTTGAAGTTATTTCTCGATATTTATTTTGTCCCGGCATCCATGCTTCCAAATCAAATTTTCTTGCAACAGGAAAACCTAAATCGCCGGTACACATTTTAACAACTTGATATGGAATTTCTAAAAGCTGAAATAATTTTTCCTCCAACGATAATAAATATTCATGTTCTTTATCATCCTGATCTTCTGTGACAAAAGAAACCATTTCCACTTTATCAAACTGATGTACTCTTAAAATCCCCCTCGTATCTTTTCCATAAGTTCCAGCTTCTCTTCTGAAAGCAGATGAAAACCCAACATATCTTTTGGGCAAATCTTTTTTATCCAAGATCTCATCTTTATACATTGGAACTATTGAATGTTCGGCAGTCCCTGCCAAATAAAAATTTTTGTTTTCTTGCGGCTCACCAACTAGATAATAATCTTCGTTTCCTCCTGCTTGCCAGTAACCCAAACCTTCTGTAATTTCTTGATTTATTAAAACTGGTGGAACAATTGGGATAAAACCTTCTTTTGTTAAAACTTCTAATGCTAATTGAATTAAAGCAAATTCCAATAATACTCCTTCATTTTTTAAATATGCAAATCGCGTTCCAGAAACTTTTGCAGCATTTTTCACATCGATAACATCTAAAAATTCTCCTAGCTCTAAATGATCTTTAGGTTTGAAATCAAACTTCGTGGGCTCCTTGTATTTTCTATTTTCTATAATTTCATTGTCTGATTCATCTTTCCCAACTTTCACATCGGATTTTGCAGGATTTGGAATCTCAAGCCATAATTTCCGTAGATCTTCTTCGTATTTTTTAGCAGAATCTTCTTTTTCTTTAAGATTTTTCTTCAGCAACTCTGCTGATTTTAATTGCTCCTCAGTCGGCTTACCTTCTTTCTTTATTTGCTCGTTTAATAAATTTCTGTCTTCACGAATATTCTGAATATCATAATTTACTTTTCTATAATTTAGGTCCACTGCAATAATTTTTTCTACATCAATATCTATACTTTTATCTTTCGCAGCTTTTTGAATCTGTTGCGGATGATCTCTAATAAATCCCAAATCTATCATACTTAATACATAATACTAAATACTTAATACTTTTCTTATTATCTGTTTAAGTTTTTCAATTGCCTTGTATCTATGATTGTACAACCTTTCTTCCTCATTGGTCAATTGATTTTCGTGATAATATTTTTTAAGTTTTGGTAAATAAAAAAATGATCGGTATGGATAGCCTTTCAATAATTTTAAATAAGGTTTTTTCGCAATAATCCCTTGAATCTCTCCGCTAACGCTCCAAACTTTTCCATTTGGTAATGCTAATGAAATAACTGTTTTGAAAAAAGCTTTTCTGTTATCCTCTGGAAGTTTTTTGGAAACTTCCCCCATGTGTTTTATTATTTTCTCATCAGTTAAGTTTTTCCCAAACCATCTTCTGCTTTTTATTCCAGGCTTTCCATTTAAAACATCTATTTCTATTCCTCCGTCATCCGCAATAGCTGGTAATTTACTTATTTTTGCATAAAATAATGCTTTAGCTTGCGAATTTTGTCTATAAGTTTTTCCTGTCTCTTCAAGATCATCCGCAATGCCAACATCGAAAAGTGAAATAATTTCAAGAGGTAAATCAGAAAGAAATTGCGAAATCTCCTTTAATTTTCCCTGATTTGTCGTAGCAACCAAAAGCTTTTTCATTCTGACCGAAGATTGGGGAAAAGAATTATTTCTTTTATTGCCCATTTGTTGGTAAAAAACATTACCAATCTGTCAATCCCTATTCCAATTCCCCCAAGAGGCGGCATGCCGTATTCCATCGCTGTTAAAAAATCTTCATCGATTTGCTGAGCCTCTTCTTTGTCGCGTCTTGCCGTCTTAATGTCCTTGGTGAATCTTTGCCTTTGTATTTGCGGATCTGTTAATTCACTCCATCCATCGCAAATTTCTTTTCCGCCGATATATCCTTCAAATCTCTCAACCCACCCAGGTTTTGTAGGGTGAGATTTTGATAGGGGGCTGACATCTTCCGGATAATCGAGAATCCAAGTTGGTTCTTCCAATAATTGAGGAATCTCATGTTCAAAAATTGCAAAGATAAGTTGCCCTTTTGTTTCCCCTCCAAATAGCTCCATACCCGAACAATTCTTTTTTGCATAAGAAAGTAAACTTTCTGTAGTTTCTTTTTCAACATCTAAATTAAGTTTTTCTTTTAAAATAACCGACATCTCAATTCTTGGCCATTTCTTGCCAATATCGATTTTTTTATCGTCAATTTGTAAAGTTGTATGGCCATAAAGTTTTTTTGCCAGATGTTTAAATAATCCTTCTGCCACATCCATTACTCTTTGATAATTGGCATATGCTTCGTACCATTCAATCATTGTAAATTCCGGAAAATGCACATGGTCTATTCCTTCATTACGAAAATCTTTACATATTTCATAAACTTTCTCATACCCTCCAATTGCTAGACGTTTTAAATATAATTCGTCTGCGATTCTTAAATACCTGTCTGCATTTAGCGCATTAACATGAGTTTTAAAGGGTTTGGCATTTGCGCCTCCGTATAAAGGCTGAAGCGTTGGAGTTTCAACTTCCCAAAAACCAAGTTTATCAAGATATTCACGAACACCGCTAACTAATTTTGTTCTGGTATTAAACTGGTCGCGTACATGAGGATTAATTAAAAGGTCTAAATAACGTTGGCGGTATCTAACTTCTGTATCTTTCAAGCCGAAAAATTCACTGGGAATTGAACGCAAAGATTTCGTTAGTAAAATGTAAGAAGTTGGGGCAATAGAAATTTCACCGGCTGTTGTTTTAATAACTTCCCCTTGAACTCCGATATAATCTCCGATATCTAAAAGTTTAAGATTTTTGTAATTTTCTCCTAACAATTTTTTCTGAAAAAAAATCTGGATTTTTCCGGTCTCATCTTTTAGGTCTGCGAATGCAATATTTCCATGCTCTCTAAAAGAAAAAATTTTCCCTGCAGTTTTTACAGTCTTACCTAAACTTTTTAAGCTTTCCGCAATTGTTTGTTTTTTGTCAAATGAAGAGACATATGGATTCCACCCCAGCGCTTTTATCTTCTCAAGCTTTTCAAGCCGAACTTGCCTAAAATCTTTATCCTGCATAGGACTAGTATACTTTAAAGTAGTTTGCGAGGCAATTATAAAACTTTTAATTCCTTTGCTACCTTTTCAAATGCTTTAATAGCAAAGTCCAAATCCTTTTTGGAGTGAATTGCCGAAGGAATAACTCTAATTCTTGCCTTATCTTTAGCAACCATTGGAAAAACTATTGGAGTTGCAAAAATGCCTTCTTCAAAAAGCCTAACGCTAAATTTCTTTGCTATTTCTTCATCTCCCAACATTACCGGAGTAATTGGAGTCTGTGAATGCCCAACGTCAAAACCTAATTTTTTAAATTCTGATTTTATATAGCTTACGTTATCCCACAGCTTTTTAACGACTGCATCTGATTCCTGAAGGATTCGAACCGCTTCTAAAGCAGCAGCCGTATCGGGAATGGTTAAGGCAATAGAAAAAAGTCTCTGTCTTGCCTTTTGATTGTAAAAATCAATTAAGGTTTTTTTTCCTGCAATAAATCCACCAATTGTCGAAAAGGCTTTGGAAAGACTTCCGATTTCAATATCTACCTTTCCTAAAAGTCCAAAATGATCAACAATTCCTCGCCCACCTTTTCCTAAAACTCCTTCACCGTGCGCGTCATCAACCATGGTTAAGGCTCCATATTTTTTAGCAAGCTTAACGATTTGAGGAAGAGGCGCCAGATCTCCATCCATAGAAAATACTCCGTCTGTTATTATCAAAATAACCGGAGTCTTTCCGTCTGATTTTGGAGTTTGCGCAAGCAGTGACGCTTGTTTTAATTGCTCTTCCAAACTTTTAGCATCTGTATGTTTATAAATGAATTTGTTTTTGACCTGAGAAAGCCTTATCGCGTCAATAATTGAAGCGTGATTTAATTCATCAGAAATAACAATATCTTCTTTGCCAATTATTGTTTGAATGGCTGCGCAATTTGCCATGTAAGCGCTGGTAAAAACAACCGCCGCTTCTGTTCCCTTAAGTTGCGCAATTGCTTTCTCAAGTTCAATATGTAAAACATGTGTGCCCGCGAGAGTACGATACCCTGTGCCAACTCCATATTTATCCACTGCATCTTTAACTGCTTTTTTAAGCCTTTCATCAACCGCAAGACCCAAATAATGGCTGGAACAAAAATTCAAAAGTTCCTTTCCGTTAATCGTTAAGTAAGCGCCCTGACCAGATTCTATAATTCGAGGAGATACTGCCAGCTTATTAATTTCCTGTAGTTTTTTATAATAGCTTTGAACGTTCATTATGGTTCTAACAATATTTTTCCTGCTTCACCGGATTTCATAATTTCCATTGCTTTTTCAAATTCCGAAAGTTTAAACCGATGGGTAATAATTTTTCTTAAATCAATTTTGCCCGAAACCAAAAGTTTCGTTGTATCTTTCCATGTATCCCAGATCATTCTACCGAAAACTGACTCTATCGCAAGTTCCTTGTTGATCATATACTTTCCCCAATCAATATTTATATTTTCTTTGGGTATACCAAATGCAATAATTTTTCCGGCAATTCGAGCCGCATCTAAAGCTATTTGTATTCCCAAACGATTACCGCTCATTTCCAAAACCACATCAAAGGTTCCATACTCTTGCGGATCTACTTTTTCAACTACCCAATCAAATCCCATTTTCATTGCTAAGCGACGTCTATATTCTCTTCTATTAACGCCGACCACTTCTTTTGCCCCATAAGCTTTAGCCACCGCACCGGCACAAAGCCCTGTTGGCCCAAGACCCATTACCAGGACTTTTTTGCCTTTAACTCGTGCTTTTGTTACAACATTAACTGCATTACCCAACGGCTCCTGCACGCTCATTGTTTCAACTGGAATTTTTGCGTCATTTTTCCAAGTAGTTCTTAAAGGAATCGTTGCATACTCTGCAAAAGAACCATTTCTGCCAATTCCAAATAATTTCATATTTTCGCAAATGTGATAATTTTTAATCTGACATTGATAGCAGTTAAGGCAGAAAATATGCGTTTCCGAAGACACCAAATCCCCAATTTTAATATCGGTTTTCGAGCTGGTATTAATGTTCATAACTTTTCCTACCATTTCATGTCCAATTATTTGGGGAGGCTTAATATGTCCCGCTGCCCAAGCGTTCCAATCATATATTCCTATATCCGTACCACAAATTGATGCGTAAATAACTTTAACTAAGACTTCTTCTTTTTGGAGCTTGGGAAGAGGAACCATTTTGATATTTACCCCCGGAGCTTTTCTTTCTTTCAAAACAGCAAGCATTTTAGTTCGTTTTATGCTCATATTATTCAATCGTAATAGCTAGGAGAATCATTCGGATTCAAAATCTAGTGTATGGAAACTACAGAGTAAGTAATTTTTCCGACGGGAGCCTCAACTTGAACTTTTTCCCCAACTCTTTTCCCAATCAAAACTTTACCAAGCGGAGATTCATGTGAGATTTTTTTGTTGGTAGGATCTGCTTCCCATTCTCCAACAACCGTAAACACTTCTTTTTTACCATTGGAATTAAGTGTTACGGTTGACCCTAACTTTATGGCATGATTTGAAGCTTTAACATCTCTTATGATAACTGCTTGCTTAAGAATAATTTCCAACTCGTCAATTCTTCCATCTATAAATGTTAGTTCTTCTCTTGCCGCAACATATTCGGCATTTTCCGACAAATCACCCATATTGCGAGCCTGACTAACGCGCGCCAGAACTGTGGGTCTTTTTTTGTTTGTCAATTCATCATATTCTTTTTTAAGCTCCGTAAGCCCTTCTTTTGTTAAATAAATTTTCTTATTGTTATCCATAATTAATGCTTAAATTACAATAAATCCCTCTTTTTTTGTTTGGAGGGATTAACATCCAAAATATATAGGAAATCCGAATATTTGTCAATAACCTCTAGTATTAGTTATATAGGCTTAAATTTTGAGAGAAGATTATATGTTTTGTCCTTACTGTCTTCTGAAATAACGATTTTCACTATTCCCTCGTCTGGCTGACCATAATAGATACTGGTACCCAGAGGTGAAAGAAGAATTAAAGGCAAAACAGCCAGATCTTCCTCGCCTATTACTTTTACAATAATCCTATTTTTAAAATCTGTTTTGAATATTTTTGTTATTGCGCAAAATAAATCGAAAGTAATATGCCCCGGAGGATTGTTAACGGTAATCACTTTTTCACTACCTAAAAAACCCAATTCGGAAAAAGAAGAAAATTTTTCTTGTCTTGCTACTCTAAAATCAACAACCGAAATATTTTGCTGAATAGAATTTTCGTTAAATTTTTTGGATGTGACGTCTCCAACTGTAATTACGTAGGCCGAATTAAGTTCATTTTTTAGATCAGCTTCTTGACAAAGCTTGCCAAAAGGTTCTTTAAGCTTTCGTTTTAAGTCTTCAGGAAGAACCAAGTCTGTCTTAAGCCACGCTGGTTTTACGTAAAGCTTGCCTGCCCTATTTATCTCGCCATTCCTAATTCTCGCAGATGAAATAAGTCTTCCATCTTCTGCCTTAATAGAAGAAACAACAAAAACTTTAAGAAGGTTTAGGTTCAACTCTTTCCTTTTCCGATTAATAATGTCTGCTCCTTTTTTTGAATCTTTTGAAACAACAATCGTATCAATCGGAAAATCTTTTAAAAGTGTCTGTCCAAAGATATCGTTTATCTCTACTATTTCCGCCCTATCTAAAACTCCTTTTGTTTTTAAAAAAGCTAAGAGAGAAGTCTTTCTCTTTACAAAACTTTCTATTTGATTCAAATTTCTAGTTTCTATCTTCCAACTTCGCACATAAGAATCACTTGTTAAGCCTATAGCGACTTTATTCCCTAAATCCAAAGCGTGGTTTAAAAAAGCTTCGTGTCCTTTATGAAAATGGTCAAATGTGCCTCCGCAAACGACTGTATTAAGCTTCATGTCACTTCGAATAGGAAAATTATTGACCATACTGCTTCAAAACCTGTGTTACGCCGGCAGAAAGAGTTTCAACCGCACTCTGAGGAGAAGTTCCATTAAGTATAGAATCGACTGCATTGCCAAGATAGATGTTCATCTGTGAATTCAGCCCATTGTCGTATGTGTCTTCGGCAAAAAAAGAAGAAACGGCGGATGGCGCACTTTCGACGAAAGGATAAGCTACAGAACTTTTCAAGCTATCTGCAAGATCAGTTCTGGCATATGGTTCTCCAAAGTTTCTGGTTTTTGACTCTTCAGAAAAAAGTTTTTGCGCTGTTTCTTTTTGGGCCAAATATTTCAGAAAAAGAAGCGCTTCTTTTTGATGCTTACTTTTACTGGAAACTCCTTCTGCCCAGTAACTTGCAATCGTTATATTTTTCCCGGGTAAACTTGGCACCGGATAAATATTAAAAGAGAGGTTGGGGTTAATTGATTTTATTATAAAAAAATCCCAAGAATAACCAAAATACATCGCCAATGACCCCGATGCAAACATTTCAACAGATGAACCAAGAGTATCGTCCCAAACATTGGCCCCTGGCAATGCAAAAGAAGAATAAAAGCGTAATGCATCGCTTGCATTTTCTGAGCTTGTAGCAATATCTTTTAGATCAACCCCATTTTGAACAAAAAGCATTGATATTATACTTGGCGCATGGTTAACATTGCCATATGTCCCCATCGCTGCTCCGGCTGTTTTTATATTATTATTTTCATCCTTAACCGTTAGTTGTCTTGAGTAATCTGTAAATTCTATCCAGTTGGTTGGCGGCTTTAATCCTGCCGAGCGAAAAAGCTCAGTGTTTATATAAAGATTCAAAGTATCTATTTGTAAGGGTATACCATAGATTGCGCCATTTTTTATGAGGTCCGATTTGGCAACGGGATAATAATTTTTAGTAAATTCTTCTTTAGAAATAATACTGGTTGGAAGGGGCAAAAGAAGGTTAGGGAGCTCTGGAATCCAAGTATTATGAAACCTAAAAACATCCGGTCCATTACCATTACTAGATCTTGTTATCAATCTTTCCCGGTATTGTTTTTTTTTGTCCTGTTTTGAATAGTCTATTTTAATATTGGGATTTGTCTCCTCGAAATCAGAAATTATTGGAGCAATTACAGAAGAGTCTTCCCATAATCCCCAATATACTAAGGTAATTTTATTGCTTTTAGAACCCGAAAATCTAGGTAAAACAAAATTAAAAATTATAAAAATGACCGATAAAACAATAACTATTCCCAAAAAAATCTTTAGGATCTTAGAGATTATCGAAGAAGGAGGTGAAGTGGGCAAATCTTGCGGAAGAGGAGCAACAGGGGTATCTACCAAAGTTTTTGGTTGTTTGTCTGTTTCAGGAAGACTTTGAAAAATTGTGTTTTCATCCATATACTACATTTAGTATAATATGCAATGATTAGGATATCAAATCAAATAGATGAAAATTATTACAATTCGAAAAAAGGTTTTTATTGAAACTTTAAGAGCATTTTTGTGGTTTACGATTGGGGCAATATTAGCCTTCTTTTTACTTACAAGTTTTACGTTTATTGTCTTTGAGAAAATAAATTCTAACGTTACCTATCCAGGAATTACAGTTGACAATATTGATTTGGGCAGGATGAGAGAAGAAGAAGTACTTGAGCTATTTACAAAAAAAAACGAGTATATAGGTGAAACAAAGTTCACTTTCTCAAGCGATACCTCTTCTGCTACAATTTCCGCAAGAGAATTAAATTTTGGCTACGATGAAAATCTCATTGCAAAACAAGTAATAAGTCTTGGTAGATCAAATAATTTTCTCTCAAATGTTAGTTTGGTTTTTCAAGCATATCTTAATGGATTAAATTTAGAGCCTCCATATCATTATTCTGAAGACAAACTTAATCAACTCCTCACTCCTTTTATGGAAAAAATAAATAAAGATCCTTCCGATGCGCTTTTTAACTTTAAGGATGGAAAAGTTACTACGTTTAAACCCTCAGAGGAAGGTCGCATGGTTGATGTGGAAAGTCTAAAAAAAACCTTGAATTCTCAATTTGAAAAAATAATGAAACAAAAAACCCAAGAAGTAGTTATTCTAATTCCAACTAAAGTTCTAAAACCTAAAATTACTACAGATAAAGCAAATACCTTGGGAATAAAAGAGCTCATCGGAGAAGGTAGTTCTCTTTTTGCGCACTCAATCGCAAATAGAATCTATAATATTACCCTAGCAGCTACAAGATTAAACGGTATTTTAGTTGCGCCAAATGAAGAATTTTCTTTCGTTAAGGCTTTAGGGGATGTTTCCTCTTTTACGGGTTATAAAGAGGCATATATTATACAAAACGGCAAAACAGTTCTTGGCGATGGGGGTGGAATATGTCAGGTATCAACGACGCTTTTTAGAGCTTTATTAAATTCCGGTTTGCCGATTCTGGAAAGATATGCTCATGCGTATAGGGTTGGTTACTACGAACAAGATAGTCCTCCTGGTTTTGATGCCACTGTTTATTCTCCAAGCGTTGATCTTAAATTCAAAAACGATACGGGAAACCATATTCTTATTCAAACTTATATTGATCCTGACATTCAAAAACTTACCTTTTCGCTATACGGAACAAAGGATGGAAGGAGTTCGGTGATAAGTAAACCTGTAATTACCAGTGAGATTCCTCCTCCCCCAGACGTCTACCAAGATGATCCAACTTTGTCCAAAGGCACTTTGAAACAAGTAGACTTCTCTGCTTGGGGAGCAAATGTTTACTTTACTAGAGAAGTTACAAGAAATGGAAAAGTTATAGTCTCGGATAAATTTACTTCTAATTTTAGACCATGGGCGGCAGTGTATTTGAGAGGAACCAAGGAGTAAGAAATTTATGAGGAATAAGATTTTAAGCATTAAACAGGCAATAAAAGTTAGTAAAGAATTAAAAAATCAGAATAAGATAATCGTTTTAGCTGGAGGGATTTTTGATATTTTACACCCCGGACATATTAAATTTTTAGAAAATGCCAAAAGAGAAGGTGATTATCTTTTTGTATTATTGGAAGATGATAATAGGGCGCGTGTAAAAGGTCCAAAAAGGCCAATAAACACTCAAAAAAATAGGGCAATAATTTTATCCGCCATTAGAAGCGTTGATTATATAGTTTTGTTAAAAAACATGACAAATAACTACCAATATGATAGAATCGTACTCCAATTAGCGCCAAACATATTGGCAACAACAAATCCTGACCCGTATATAGATCATAAAAAAAGACAGGCAAAATTGATAAAGGGAAAAGTTGTTTCTGTCATTTCCAGAATTGGTAACTATTCAACGACTCAATTGATAAAATCACAAGACAAATTAACTAAGTCAAGCGTATGAAAAAAGTACTTTTAATATTTGCACTATTTCTTATTCTGGCTTTCGGAATGGTTATGACGCAAAATTATTTAAAAACCAATAATCTTTTTCCCTCCAATAACAGCCCCCTTATAACTATAAACGATCATACTTTTAAACTACGCATTGCAGATTCGCCAAAAGAAAAAGAAATCGGCCTTTCTGAAACCAAGTTGTTGCCCGAAAATGAAGGTATGCTTTTTACGTTCGAAAAGCCCGACTATTATTCTTTTTGGATGAGGAATATGAAAATTCCAATCGACATGATCTATATTGCTAATCAAGAAATTGTTACAATCTACAACAACATTAAACCTCCCACAAATTCTTCTGGGAATTTAACGATATATACTCCAACAGAACCTTCCGACAAGGTTTTAGAGATTCAGGCCGGTCTTTCCGAAAAATACAAATTTAAAAATGGTGATAAGGTAAAATATGAAAATCTTAGCGATTGAAACAAGTTGTGATGAAACCTCCGCTGCAATTATAGAAGCAAGCCCTAAAGACAAAAAAGTAAAACTATTATCAAATGTGGTTTCTTCTTCATTGGAACTACATTCCAAAACAGGCGGAATTATTCCGGAAGTAGCAGCGAGAGAACAAGTAAAATATATTATTCCAGTTATCAAACAAGCTTTAATCGAATCTAACCTCTATCCTCAAGCTTCAAATATCAATTTTCAATCTTCTACCCTCTATCGTCCAGACATTGATGCTATTGCGGTAACTGTTGGTCCGGGACTGATCGGTTCTCTTTTGGTAGGCGTTGAGACCGCCAAAACCTTGGCTTATCTTTGGAGAAAACCTGTAATTCCCATAAATCATTTATTAGGCCACATCTACGCCAACTTCATTAGCGTAATGGTAAATGGTAAATGGCAAATGGCAAATATACTATTCCCTGCTATCAGTCTAATAGTATCAGGTGGCCATACAGATTTGGTGCTTATGAAAAAACATAATGATTTTGAGTGGCTTGGCGGAACACGGGATGACGCAGCAGGAGAAGCATTTGACAAAATAGGAAGACTTTTAAACTTGCCTTATCCTGGAGGTCCTGCCATAGAAAAACTTTCAGAACGTGGCGATGTTAATCGCTTTACGTTCCCCCGCCCAATGTTTGGATCAAAAGATTTTGATTTCTCTTTTTCAGGACTCAAAGCAGCTGTTTGGAGAGAGGTTAATAAATTAAACAAAGTAAGATTTTTGACAGGACCCCGAGTAACTGCCGATATTTGCGCCTCTGTCCAAAAATCAATAATTGAAGTCTTGGTAAAAAAGACGTTGAAAGCTACCAAGCAATATAAAGCAAAATCCATTCTTCTTGGCGGCGGTGTAGCAGCTAACAATAAATTGCGTAAGCAATTTGAATTCAAAATTAAAAATTCAAAATTAAAAATTCAGTTTTTTGCTCCCGCAAAAAACTTGTGTACCGACAATGCGGCAATGATTGGAGCTTATGCCGCATTCAATTATAAACCCCAAGACCCAAAAACAATTACCGCCAATCCAGAGCTGTATTTTGATAATTTGATATAATTACATTCATTTATGAAGCTTATCAAAAGAAGAATTATTCTGTTAAGTGTTTTGTTTTTATCAATTATTTTAATAGAAAACTTAAATCATTATGGTAAGTCTGTATCTAATGCTGCCAAGGCGGCACTTGAACCAACCATTTCTACTCCTGTTTTTACTCCCCTAAAATCCCTCGCTGTACCCATTTTAATATACCATTATATTGAATATGTTAAGGACGAAAAAGACACCATTCGAAAATCTTTAAATACAAATCCCTATTTATTTACAAATCAAGTTGAAACTCTAAGAAATGCCGGTTATACATTTATCACGGCCTCCGATTTAATCGATATTCTTGAGGGAAAAATAAGACCCCCAAAAAAACCTGTTCTTTTAACCTTTGACGACGGCTATCAAGACTTCTATACGGATGCATTTCCCATTCTTAGAAGATACAATGTAAAAGCGGTCGTTTATGTAGTCTCCGGCTTTTTAGATATGTCAAATTATCTATCGACTCTACAACTTAAAGAGATTGCAAAAAGCGGGTTGGTGGAAATTGGCGCACATACTGTCCATCACTTGGCGTTGAAGGGATTAAATTCTGAGTTGGCAAAATCTGAAATTGAAGAAAGCAAAAAAACATTGGAAAGACTAATAGATACTCCCGTTGTCTCTTTTGCTTATCCTGATGGAAGTTTTGACAAAACTATAGAAAAACTTATTCAAGAAGCAGGGTACAGATCCGCAACAACAACCTTACATGGTTTAGAGGTTAATATGGACAATAGATTCGCATTGTATCGCCTACACCCTGGCGACAAAACAGGCAACTTGCTACTAAATTTCCTAGCCCAAAAGTAAAATGCAGATAATATTCTTGTTGATTATTATTGTTTCTGGAATTTTTATATATAGCTGGTATGAGTTTAGCCGCAAGACTAATTTACATGTCTCTCTGATAAATCCTAAAAAAAGTAAAGATCTAAAATCAATCAAAAAATATCTCAAGACTTCAGATGGCTTAAAAATTGCTGCCTGGTACATACCTGTAAAAAACCCCAAAGCGGTTGTCATTTTAGTTGATGGGTATAAACAGACTGACGAAGAAAAAATTCGCATGCTTGGACATGCGGAATATTTAAAAAAAGCCGGATACTCCTGTATTTTAA
Source organism: Candidatus Levyibacteriota bacterium (assembly GCA_016204535.1). Lineage (GTDB taxonomy): Bacteria > Patescibacteriota > Microgenomatia > Levybacterales > UBA12049 > GWB1-37-8. The sequence continues at coordinate 22,471 of JACQKL010000042.1, read as the reverse complement.
TTGACTTACGGTCTTTTGGGGAAAGTGAAGGAAACAAAATAACATTTGGTGTTAACGAATGGAGAGATGTAGAGGCAGCTTACGACTATGCAAAACGGCTTCCTGAAAATAAAGATAAAAAAATCGGCTTCTTAGGAATCTCCATGGGAGGAGTAACCTCTATTATCACAAAAGGCATAACAGGAAAAGGAGATTTCATAATTGCCTCAGCCCCATACGCAAGTTTTGAGAGTCTTTTCGCTTTTCAAGCAAGGCAAAGGAGGCTTCCCACTTTTATATTCTCACCAATCCTTAAAATTATCGCCTTATTTGAATTTGGTTTTAACTATAATAATTATGCCGCAATTAATTTAATCAAAAAAATTAACGTTCCAATATTTATTACCTGTGCTAAGAACGACCAAATGGTAGATTCAAAAGACGCAAAGCGCTTATATGATAAAGCCAATAATCCAAAAGAATATTGGGAAACCAATACAACGCACCGGATATTTAAAGACAATCCACAAGAATTTCAAAAGAAAATATTGGACTTTTTATCAAAATATATAAAATAGACTTCTTGTGCTCTCATGTTACAATGTAAAAGTATGGATATACAGCTTTTAGGAATTGGGGCAATAATTATTCTGGGATTTTTAATCACTGCTTATTACTTCGGCAAGAAAATTTCAAACCTTCAGAACAATAAAGCGGATACTACACTTCTTGAATGGTTAAAAAGTATGGAAGCTTCACTTCATCTTTCTTCTACTAACATGGTAAAAACTTTACAGGAAAATTCTAAAGAGCTTAACGAGCGTTTGGATCGGGCAGCAATGGTTATTAAAGATGTAGGCCATGAAGTCGGACAAATGAGTGAAATCGGCAGAAGCATGAAAGAACTGCAAAGCTTCTTAAAAAGTCCGAAACTGCGCGGTAATATTGGCGAACAGGTGTTGAAAGATCTAATTTCTCAAATGTTCCCTAAAAATAGTTTCCATTTGCAATATCAATTTAAAACAGGAGAAAGAGTCGATGCGGCGATCCAAACCGATGCGGGAATTTTGCCAATTGATTCCAAATTTCCCATGGAAAATTTTGAGCGCTTAATTAAAGTTGACGCGCAAAGCAGTGAACATGCCGCCTTACAAAAAGAGTTTGCTAAAGATATCAAGCGTCATATTGCTGATATTGCTAAAAAATACATATTGCCAGAGGAAGGGACAATGGATTTTGCCCTAATGTATGTTCCAAGCGAATCTGTATATTATGAATTAGTGAATATGTTAGACGTGATGGAATTTGCCAGGCGGTCAAGAGTTTATTGCGTTTCACCAAGTACTCTCTACGCGCATCTGCAAACAATTCTATTGTCTTTTGAGGGTAAAAAAATTGAAACCAGATCCAAAGATCTTTTTAAAATGCTTCGGGCTTTGCAAGTAGATTTTCATAAAGTAGAAGAAAATATGCTGGTTTTGGGAAAGCACATTAATAATGCATCATCTCAATTTGCTAATGTAAATATGGGTTTTACCCAAATAGGTCAAAAGATTAATTCAACCAAAAGTATTGACGAACCTGAAAAAGAAAAATCTTGAAATTGTAAGTTGCGTTACAGATTTATTCTAATGATGTTTATTAAAATAAGAGTGTGAAAATACTTTTAATTGCAGTCGTTATTATCTTAGTCGTAGCTGGAGTATTTGTTTTCAAGGAAAACCCAAAAAATGCCTCTTCGGGAGAATCAATTATTAACCCGACTCAATTACCTCAAACTCAAAGTATGACAACTGCAACCGTTACGGTTGGTCCAGCCGGTTTTGAACCGCAAAGCCAAACAGTCAAAGTCGGAACAAAAGTGGTTTGGACTAACAAAAGCGGAGCAGATGATGTTACCGTAAATTCAGATGAACATCCGACACACCTTATTTATCCACCCCTTAACTTAGGACAATTTAACGATCAATCATCTGTAGAATTGGTTTTCGATAAAGAAGGCGCGTATAACTACCATAACCATCTGAATCCAAGCCAAAAGGGAACAATAATCGTAACTCCATAATGTGGTAAAATAGCCTCATGGCAGAGGAAAAAATATTAAATTCAGAGCAGCTTGAAGCGATTTCTTTTGATAAAGGACCTCTTCTGATTGTTGCCGGAGCCGGAACAGGAAAAACAACCGTTATCACAGAACGAATAAAATATTTAATTCTTGAAAAGAACTTTTCTCCTTCGCAAATCCTGGCCCTAACTTTTACAGACAAAGCTAGCCATGAGATGGAAGAACGTGTTGACGTGGCAATGCCGTATGGATATACCCAAATGTGGATATCAACTTTTCATGCTTTTTGCGACAGAATTTTGCGAGCTGAAGCTATCCATATAGGACTTAACCCCTCCTATAAACTGCTAACGCAGGCAGAATCCATTCTACTCCTTCGCAAAAACCTTTTCAAATTCAACCTTAATTACTTTCGGCCGTTAGGTAACCCAAATAAATTTTTGGAAGGACTATTACAGCATTTTAGTCGGCTTAAAGATGAAGATATATCAACCGAAGAGTATCTTCGATATTCTCGGAAACTCAAAACACGAAACTCAAAACACGAAACTCCAAAAGAAGAAATCGAAAAAACTGTCGAGCTTGCAAATGCATACCAAACTTATGAGGAATTGAAAATAAAAGAAGAAGTTATGGATTTTTCCGATTTAATTTCAAACACTCTCAAATTATTTAGAGAAAGAAAAAATGTTTTAAGCCAATATCAAAACCAGTTTAAGCACATCTTGATCGATGAATTTCAGGATACTAACTTTGCGCAAAATCAGCTGGCAATTTTGCTTGCCGGAAAATCAAAAAATCTTACAGTTGTCGGAGACGACGACCAGGCAATTTATCGTTGGCGAGGAGCTGCAATCTCCAACATGATTCAATTTAAAAAATATTTCCCAAAACATAAAATTGTTACTTTAACCAAAAATTACAGATCGACACAAGAGATTCTTAATGCCTCCTATAAGTTAATTCTGAATAATAATCCGGATCGACTTGAAGCAAAAGAAAATATAAGCAAAAAATTAGAAGCGGTGAGAAAAATTAAGGGAAATGAAGTTGGGTTTTTGTTTTCAAAAAGAGTAGAAGATGAAGCGGAACTGGTTGCTAAAAAAATTATTGATCTAACAAGACAAAAATCAAATTATAAATACAAAGACGTAGCAATTCTTATTCGGGCAAACGATTATTCTCAACCTTTTGTCAGAGCTTTAAGTAGAAAAAATATTCCTTTTCAGTTTTTAGGACCAGGACGGCTTTTTCATCAGGAAGAAATCAAAGATTTAATTGCATACCTCAAAGTGATCTATAATTTTGGGGATTCTGTATCTTTATACAGAGTTTTAAATATGGATATTTTTCAACTTGAGGCAATCGAAATTTCTGCAATTTTAAATACCGCTAAAAGAAAGAATTATAGTCTTTTTGAGATGCTTGAAAAAATTGACGAAACATATATCAAAGATGAGGCTAAAGAAAAAATAAAAAAATTAGTCAAGATGATCAAAAGACACATTCAAAGGATTTCAAAAGATACAGGAGGACAAATTTTGTATTATTTTTTAGAAGAAAGCGGAATGCTTAAGGCATATTTGACCTCCAAAAATACAACCCAGGAAAAAAAATCTCAAAACATATCGCTTTTCTTTGACAAACTTAAAAATTTTGAAGCAGAACATGATGACGCATCCGTGTATGCGGTTGTCGATTGGATAGATCTTGCTATGCAAATGGGAGAAAGTCCTCTTGCTTCCAATATTGACTGGGCAGATAATAATGCCGTAAATATCCTAACAATTCACTCAAGTAAAGGACTTGAGTTCCCGATTGTTTTTCTGGTAAATCTTGTTTCCGAACGCTTCCCGACCCGTGAACGCAAAGAACAAATTCCAATTCCGAAAGTATTTATAAAAGAAATTTTACCAACAGGAGATTATCATCTCCAAGAAGAAAGAAGACTTTTCTATGTAGGACTGACCAGAGCAAAAGATTATCTGTTTTTAACTGCTGCAAATTATTACGGTGAAGGAAAAAGAGAGCGTAAGCTTTCTCCCTTTGTCTATGAGTCACTAGGGAAAGACTCTGTTGAAAAAGCAATTCAAAAAGAAAAAAATATTCAATCGGTAAGTCAGCTTTCTTTACTGGAATGGAGCGATAAAAAAAACGGTTTGCTCTCAACTTCCAAAATTTTCTCTCCTCCTTTTGTAACTTATCTTTCCTATTCTCAAATTCAAACTTTTGATATGTGCCCTTTGCATTATAAATTAAAATACATTCTTAAAATTCCAACTTTTATGACTTCTGCTCAAAGCTTTGGAACAAGTATCCACTCAACGCTACGGGATTTCTACCAAAGATTAAAACAAGACAAGATTGCCATCGAAGATGCGATGTTGATTTTAGAAAAAAATTGGGTGAACGAAGGATACGAAAGCAAAACTCATTCGCAAAAGGCATTGGAAAGGGCAAAAATAATTATTAAAAATTATCTGAAAAAAGATTTAGATAAAAATAATCTACCTCTTTTTTTGGAGCTTCCTTTTATGTTTTCTCTTAAAAATCCTGCAGGTTTAAGCGGAGGACTTAAAATTGGAGGAAGAATAGACAGAATTAATAAAATCGATAATAACACTATTGAAATTATGGATTATAAGACTGGAAACAATATCCCACCTGTAAGTTCACTTTCCAACAATTTGCAGCTTACTATTTATGCTCTTGCGGCAACGAATGTGTTGGACCAACCCCTGAACAGAAAACCGGAGAATGTCACTTTATCGCTTTATTTCCTGGAAAAAGATATAAAACTAACCACTAAAAGAAGTGCTGCGCAATTGGAGAAGGCAAAAGAAGAACTTTTGCAAAAAGCACTTAAGATTTCAAAAAGTGATTTTACCTGCAGTCACTCGATATATTGTCAGAATTGCGAATATAAGATGCTTTGCCAAGTCTAGAGCAATTTGTTATAATACTTTACCTAGGAAGAAGAACTACTAGTCCGATGTTACATCGGACAGGAAAGTCCAGACAGGTGCAAAGACGGGGATGGAGCTTAAGCTCCGACTAGAGATAGCTGGTCTTTTAATCTTTTACCCACATGCGAGATTAAAAGCAGGTTTTGAATTGACAAAACTTGAGAGCAACAGAAACGAGTGGGACTGAAACGGGCAATCCTACCTGCTGCAACCTCCGAATGATGCGAAGTTTCGCCGCAAGGCGGACGTTACCTTCTTTACGGAAGCATCGATGTTTGAGGGCTAAGAGAAATTGTAGTAAAAACAGAATCTGGCTTATTATCTTCCTAGGATTTTTCTTTATTTATTTTTGCAATTGAAAATTCAAGAAGAATTCGAACAATACCCGCAATTGGAACAGCCAAGATAACGCCTAATATTCCCCAAATGTGTTCACCAGCCAAAACCGAAAAAAGTATAATTAGAGGATGAAGTCTGACGATCCTACCCATAATTCCGGGTGCAATGAAATAATCTTGAATTTGACGAACAACAAAATAAATTATTATTACAACAATTGCCCCTTGTAGATTGTTTAAGCCAAACGACAAATTATTGCTCAATAGCGCAACTAAAGCACCTACTGCTCCGGCAAAAATTGGTCCAATAATCGGAACTATCTCCGCAAACCCGGAAAAAATAGCTAGAATTAGAGCAAATTTTACGCCGACAATCGCCAAAGCAATATAAAGCGCGAGCGAAACTAAAAAGACCATGAAGATTTGTCCCCTAAGATAACTTCCTAATACATTATTAATTCTTGATGATAAAAATTCTAAATCATTCTTATAGCTACTTGGTGCTAAGTTGATGAGCCTTTTGAAAATTGTCCGTCCGTCTTTAAGAAAATAAAATCCGGAAAAAAGAAAAATGAACAAACCGATTATACTGCTTATTGCTTTTGGAAAAAAATTGAATACCGAAACCGAAGAAATAGGGTTTGGTTTTTCTAGGAAAGACAGTGCATCTTGCGCTATTGGCTTGATTAAGAAAGGTAAAGTGCTTATTTGATTTTCTGTATTTTGAGGTAGTTTATCGATAAAATTTATCAGCTCTGATGATTCATTTGTAATTTGTCTGGTTAAAACAATTCCCAGAAAAATAACCAAACTTACAATAACAAGATATATCACTACTATGGAAAAAGTCCTAGGAAGCTTTATGTAGCGATAAAAAAAATTAATAACGGGATTAAAAATATAGGCAAATATAATTCCTAAAACAAATGGAGCAAGAATAGCTCTTTCAATATATAGAAACCATAAAGAAAAAAGTGCCAAAAAGATAAAAAAGGCAGCTCTGACCCTGATCGTCATTCCAGTATTCTCTCCTGTGCTTTATCTTACCACTTTTTTAAGTGTTTTGCCTGGTGTAAATCCGGGAGCCTTTCTGGCTGGAATAGTTATTTTTGCACCGGTTTTTGGATTGCGACCAACTCGCTCAACTCTTTTACGAACAGAAAATGTTCCAAATCCAGTAATAACCACTTTTTCTCCTCGTTTTAAAGCATCTCTAATAGAGTTAACAACTGATTGAACAGCATCTCTGGCTGCTTTATTGGTTAAATTGGCTTTTTTAGCTACAATTTCTATTAATTCTCTTTTTGTCATTTATTTATCACCACCAATCTGGGCAAAATATTCAATAGATTAGCTTAAAAATACAATGAAAACGAAAAGTTGTCAAGGGATCAATATTTATATCGAAGTTTCGGAGGAGACTGCGCGGAATTCTCTAATTGCAGTAACTTTAACTTCTCCAGGAACTGCCAAAGACCGGCTGACTTCTTCTCTTATTTTATTGGCAGTAATTAAAGTTTCCGCATCATCGAGCCTACCTGGATTTATGATAACTCGCAACTCGCGACCTGCTTCAAATGCGTATGCATCGTCAACACCTTCATATTTTTTGGCAATCTCTTCCATATCTTTTAGTCTTTTCGTGTATCCTTCTACGTCTTCGTATCGGGCACCAGGACGGGCTCCCGAGATAGAATCGGCAATTGAAACAATAACCGATTCTATTGATGAAAAGGGCTTATCTTCATGATGTTCGGCAACACAATTAATAATTTTTTCCGGCATATTAAACCGTTTTAAAAGATCAACGCCTAACTTTACATGGCTTCCTTCCCCCTCAACTACTTTACCAATATCATGAAAAAGACAACCTAGTCTTACGATATTAGCGTCTGCTCCAACTTCCGAGGCAATATGTATTCCAATTTTTGTTTCTTCAAGAGTATGAACAACCAGATTTTGCCCATAAGAAGTTCTGAATTTAAAACGGCCCAAAATAGACATGAGTTCTACCGGCAGATTAAAAACGCCAGCAGTATGTGCTATTTTTTCTCCCTCTTCAAACATCACTTTATCTATTTCTTTTTTTGTCTGAGAAACAATTTCTTCTATTCTAAACGGCTGAATCCTGGTGTCTTTCAGAAGTTTTTCGAGAGCTCTTTTGGCAGTTTCTCTACGGACAGAGTCAAAACATGAGAGTCTAATTATTCCTTCTTCATCCAAATCCACATCGACTCCGGTTGCCTGTTCGAAGGCTCGAATATTTCTTCCTTCTTTTCCAATAATTCTCCCCTTTATTTCCTCAGATTCGATTTTGACCGTCGAGACTGTGTATTCGGCAATATAATCCAAAGCTCCATGGCGCATGCTATCTACTAAAATATCCTGTGCTTTTTTAGAGGCGATTCTCTTTGCCTCTTCTTCTTTTTCTTTAATAAGCCTTGCTATAGTTTGGGCTTCTTTTTCCTCTGTCTCCCGAAGTAGTTCTTTTTTTGCCTCTTCCGATGTTAACCCTGATACTTTTTGAAGTTTTGTGGAATATTCATCTTTTTTTCTTGATAGCTCCTGTTTTTCTTTTTCCAGAGCTTCTTTTTCGCGTTCCAACCTTTCTTCCTTTTCCAGAAGTCTTTTTTCAAGCTGAATTAAATCCTGATTTTGATTCATGTTAAATTAAGAAGACCAGAGGAAACCCTTCCTAAAGGAAGGTTTTAAATCTTGAAAGAGGAAATAAAAATATTTCTTCTCATAGATTAACCTCAAGTCTACTAAAACAATTATACTACTTTGCGTAACACTTCGTCAATCCCGTTAGAGGTCTTCATGTGGATTTTTATCTCTATCTAAATCTTCTTTACTCTGACTTCTAACGGGATCAATTGCTTTTTTGATCGTATCCCAATCAAATCCTCTTGCTACCAAATATCGCCCCAACTTTTGAAATATTTCCTCGGTTGGCAAACCTTTAAGCCTTTGCAGCCTCTTTTGAACAAGAATCTTTGCCTGCTCCAAATCGCTTTGAATCATGAATCTTGAATCGTGAATAATGCTTTCGATAATTTCTTCCGAGATTCCTTTTCTTCTTAGCTCTAATTTTATCAAACGTAAACTGCGTGGCTTAAGCCGTCTTCTTTCCTCAATCCACTTTTTTGCAAACCCTAAATCACTGAGAAAATTATATTCTTTGAGTTTTTGAATAACTTGATCAATCAGTAAGTCTAAATTCCTGATTCCTGATTCCTGATTCCTGATTCTTAATCGGTCTCCAACCTCTTTCTCCGACCTTGGCCGATAAGATAAAAACTTCAGCGCCTTATTATAAAACTTCTCAAAATCTTGATCTACTGAATCTGCCATGAAAGCATTATAGCATCATCAAATATTGCTTTAGTTAAGGTTCTTTATTTTTTCTCCAAATCCTTTTACTCTTAATACAGGAAAGGCATGTGTCACCCCTTGTACTAAATGTACCTTTCGTGAAGTGTTATTTGATAGTCCATTAAAGAAAGCGATTGCTTCTTTAAGTCTCATGAAAATATCATATTCTGAGATAACTAAATCTACTTTTACACCTTTTTTCTCAAGATCTGCAATTTCCTCCATTGTTTTACTTCCAAATCCCTTTATAAGGGTATCGAGCAATTTGATATAGCCCCCTATCATAACAAAAACATTCTTTGCTTCTAGCAGTGTCTCTTCAATTTGCTTTTTTTCGGGCTCCAAGCTACCTGCATGTATTTTAGCCAATGGTTTCCTTAATTTCTCTCCATATGCTTTCACTAAATTCCTCAAGCCTTCATAATTTCTGTTTTTTATTGCCAAGCGAATCGACTCTCCGTAGATCTTCATCTCTCCTTTTTGAAGATCTGAAAGATGAGAAGTAAAACCTTCTTCCGAAGTAAGTGTTACCAATGAAAAGCTTTTTTGATTTTCCATGTACTGAGACAGTTCAGGCATTGCCTTTCTTAATGCCAACATCAACTCTTCTGAAGGAATACCATCAGGTGGAAAAGCAGTAAGAGCATCAATTCCTCTTAAAAGAGTGTTTGATTTAGAAAGTGCGCCCATATCTGCTTGTTCTCTGGAAAAACGTATTGTTCTTGACAAAAATCTAAACGGCCCATCAATTCCTTTCAGAAAACCACTCGGAGAAATTAAGACAATATGAATATTTGAGGTATTTTCTCTATTTTCAAAAAACGCTTTGTCTCTTTTTTTAACTACATCTATTGCCTTTTTTAGCTCAGCTGCACCAAGCGAATGAGCAATAATATCCAAGCCATCCTTTGCACAATCTTCAATTACATCTGCCATTTGCTCAAAACGTTTAGGATTTGGAGGATCAGTGGAAAATATTGAATTAAATACGTCTACTTTGCGATCACCATATGATACCTCTAAGCCTTTTTCTATTCCCCTAATTCCAGCATATGTTCCCGTTCCGCCGGAGATAAATAAACAATGCGGTTTTGGGGGTGCTTTTTGTTCGGGAGAAAAACTTCGCTCTAAGCTCATGAGGCAAGTATAGCAGAAAACTGCAAATCAAACAACTATAAGACGTTACTCTTTTTCTTCTACTCCAAGTTGAACAAGGTTAGCTGAGGTTTTGCTTTTCTTTAAAATTTCATCCACTATTTTTCTGGCTACATCAGTTTTCTCTTTGAGAAACATCTTAGTTGCTTCCTTTCCTTGCCCCAGCATTAAATCGCCAAATTTATAAAATGCTCCGGATTTTCCAATAACTCCCATCTCTACTCCAACATCTACTATTCCGCCTTCCCGAGATACGCCGTCTGTCATAACATCAAATTCTGCTATCCTAAACGGCGCTGAAACTTTATTCTTGACAATCTTTGCTCTATGACGAGAACCAACAACCCTGTCTCCGTCTTTAAGTGTTTCTATTTTTCTCACATCTATTCTCATCGAGGCATAAAACTTAAGAGCTAAACCTCCGGTTGTTGTTTCCGGGTTTCCAAACATCACTCCAATTTTTTGCCTAAGCTGGTTCGTAAAAATTGCAACTGTTTTTGATTTAGAGATTACTCCGGTTAATTTTCGCAAAGCCTGAGACATGAGGCGCGCTTGAAGTCCCATCATCGAATCTCCCATCTCGCCTTCAATTTCTGCCCGAGGAACAAGTGCTGCAACAGAATCAATAACCAATACATCAACTCCGCCAGACCTAATTAAACTTTCGGCAATTTCCAAAGCCTGTTCCCCAGTATCCGGCTGAGAAATCAAAAGCTCATCAAGTTTAACTCCAAGTTTTTGCGCCCAGATTGGATCCAGCGCATGTTCCGCATCAATGAAGGCTGCAACGCCTCCATGTTTTTGAGCTTGAGCAATAATTGACAAACAAATTGTGGTTTTCCCCGACGCTTCGGGACCAAAAATTTCTATAATTCTTCCTCTTGGCACTCCACCCACCCCAAGCGCCAGATCCAAGGGAAGACAGCCTGTGGATATGACCGAAATATCAAGCTTATCGCCGACCTCTCCGAAACGCATTATGGAACCTCTTCCATATTGTTTCTCGATCTGCTCCATTGCCAAATTCACAGCCGCCATCTTCTGCGAAGATTCGGTATGGCTGTTGGGAATTGTCTTTTGAGAATGTTGAACCCTAGTCATAATGTCCCAATTGTAATACTTTTTTGTTATAATGCAATATATCAAATTATTCTGCTTTACGCAGCGGGGCGTAGTTTAGTGGTAGAATGAGCGGCTGGGGGTCGCTTGGTCTGAGTTCGATTCTCAGCGCCCCGACCCGAAGGTCCTGAGCTTGCCGAAGGACTGATTAGTAGTTTACGAAGTAGTTTATTTTGGCGTTTTTGTTAAGATTGGCTATCCATTCCTGAGATTTAGTTGCTAACTTTTGCTGTTCTAGTTGCTGCTTTACCTCCCTTTTAATTTCATCTTCTTTCAGGTTAGTTGGAAAAGTGCTTTTATTTTTTTCTATATAATCTGTAACTTCTTTATCTGTAACTTTTATCTCCGATACCAATAATTTTTCAACTAAAGTTTTAAGTTTTATCTGCATTAAGAAATCCTCTTTTGTAAATCCCTGTATTGCCAATGCCGCATCCAGGCTTTGCCCCTGCTTTTTAAGACTATCTTCTATTTGCTTTGTCGCAGCATCAAGCTCTTTTTGGCTGACACTTACATTCTTTTTCTTTGCTTCCTGCAAAATTAAACTTTGATTAACCAGCGCTGTCAAAGCCTGTTTCCCTCCCTGTTTTTCTAGTTCCGCAATCAAAGTAAGCCTGGTAATTGGTTGTCCGTTAACTAAGGCCGCGATAAATAAACCCTTTAGGAAAAATGCTATAACTGCCAAGACAATAACTATTAAGGGTATAAAAAACTTAGGTTTTTTTAATTTATCCGTTAATAAGGACTGATTAGTCAGCTCGGGCGATGCTTCCTTAATTCCTTTTCTTGCTGCCATTTAGATATTATAACACACTCTTTTTAAAAAGCTAGTCCTGTCAAATATAATGTGTTATACTCCAAGAATGGCTCTTCAAAGCACTCCAAACCATATTGCAATCATCCCCGATGGGAATAGAAGGTGGGCAAGAGAGCATAATTTACCAACCTTTGAAGGACACAAGAAGGGATTTGAGGTAGCAATAAAAATAGGAAGAAAGATAAGATCGCTTGGCGTTCATACTTTAACCATGTGGGCATTCTCAACAGAAAATTGGAACAGAACTAAAGAAGAAGTAAATTATCTTATGAAAATGTATGAAGCTTTTATTGAAAAAAATCTCAAAGAGGCTTTAAAGGAAAAAATCCGCATAATTCATCTTGGCAGGAAAGATAGAATTTCAAAAAAACTATTAGAAAGAATTCAAGATTCGGAAGAAAAAACAAAAGGTTTTAAAAATTATGTTTTAAATATCGCGCTTGATTACGGAGGAAGGGATGAAATAACAAGGGCAATAGAAAAAATTAAAAATGAAAAATTAAAAATGAAAAATTTGACAGAGGAAGCTATTTCTCAATTTCTCGATACTGCAAACCAGCCCTATCCAAATCCTGATTTAATTATCAGAACTTCCGGTGAGCAAAGAACTTCGGGACTGATGATCTGGCAGGCAGCTTATGCAGAATATATTTTTCTCAACAAACATTTTCCGGATTTAAAAGATGAAGATATCGAATTGGCAGTTGAAGAATTTGCTCAAAGACAAAGAAGATTCGGAAAATAATCAATTAAAATAAGTGTTTTTCGGTAAGGTATGCTCCTTGACTGGGAAGATTAATGATCGTTTTTTGAACTTCTGAAATTGTTTCTGCTCTTTTAACTACTTCTTGCGCATCTTTTTTTTGACAAATTAAATGAATATCCTGTCCTGTGTTCACCGTAAAATAAACCGGCAACCCTTCTTGTCGCCATCTTTTTACCATATGCATTACATGCAAGCTTCCAGGGAGTAGATAAATAAGAGAAGGAGTTGAAGTAAGCATTATTGAATGAAGCTCCAATGCTTCACCTTCAACCAATTCTCCAAAATTTTTAAAATCTTTTTTAGCTAAATATTTTTTAATTAATTTTATTTTTTCTTTTATATTTTTAAGTCTTACCGGAAAAAAAGGACTGGATTTTGCTAATTTTTGTCCTTCAGTCGTACTCACTTCTTTTTTATTACGACTGACAACCGCAACCACATCTACAATATCCCAATAATCCGGCTTATATAAAGAAATTGCATAAGATCTTTCACTTGTATCCCCATCCAGCCATTCGACAAATCCATCCGGAATAGAACGGCACGCAGATCCGGATCCTTGTCTTGCCAAAATCGATAATTCTTTTTCTGATAGGTTTAAACCAGCAGCTTTGGCTGCGGTAAGAGTTAATGCGGCAAAACCGGAAGCGGAAGAAGAAAGACCTGTTCCGGTTGGAAAATTATTTTGAGTAACTACTTTTGCCTTTTGCTTAATTTTTGCAATTTTCCTCACCCTATCTAAATGTTTAATCGCTCGGCTGTCATCGTTGGGTTCTTTTTGATTATTGATGATAATTTCATCTTCTTTAAAACTTGTATTAAACTCAACCGTTGTGGTTGTCAAAAGATTACTTAAATTCATCGAAATACTGCCGTTTTCAGGAAGCCTTAAAACTTCGTCCTTTTTACCCCAATATTTTATAAAGGCAATGTTTGATGGCGCTACTGCAGTAGCTTTCATTTTTCTACCTTAACTCCTTCTGCGTTAGTCTTAACACCTATAACCTGCCCTCCAACTTGAGAAATACCTGCTTTAACCAACAATTCTTTATCTTTTGGACAAACTACGATCATACAATCTCCTCCGCCTGCTCCCGACAGTTTTGCTCCATATGCGCCTTTAGATAACGAAATATTAATCATGTCATCTAATTTTGGAATGCTGACCCCAAGCTCTCTTAAATATTCTTGGTTTTGATTCATGAGTTTTCCGAACTCTTTCCAGTCCTTTATCAAAAGCGCAGTTCTTGCTTTTTCAACCAGTGAGGCAATTTGTTTGTAAATTTCTTCCAATCTTTTTTCTTTCCCCTTAAAAGCCTCTTTTACTTTATTTATAAGCGTTACCGTATCGGCTTTAATCCCCGAATAACCAACCAATAGGGGAAGCGTGGAAATTTCAAGTGGCTCAATTACTTTTCCGCCTGTGACAAAATATAAAGTTCCACCATAAACAGCTGCTGCCACATCAAATCCGGATCCTTTTCCCTGAATATCCAAAACAGTTTTAAATGCTATATCAAAAATTTCTTTATTTGATAATTTAAGTTTTAGTAATTCTGAAATTGCTTTTATCGTGCAAACAGTCGAAGCAGATGAAGAACCAAATCCAAATTGAGAAGAAAATTCTGATTTTGTTATTACCCTGATACCTGTTTTCCATGTCGTCCCGAACTTGTTTCGGGATCTCTCCAATAAATTTTTAACTGCAATTTCTACGAATTTTGCGCCCTTTGGAATATCTCCAACACCTAATTCACTAAATGGTTTTTTGTAGCCTGTTACCTTTACATCCTCTGCTTCTAGTTGAAATTCTAAGCGAGGAAGAGTTTCAACGGTAGCTCGCATTCTCTGATCAACTGCAGTTACAAGACAAGGATGATTGTAGACAACTGCATGTTCTCCTAAAAGCATTAATTTCCCAGGCGCCGAAACAGTAATTTTATTCATTTATTTCTTTAAGCTTGCTTCAACTTTATCGAACCACTGTCCGTTAACATATTCTACCATTCCTCTTTGCCAATCTCTAGCTGCATCACCTTTAGGACCCCATCTTGTCATTAGGTTATCTAAATCCTCTGTATATCTATTACTAAAATAGTTAACTGTTTCCATTGCTGAGGAGACATAATCTGCTGAAGTTTCCTGAATTGACTTTTCAGAAATGCCACTCCTACTTTCGATAAATCTTCTTAATTCCTCTGCATCACTTGGGCATTTAAGTTTTCTAACTTCTACAATATTTTTCCCATCCTTATTCCTTGTGTTTATAAGAATTTTTGCTAAATCTTCTATACTTAATCCCAAACTTTTGCAAATTCCCAAAACGAATTCTCTTTGTACTTGATACAAAAGGCCAACAATGGGTTTTAATCTTTTAGGATAAACCTCTTCAGGATTTATAATCGCAAGCCTAACCATGCTTTCAATTGCAACTACTTTTCCCTCATCCTGCCCTGGTTTGAAACCAAATTGTCTCCAATCTCCATCTTCTCTTTTTAATCTATCTCCTGCTACAAAACTTGATCTTCTAGCAATGACTCTTACTCCATTTGCCTCCAATTTGTCAGCGACAAAAAGCGCAAGCCATAATTTATCTCCTAATTTTTGTGGAACTTGCTCTCTTGTTGACGGATCTGCAAACCAGCTAGGATACTGTCCCTGTCGTTCAATTGCATATCCTATTGCTTCTCTTGCTTCTGGCGTTGTAACAACAATTCCTACATTATTTAATTCTTCGAGTTTAGATTTTGCCGCATTGGAACTTGCCTCTTCATCTTTGACTTTTGGATCCTCACTTGGAGATCTGACCAAATCATGAAACAAACTAGCGGCTTGAGCAAGCATTTGCTCTCTTGAAGTATAGCCATATAACGTGCCAACAAATGGGGCAAGTCTCGATACATTGTTTAGATGAGCAAAGCTGTGCGCTTCCGATACATCTCCTCCTCGTTCTTGCCTAGTTTTTATATCATCCATGACAACCAGCTTAAGATTCCCTATCGCTTCTTTATTTACTAAGGCTTCATTAAATGCTCGTTTATCTACTGGCTCTCCTCTGTCAACCATAATTATCTAAAGTTTTATATTTTTTGGCCTACTGTAACCTGCAATAAGCTCGAGTCTGGTAAAATCTGTTGAGGCTTGCTTACCCTAAAACCAGCCTCTGTCATTTCTTGCGCGTATCTTTGCACCGGCCTATGTCCTTCTAATGGCCAAATTGCATTTGGGCCAAGATTGCTCCTTTGCGACATTGCTCGATAAGATTTCCAAAACCCGATAATTTGCTCAATTGCTTTTCTATCTGCAGGGTCATCCGGAAGAGGAGGAATATCTCCTGCTTTAGGATAAGTTGCTAACCAATTTTTAATACCTTTTTCTTTTTGCGGCCAGTCAAATTGTTCAAAAAGTCTAAGTACGCTGCCTGGATGCTCCCATAAGGTCTGATGCCAATCAGCAAATACCGCAGACCCTCCCTTTCTCAAAACATTTCGGTAAAGGTCAAATGGAATCTTGGCATGATGATGAACAGATGCAACTCCTGTCAGAATATCTATTGATCCCCCCTCTATTTCTTTTAAAGCTTCTGTGTCTGAAGCGCTTATAATTTTAAATTTAATTCCTTTTTCTTCCATTTTTTGCCTAGCAGCCTTAAGACTTTCTGCCGAAGGATCCACAAGAATCATCGTAGTTACTGGCTTAAGCTTTGGAGGTAAGGCTTCGTAAACGGTCAAAGCAGATAATCCAGGGCCTGCACCAATGTCTAGAATATTTAACGGCTGGCTATCTGACCTATCTTTTAGCAATTCCGATACGGTTTTTGCTGTTTCCTGTCTTAATAACTCTGGGAAATTACCATAACCCGCTTCAATCATAGCCTTAGAAACTAAGTCTAATTGACCAGCATTTCCAGCTCCCCATTCTTCTCTATAAGCTACATCTGCCTGTTCTTCGCCTTTGTAAACTAAGCCCCAAGCAGGATAAGCGTAATAAGGAACACGAGGAGGAGCACCTAAAGTCAAAGGCATTAACGATTCGTTGTGGCGTTTTTCTTGATGTAAGTCTTTCGGCCCCTCTTGTTGCAAACCCATAATATAAATTAGTTAGATCCTACCATAAAAAGACCTCAGAATCAATCTAGGTAGGTTATTCTTGCCTTAATCCCTCAACGCCCAATGGAACCTGAAGGAAAGGCAAGTGATAAGAATCGGCAATTGCCTTAATTCGGTCTTTATCTTCGTAATAGACTAGCAATACCCCCGTTCTTTTTTTGACTCCTCCCCCTCCGCAAATTTTCGCCGCTCCGCCAAGCTTTTCAATTTTCCCAATAATTGTTTTTGCAAAATCCGAAACGACTCCAAGGCTTTCCAAATTCTTCTCTCCTGCTCTAATGATACGTATCATTAGAGTGTTATCACCGCTTTTAATTGCAGCCAAAAGTTCTCTTACTAATTTTTCTTGACTCAACAGCACACCATTGACCAGTTGCGGATTTTTCTGATATAAAGTTCTTACAATTCCCACCATTTCTCCTGTTGATTCATTTGGCGTACCGGTTTGAATTACGCTAAAATTATCTGCCAATTTTTTGGGCAATGAGAATGAAATAGGTTGGATTATCTTAAGTTCAACTGCCTCTTTTCTATACCAAACTAATCCTCCAAAGCAACTGGCCGAATTATCTCCGCCCGAAGGCATTCCGTGTTTCTTTTGCTCCGCAAGATAGGCGATTTCGTTAATAATCTCTTTATCAAAATCTTTATTAAACAATAAATATATTGCTCCTGCAACAGATACTGCGATTGCTGCCGAAGAGCCCATTCCAGAACCAATTGGAATATCGGATTTTATTGATAAAGTAAAACCAAATGGAAGAGTCTTTTTCAAATACTTTAAAGCTTCGCCAATAACAATAATTGGAAAATCCAAAGGATCCGAGGTTATAGATTTAAGAAGAGATATGTCATTGGTTTTTACATAAGTTTCCCATTTTGACTGAGCATCTTTAGTTTTTTCAATTATTTCTTTTTCCGTAACTATTTTGCTTGCTTTAAGATTCGCTGAAACAACTTCTATCTTCTGGTCTTTTCTGGAAGTAATTGTTACAAAACAACGTTTATTTACCGCAGTAATAATGGCAGGTTTATTGTAAACAACAACGTGCTCTCCTAATAAATGTAACTTACCTGGGGCAGATACATGAATTTTTTTCATAGGGGCTTGAACTTAATATTGTAGTAGATTATATCTTCTTTTGGCTCAGTTCGCAAAAGTCTCAATACAGATATTACTTCTTTTCCAATCATCAAATCTTTTTCTTGCCAGTCCACTAATTGTCCTATCATATTTTCTCCATTTTCCATTTTGACAATTACAACCGGATACGGCGCTTGATCCATAAAAGATTTGGCAGGAACCCTAATGATGGTCCATTGTAAAATTTCCCCCTTTTTTCCTATCAGGGAAGCTGTATTTTTTTGTCTTCTCCAAAGTTTTACCGGTGACGTAATCATAATATTAATTTTGTAAAATATGTATAACCGCTACTGTTCCGCTGCCGCCAACGTTATGAGTTAAGCCAATTTTTGCTCCTTTAACTTGTTTCTTTCCCGCCTCTCCTCTCAGTTGCTCTGTTATTTCTACAATCTGTTTAATGCCTGTTGCGCCAACTGGATGACCACAGGCTTTTAATCCTCCTGAAGGATTGCAAATAATATCTCCATTAGAAAGTGTTCGTCTTCCTTGAGCAATATCTTTTGCGCCATGGCCCTTTTCTGAAAATCCCAAGTCCTCTGTGGCTATAGCTTCTGAAATAGAAAAGCAGTCGTGGATCTCTGCGACGTCGATATCTCCTGATTTTATTCCTGCTTTTCTATATGCTTTTCCAGATGCCTCAACAACTGCGCTTAAGCTGGTAAACGATTTTCTGTCATGAAGACTAAGTGTATCCGTAGCAACTTCACTGGCAACAATTTGAATGGGTTTTTTAACTTTTCTAATTGTGTTTTCACTCGTAATTACAACTGCCGCAGCTCCATCGGAAATAGGAGAACAATCCAAAAGCTTTAAAGGATCTGCAATCTTTGAGCTTTTCATAACATCAGCAATCGTTATCGGAGATTGAAACTGGGCTTTTGGATTAAGTGAACCGTGGTAATGATTTTTTACTGAAACTGCAGCTAAATCTTCTTCTGAAACAGAGTATTTTCGCATATATGCTTGAGCCATGAGAGCGTAAACTCCGGGAAAAGTTGAGCCAGCCATACGCTCTTCATCTGACCCTGCAGCCATCAAAGCGGTTGTAATTTCGTCCTGACTATGATCGGTCATTTTCTCAATTCCCAAAACCAGAACTGTTTTATATTGCCCGGCTTTTAAGCTATTTATGGCATTATGAAGAGCTAATCCTCCCGAAGCACATGCTCCCTCAATCCTAAATGCAGGAATTTGGACACCCAATTCTTCAGCAACTAAAGAGCCTAAATTCGTTTGATTTCCCAAAATCCCGGACAGCATATTTCCGACAAACAAGGCGTCTATTTGAGATGCTTTTAAGCCGAAAGATTTCAAAGCATTTTCCATTACTTCTTTTGCCAATGCTCGGGGAGAAATATTCCATAGCTCTCCAAATTTTGTTGCGTAAGCTCCCAAAATATTTATCATATTGTGTGTGTTTGCCTTAAATAAGAAGAATACGAAATATAAATTTTTTGCTCTAGTTGTTTTGTAACCGGAATTGTCTTTTTTTGTTTTTGCAAAATTGCTTTGGTTGCTTGAAAAATAAACCCGTCTGATCCTGCGCCCGATCCGTAGGAAACAAAAAATATTTTTTCTTTTGGTTTGGCAATATCTAAAACAGCTGCCAAACCCATCAAAGAAGACGCGGTGTAGGGATTTCCAATTTTATCTACTGTCAGTGAAGGCGCCAATTGCTCTGGTGTGAATCCAAGTTTTTTCGCTGCAACTCTTGGAAACTTTCCGTTTGGCATATGGAAAACACAATAGGCAAAATCTGAGGGCTCAAGTTTGCTTTTTTGTAATAAATTTTTACCTTCACCAATTACATGGGTAAAATATGCCGGCTCTCCGCTGAATCTGCCAAAATGAGAAGGATAACGCGCTCCATCTCTTCTCCAGAAATCAGGCATATCGGATGAAAAGGATGACATTTCAAGAATATTGGCAATAATTTCAGATTGTTTGTTTCCTAAAATATATGCACAGGCTGCACTTGCAGCCGTATATTCCAAGGCGTCATGAGGTTTGCCTTGAGCAGTATCACTTCCGACCACCAATCCATAATTTATATTGCGACTTTGAAGTAAGGCTGTGGTTACCTGAATCCCTGCGGTTGCGGCTTTGCAAGCAAATTCCAAATCGGAAGCAAAGTAATTATTGCCAACACCCAAATATTCTCCCAAAGCTGTAGATGAAGGCTTAACCGCATAAGGATGACTCTCTGACCCAAAATATATACTTTGTAAGTCTTCCGGTTTGACTCCCGCCATTTCAATCGCTTTTCTCGCTGCTTCAACCCCCATTGTTACCGCATCTTCATCAAAACCTGGTACTGCTTTTTCAGCAATACGCAGTCCGCTTTCAATTTCGACAGCCTTTTTTCCCCAAACTTCCGCAATGTCTGCAATTTTAAGCCGATATTTTGGAACATAAGTCCCGTATCCTACAATTCCAGTCATAGATTTTCTCCTCTTCCAAGCCTTTGATGGGCGCAAGCTAAAGAATTTACGCTTAAAGAGGCAATAAGGGATATTTCTCCTGCTAGGACACTGGCTCCAATAATTTCCGCTAATTTTTGAGAGTTTTTTCCATTGTTTCCTCCGGAAACTCCCAAAATATCCAAAGCTTCTTTCTGGGTTGAAAGATTTGTTCCTCCGCCAACTGTCCCAACAACCAGATCCGAAAGATTTGCAGAAACATAAAGACCTTTTTCTACTACCTCACCAGTTATTATAACACTGGCAACCTCTGCAATATGAGCAATGTCCTGTCCGGTTGCCAAAAAAATTGCCGCCAATACATTAGCAGCATGCGCATTCGCCCCAATACTTCCGGAAAGTATCGATCCCAGATAAACTTTTCTGTTAATTACATTGACAAATTTTTCCGGCGTTGTCTTAAGCACATTCGCTACAACTTCATCCGGCAAAACGCAATCCGCCCAAACCGGTATTCCTCTTCCTTCAATCATATTCAACATGTTTGGTTTTTTATCAACGCAAACATTCCCGGAGATTGATACTAATTTTGCTTTTGTATTCTGCTCGATAAGAGAAGCTGCATTAGTGCAGGCAATTGTAGTCATATTCATGCCCATTGCGTCTTGTGAATCAAATCTGAATCGTAAGAAAAGATTTCTTCCAGCCATCCAAGATTTTATATCCAAAAGTTTTAAATGCGATGAAGACTTTTCGGACACTTTCTTAATTTCAATTAAATTATCCTTAATCCACCCAATCGCTTTCTCTCCTTCTTCAATATTTTTAATTTCAAAAACAGGCGCCCTCGTGATACCAATTCTCTTGCTAATGATTGCTGCGCCACCGCTTTGGGTTATTGCCTTGCACCCTCTATTGACAGAAGCAACCAAAGCTCCTTCGGTAGTAGCCAAAGGAACAAAAACTTCTCTTTCCTGCAAAGAACTTTTTATTTTAAGTGGACCCGCTACTCCCACAGGAATTTGGGTTGCCCCAATCATATTTTCGCAGTTTCTAGTAGAGGCTAATTTAACATCCAGTGAATAATTCCCCGTTTGTTCAAGCTTAACTCTCAACTCTTTTTCCAATGCTTTACGTCTTAAATTGATATCCGTATAGCCACGTAAATCCATAGTATTTCTACAATACTTACAATATTAAGTCGTAAAATGTATTAAAATCATTCGGAGCAAAAATTTGCTATACCCCTTCGCCCCGCTTAGCGGGGCTACGGAGGTATATTCCAAATTTTGCAATTCAAAGCGGAGTGGCATATAATCTACATATGTCGTTGTCTTACGTAAAGCGAATTCTACAAGGAGACAGTAAGGCGGTTGTAGAGTTTTATAAATTCTATTCCCCGAAGATTTTGGCTTATTTTACTAAAAAACTCCCCCAATTTGAAGATGCGGAAGATTTAACCAATGATGTTTTTCTGGAAGCAATTGATTCTCTTTCGCTCCTTCGAAAAGAAGAGAATACGCTAGCCTGGCTCTATCGAATCGCTCACAATAAAATGGTAGATTTTTATCGAAAACGAAAAATAAAATCTATACTTTTATCTCAAGTTCCTTTCCTGCAAATTGTTGCCTCTGAAATTAACCAACCGGAATTTCAATTTGAAAAAGATAAAATTCGGGATAAAATTGAGTTTGTTCTTCATAGTCTCTCTTTAAGATATCAAAAAATCTTAACACTCCACTACGATAAAAAAATACCGGTAAAAACTTTGGCCAGAATCTTTAATTTATCGTTCAAAGCTACGGAATCTCTCCTTTTTAGAGCCCGCCAAAGCTTCAAACTAGCTTACGCCAGTACTGAGCTTGCCGAAGTATGAACGAGCATGAATTTATCAAGACTTTAAAAGAAAGGGCAAATGAGCAGGAAAAACTGATTAAGAGTATGCCTTTTTCAAAAGTCTTTACTTCTGTCAGTTTTTGGCTTGGAAATCATCCTTGGAGAATTTTAATTCCTTTTGCTCTTATACTTACTGTTATATTCCACGAGATCTTGGGTAAAAGATACGATGAATTTATCTTGAAAATTTTTGGAAAATTATAATGATCCCCCTTCGCTTAAAAGCTACGGAGGGATCATGCCTAGCGAAGCTTGAGGACATGATAACTATTAGTAAAAACTATATGTATAAAAAGAATAATGATAGAAAGGATAGCGAAGT
>JACQKL010000044.1 GCA_016204535.1 Candidatus Levyibacteriota bacterium | reverse complement strand
TTTGCTTCCTCTACGGCTTGTTTGATAAAGTAAAATGCCTCTTTGTTTGTCGTAAAACTTGGAGTAAATCCCTCTTCGGAACCATCATTCATTTTAAGATTTTTTGATTCCAAGATTCTTCTCAAAGACTTGCTAATCTCAGTTCCAATTCTAATGGATTCCGTATAGGGTTTGGATGAGGCCGGAACAACCAAAAATTCATGAAAATCCCCAAAATTGTTTTGTTTTTTACCACCACTTATAAGATTGAATATCGGAACGGGTATTTTAAGAGACTCATGTTCTTTTTTAATAAATTGTCGAAGATAAAGAAAAAGTGGAAGAACAGAGCTTTCTGCGGAAGCCTTGGCAACTGCTATGGATACTGTTAACATGGCGTTTGCGCCAATCCTTGACTTGTTTTGTGTTCCGTCAAGATTAATCATGGTTTTGTCTATGTCTTGCTGGTTTTCTGCATCTTTTCCAACTAAGGCAGGTTTTATTATGTTTGCAATATTATCTATTGCCTTTAGCATCCCATCGCCCTCAAAACGCTTTTCATCGCTGTCTTTTAGCTCTGAAGCTTCGTAATTAGCAATTTTTTCTCCTTTTGGACAAGACGCTACACCAATCTTCCCATCGCTTAAAGTTACAGTAGCCTCAATAGTCGGGAGACCTTTAGCGTTAAGGATTTCGCGTGCATTAATTTCTTTTATCTTCACCATAAAATTTTATAACCCGCCCTGATATATGTCACCAGTCATGCCGTTAACCGTAATTATGCTTCCATTTTGAATTACTTTAGTTGCGTTTCTCGCATCGTGAATAATCGGAAACTGCAAATGCTTTCTATAAATCATTCTATCATGACCCTTAGATAAAAGAGAATCGACAACTATTGCTTTTGCCTTTTTTATTTCTGGCCATATTGGCGCATTCAGTTTTGGAAGCACAACAATCTCTCCGTTTTTTATTCGTGTGACATTTTGATCTTTAAGGATTATAGTTTTCCCCGTAACAATTCCAGGATTAAGAGAAATTCCTCTAACTAATACTTTTCTAATCTTTTTATTGGAAAAAAATATTTCCTGTTTTTTAGATACATTGGTTAAGGGCGTTACATTGGTTATGTATATTTTTTCTTTCACTAAAGCATAATCTAGTTCTTGAGGAAAATAAAAATGTTTTTGGATTTTTTGGGCATAGACTTTTAATTGGCTTATCTGATCTTCTGTAAGAAAGTTAAGCTTATCCCTTGAGAAGTCATCCGTAAATATCTTTCCTTTTATTTTTGAGTCAATATTTTTCTGGACAACTATAGTAACCGCGTTTTCCAAGTAAAAGCTCCATATTCTTTTTATTTTCAAAATAAGATTTGCATCCCCTTTTACATTAGGGAATATTACCGATTTGTTGCTATGGGTGGAAGAAAATACCCTCAACGAAGGTTCTTTAAATACACCCGACAGTTTTTTATACGAATTATAAATTTTTATTGCCAAATTCTGAGGGATAGCAGCATACAGCATTTCTTTTTTAACAGGAGTAAGTAATTTTTCTATAGAATCTTCTATTGCTGGATGATTAAGTTTACGGATCTTTGTTATTTTTGCCTGAATGCCGGTTTGTTCTAAAAAATCTTCAAAAAATGATGTTGTAACAATAAATCCGTCCGGAATTGAAATTTTTAAATACTTAAGTTCCGAAAGTAAATATGCACTTTTACCTATAGATTCAAGATCTTCTTTATCAAGCTTAGAAAAATCTATAATATGACGTTGCGCCATAGGCTTATTATTTAGATATTTTTTAAAATTATCAAGCCTGAAGTTAAGAAAGAGATTTAATTTGATCTATGAGCTCATCTCTTTTTTCTTCCATTAATTTCTTTGAACGTGTTTCTAGATTAAGACGAAGTAAGGGTTCTGTGTTTGATTTTCTTATATTAAATCTCCAATCTGGGAATTCAACCGAAAGTCCATCAATGAATTCTTGTTTACCTTTTTCATATTTATTTTGTAATGTTTTAATAATTTCATCTTTATTCTCTGTTTCGAAATTAATCTCTCCAGGAGTGAAATATTTAGATGTATATGGAGAAGCCAATTTAGAAAGAGTGGTATTATATTTTCCTAGCATTTCCAAAATAATTAACAAAGGGATTAACCCATTATCTCTGTAAAAGTTTTCCTTAAAATAAAAATGCGAAGACATTTCGCCACCAAATACTATATTATCCTTCTTCATCCTGGCTGCAATAATTGTCATGCCGGGTTTACAGACAACGACTTTTCCACCCGATCTTTCAATCTCTTCGGTTGTCGCCCAGGTAAGGCGCGGGTCAATAAGAATTTTGGAATTGGGATGCTTTTGGAGTATTTCTTTTGCCAAAATTGCGGTTATAAAGTAGCCCTCAATAAAGTTGCCTTTTTCATCAGCAAAAAAACAACGATCTCCATCCGCATCCCAAGAAACACCTAAGTCTGCACTTTTTTTTACAACTAAATCCAAAAATTCTTTTCTACTTTCAGGAAGCAGGGGGTTAGGGGGTCCTTTTGGAAATGCTCCATCAGGCTTAGCATTAAGAGGAATAACTTTAAGGGGTAATTTAAATTCTTTTACAGCTTCATTTAACAAAACAACATCAACTCCGAAGTTTGCATTCGCTACGAGTTTTGTCGGTTTGATTTTAGAAATATCAATCATAGAAATTGCAGCTTTAAGAAAGTCATAAGACACGTCATGTTTTTCTAGTTTTCCTTTTTTCTTCGAGCCAAGCGTAGTCCAATTATTCTTTAAAGCTTCGTTTTTTATTTCAAGAAGGCCACTTTCTGACGAAATAGGTTCAGCGCCCCTTTTGCAAAAGTTTAAGCCATTCCATTCTCGTGGATTGTGAGATGCGGAAACAGTAACGCCTCCATCCACTGGCAACGTGCCAACAGCATAATAATACTGATCTGTCGAAACGATTCCAATATCTATAACATCAATTCCAGCCTGGGTAAACGCCTTAAGGCAAGATTCAAAAAGTTTCTCACCGGATTCTCTGACATCTCTTCCCAAAACCACCTTTTTGGGAGTGAATAATTTGATGTAAGATTGAATGATCCTAAATACAATTGGCTCATTTAGATCTTGGGGATAAATACCGCGGATATCGTAGGATTTAAAGATTGAGGGGTTAATATACATATCAATTATACTATATTTCAAGTAGTAAAAAGTCAATGGCTTGGACTAGCGATAGGTTTAGAACACCTGTTTTATACCCAGTCTCGATTTCAAACAGTTTTTTATAAATGCTTTTAAGCGTTTGGATGTCAAATAGCCTAGCTTGCCTTTCAAGTTTTTCCATTTGCCATGGAGCAAAACGTGTCAATTCATCAATTGATTTTTCGCCTCGATCCGACAAAGCCATAAGTATTCGAACTTGTCTTTGCGTCATAAATAAAATCAGCTCCTCTTTAATACCGCTGTCCAAAGTGTTATGGAACATTTTAATCAAATTTTTAGAATTATGTGGTTTCAAACTATCAAGAAACAAAAATATATTTCTAGGAAGCTTAAAACGCTTGATAATTGCGTCTTTAAATAAAGATAAGTCTCTTTTTAAAATTTCTTTTGATTCCCAAAGAACAAAGGAGAATTTTTTAGAAGTTTTAACCATGAAACCTATAAGCTCCTTAGTTCTCCCATCATTTTTTTTATTTTTTGTTAAAAGATCTTCAATAAAAATTACGTTTATGTCTCCAAAAAAACCTGATCCTTGAGTATTTTGAACGAGATCTGTTATCGTAACCTTCTCTCCGTTAAAGGAAATATTGTTTTTTTGTTTTTTCCTCATCTCCAGAAAATAATTTCTGGAGGATGCATTATCATCACCATGAATAATACTAATCATAAACTAACGACGAATAGCCAACTCGTATTCTTTATAAAGTCTATTAACTTCTGACTGAAGGCGACGATGGCGTGAGCGATGAGGGACGAGCGCTCCCGAGAAATTCTTGGGAATATGTAAAAGCTCATGGATAAGAACCCGTCTCTTTTCGGATTCACCAAGTTTGTTATAAAATTTTGACAATACTTCAATTACATAGGCTGGCTTTATGCCTAAAGCTAATTGAAAAATTTTGGGGTAACTCCAAATACGCGCATACGATTTTGATTTGGAGCCTTCGGTTTTGTAGCAAAAAATTCTTGATGGATCTATGTGTGAGAGTCCCAAAATCTTAACGATTTTCTCTATCTCCTTTTTTACTTCCCTAGCTTCCTCCCAAGCTAATTTTGCGCTTTGCATTTTGAATTTTTAATTTTATTTTAGGTATGTTTATCGGCTACGTAGGACGCTCCGTACGCCTCAGGCTTCGTTTTTGCCACAAACCCATTTCCGTTTACCATCCCGACCACCTCTTTAATCATATCTCGAGTATCACCATGTTCACCAACATCAATATGAATCTCTAAATTGTAGAACGGCGAATTCCCATTTAATTCTTTCCTAAGGAGGGGAACAAAAAATAGAGCAAAATTCAGAGATTCCAAAGTTTCTGCATAGATTTTTTCTCTAAGAGTTCTAATATTGGAAACATATTTTCGCCTCCAAAAATATTTACCTCCAAACCCTTTCCTGTGAACAAGAACTGCAGTGACCAAGTTAATGCTTCTGACATCTGAAGCATTCATTTTCTCATGAGAATCAGTACCAATTACCAAACTATACTCAGCTTCAGGTTTTTCTTCCAAGAACTCTTTTATTAACCGTATTGATTCTTTAACTCTTATTACGCCGTGCGTAAGACTATTCAAAAGCTCTACCTCTATGTCCTCGACATTCATACTTTTAATATTTTTCCTTCCAAAATGGTCTCAATATTATACCATAAAGGACATTAATTCGGTAGCTTTAGAAGCCATTTAAAAAAGGTGGTGATGGTTTTGGTTTTTTCAAGGGCTGGATATTCAAATTGAGTTTTTTGAGAAAAAGTCCTTACAGGAATATTGTTTTGAGAAGGCAAAAGATTGGAAGTGAGATTTGAATTGTAATTAATGGTTGGTTTTCCTTTTATTTTTGGAATTCTCTGAAGTGTTAACGAAACCTCGTTGTAATTTCCATCTTCATTTAAAAGACTAAACTGCGAGAAAGGACCAACTCCTGCGTGAAGAAGAAAGGGAGTAACGGCAACAACGTTGTCTAACCAGACAGATTCAAAAGCAAAGATAAAATATGATGCAATTTGGTTCTTGGATAAATTTTTATTGGACCAGCCTGTTTCAGTAATAAAAATGGGTAGATTTTTACCCGAAAGCTCGTCTGCCAGCTCTTTTTCAAATTTAAAACTACTGATACTTTTGTCTGTAACTATCCAAGGAAAAGATGAGAAGCCGGGATTGGGATAAGAATGACTTCCGAGTGCATCTATTTTTTTAAATATTCCGGGAACTTCCTCGTTCATCTGGATCATGAAGCTATATTGGTTCATTGACTTTTGAGGAATATTGGCAGAAGCATTATCCAGTCCCGAAGAAATGATAAAGAAATTATCGTCTAGAGATTTAAATGTATCT
>JACQKL010000041.1 GCA_016204535.1 Candidatus Levyibacteriota bacterium | reverse complement strand
TACTTGCACGTACAATAATTATTTTTTTTATTGAATTTATTTGAAAAATATATTTTATTTTTCAGTTAGTTTTATTTCTTTTATTTTTATTTTCTTATCTTTTCAGCCTTTCATTAAATCTTCTTTTGCATCAGAGCTAGTAATTAATGAATTTTTACCAAATCCACCAAGCGGATCTCCAGAATGGGTAGAATTTTATAATACTTCTAGCGCATCAATAGATTTGTCTGATTATTATTTTGATGATGATGTAAGCTTTGATTCAGATACTGGTTCATCAGCAAAGATTGCATTGTCGGGTATTTTGCCCGCGTCGCAAACATGCTATTGGGATTTGTCATCTTATTTAAATAATAACGGTGATTCTCCAACGCTTTTTAAAGTAGAAAATAATATTTCTACAACTGTTGATATATATAGTTATTCAAGCTCATCGGCAGAGCTTACTTATGCGAGAATACCAGATGGAGGAAGTTGGAATACTTCACAGCAGCCAACAAAAGCCTCAGCTAAGTGTTTGGATCTTGCACCCACTTCAACACCGACGCCGACTTCTACTCCTGTTCCCACAAATACACCAACTCCTACGTCCGCTCCAACCTCAACCCCGACAAATACTCCTATACCAACAAAAACTCCAACGCCGACTTTAAAGCCTTCGCCCACGCCGACAAGAATTGCGGTTCCGACTAGGCAAGTAATACCTACTTTAGTTTTGGGAGAAAGTACCAAAAATGAATTCATAAATCTGCCAACAGATGTTGCGAAAAATTTAGAAAACAATTTAATTGCCACAGAAAACAAAAAACCAAATTCTAATCTTCAAAAAATTTTTA
This sequence comes from Candidatus Levyibacteriota bacterium, assembly GCA_016204535.1. Taxonomy (GTDB): domain Bacteria; phylum Patescibacteriota; class Microgenomatia; order Levybacterales; family UBA12049; genus GWB1-37-8. The sequence goes on along the minus strand of JACQKL010000041.1, from coordinate 41,211 downwards.
TTGTTATCGGAGGAGTCCTTTTAATGGCTTGTGCTATACTATCCTTTCGTTTTCTTATGAAAGATAAACAGCAAGAAGAGGTTTAATATGAAAATTAGAGAAAAAGTTTTTATTACTAATAATTATTTGGAGACTCAAAATCTTGGGAAAGAATCTGCAAGAAATATACTTGAAAAAAATAGGGTAATTGCACTTTATGGAGATTTGGGAAGTGGAAAAACAACCTTTGTGCAGGGGTTGGCAAAAGGACTTGGAATTAAAAAGAGAATTATCTCGCCAACATTTATAATTGTTCGTAAATACGAATTAAGAATTAAGAATCATGAATCAAGAATAATAAATTTTTACCATATTGATCTATATAGAATAGAAAACGAGAAAGATGTTGAGAGTTTGGGGATTGAAGAAATTTTAAATGATTCCCAAAATATTGTTGCAATTGAATGGGCGGAAAAGATAAAAAAACTTTTACCTAAAAAAAGAATCGATATTAATTTTTTCTACGAAAAAGACGACAGAAGAAAAATTGTGTTTAGGTCGCAAATGTAATAAAAATTTGACAAGGTAATATTTGTATGCTATATATTGTTGCAAAGTATTATTATGGGTTTTTTTATCGAGACGAATTTCCTCAACGTCAAAGAAGTTTCTGTCCTTTTAAAATTAAGTACACTGACAATTTACAGATACATCGCGGAAAAAAAGATTAAAGCAATACATTTTGGCGGACGTTATCTCATAGAAAAATCTTCGCTTAATAAATTCATGCAGGAAAAAAAGTCCAACATGAGCTTCTAAGTATCTTCTTTTTTGATTATAATTAGAGCATGAACGAGCAAATTAAAAAAGCGATAGAAGTATTAAGGAATGGCGGAATAGTTATTTTTCCTACAGATACGGCATTTGGAATTGGTTGCAGAATTGACAATCAAGAGGCGATAGGAAAATTATTTAAAATTCGCAAAAGACCAAACGATAAAGCTGTTCCCGTTTTATTTAGTAGTGTTAAGATGGTGAAGAAATATGTAAAAGAAATTCCGCAAGACGCAGAAGCTTTAATGAAGAAATATTGGCCGGGAGCACTTACTTTAATACTGCAATGTAATAAAATAAAGGTACAGGCATTAGTTAGGGGAGGAGGAGAAACTTTAGGAGTAAGGATTCCCAATCATAGGATTATCCGAGAGATTATTTCAAGAGTCGGGGTGCCTATTTTGGGTCCATCAGCAAATTTTTCCGGTGAAAAAACGCCGTTTAAATTTGAAGATTTAGATAAAAAATTGATTAGTTTGGTAGATTATGTTGTTGAAGGTAAAACAAGTGATAAAGAATTATCATCAACAGTAATTGATTGCTCCACAAAACCCTGGAAAATTTTAAGGAGCGGTGCTGTTTCTGTGTCTTAATGACATTAATATATGATTACATTAATACTTGATACTGCGGATAATAAAAAGGTTACGGTTGGTTTGGAGATTAACGGCATAAAACATGTTGAGACTCGGAATATAGATTCAAACAAGACACAGGTCATACTTCCTATGATCGATAAGATACTAAAAAAATATTCAGTAACGCCAAAATATCTTTCGGGAATTCAAGTAAATGTTGGACCCGGATCATTTACTGGCCTTAGAGTTGGAATAGCAATTGCCAATGCTTTAGCTTTTGTTCTTAAAATTCCAGTTAATGGGAAAACCAACAAAATAATCTTGCCTTCTTATAAATGATATAATGGAAATATGAAGGATTTTCTTGCCCATCTTTTTGTACCTAAAGAATCCAATAACCATCGGGCCAAAGTTCTACATCACACAAATTTATTTTTAACAATAATATTTCTTCTTTTAACGAGCTTTTTTGTTCAAAGACTTAGAATAAGTTTTCCGTCGGTCTTGGGAGTAAAAGCTGATATATCGACAGAGGAGCTTCTTATCCTGACTAACAAAGAAAGACAGGATAACGGCGTTTCCTCATTATCTCTCAATGAAAAACTAACGCTTGCTGCGGCAAAAAAGGCAGATGATATGTTTGAATACGATTATTGGGCACATAATTCTCCAACCGGAAAAACTCCTTGGGTCTTTATTAATTCCGAAGGCTACGAATATGTGTATGCGGGAGAAAATTTAGCCAGAGGATTTTCTAGTGCCGAAGATGCAATCAATGCCTGGATGGCAAGCCCGGACCACCGAGCGAATATGCTTTCAGCAAATTATCAGGATGTCGGGTTTGCTGTAAAAGTAGGAGAATTGAATGGCGAAGAAACGGTTCTAATAGTGGAGGAACTTGGAAATCTCAATATGCCTATTGCTAATAATAGTAAAATAAGTAAAATACAAGAAGTTGAAACAGTCTCTGATGTAAACAGGAAATCCTTTGTCAACCGCGCTCCTTTTTCATTAAACATCAGCATGCTGATTGTTGCGATATTTATTTTTGCTTTTGTTTTAGATATGATTATTGTGGAAAAGAAAAAAGTCATGCGTTTTGTTGGGCATAATTTTGACCATATTTTGTATCTTTTACTGATACTAGCGTTGGTTGGAATATTAAGTAAGGGAGTTATTATTTAATGCTTGCTAGAGTATATAAACATAGCGGATACTATATTTCTCTTATTGCGATACTTTCTCTTGGTTTCTTGCTGGCATATACGAACAATTCGAGCAGAAGTTTTCAAATAGGAGTAGTTATTGCAACTACGTTTTTCTATGTCTTGTGGGGAATGATACATCATCTCTTAAATCACGATTTAAGTATGAAAATTGTGGTAGAATATATACTGATTGGAGTATTTGGTTTAACCATTATATTCTTTCTTTTAAACGTAAACGGCAACTACTAGAAACAATATTTTATATATGAAGGGAGTTATTTTAGCAGGAGGTCTTGCAACGCGTTTGCGGCCATTAACATTCGTAACCAATAAGCATCTTTTGCCAATCTATAATAAACCAATGATCTTTTACCCTTTGGAGTCAATGGTGAGGGCTGGCATAAAAGACGTTCTAATTATTATAGGGCCGGGACATGCAGGGTCATTTCTCAATTTGCTGAAAAGCGGCAAATATTTTGGATTAAATCTAAGCTATGAAATACAGGAAGAGGCACGAGGGATAGCGCAAGGAATATCGCTTGCTGAGAGTTTTTCGGACGGTAAAAAGCTCTTGGTTATATTAGGGGATAATATTTTCGATTACGATTTGAAAGATACGGTTGAAAACTTTGAAAAGAAAGAGAAGGGGGCAATGGTATTTGGGGTAGAGATGCCTACTGGATCAAAACAATATGGCGTTATTGAAATTGGTAAAGGCGGTAAAGTTATTTCAATTGAAGAAAAGCCAGAGTATCCAAAAAGCAATATAGCTCAAACCGGGATCTATATGTATGACGACAGAGTTTTTAAATTTATTAAGAAACTTTCACCCTCTAAGAGGGGTGAGCTTGAAGTTACAGATCTTAACAATGCTTATGTTAAAGAGGGAACAATGGAGTACGAAATTATAAATTGGTGGATTGACGCTGGCACTTCTCATGACGAGCTTTTAAGAGCAAACAATCTGGTTGCAGATAAAATCAAGCATGGCGAACTAAAATGAGTCAATGGAAAATTGTTTCACAAAAACCCGTATTTAAAACACAACTTTTTAATATCAGGGAAATAGTTTTTAAAAATAAAAGAGGAACAAGAAAAACACATCATGTGGTTGAAAGAGACACGACGGTTGTAGTTTTTCCCTTAACAGATCAATACGAAGTTTATTTAATTTCAGAATATAGATATTTACTAAACAGAGTTCTTCTTGAAGCTGTAGCGGGGTTTGTTAAAAGAGGCGAGATGCCTCTGGCTACTGCAAAAAGAGAATTACAAGAAGAAACAGGTATTGACGCCTCACAACTTGAAGAAATAACAAGATTCGATATGGCCGCGAGCATTATTAAAGCTAGGATACATATTTTTATAGCAAAAGGGTTGGAATTTGGAAAAAAGCATTTGGACGAAGATGAAGAAATAAGTTTGATAAAAATTCCGCTAAGTTTAGCAATGGAAAAAGTGATGCTCGGTGAAATAACTGACTCTGCCAGTATAATCGGAATATTTTTTTTGGATAAATTAAGAAGAGAGAAGAAATTATGATTACTCCCGCAAGAAAACTTTTGGTAACAGGTGGTGCCGGGTTTATCGGCGCTAATTTTATTTTGTATTGGATGAAAAAATATCCCCAAGATAAGATTGTTAATTTGGATAAATTAACTTACGCAGGAAACTTAGAAAACCTTAAAGAAATTGAGAAAAACTCCAACTATGGTTTTATCCATGGAGATATTTGCGATGTAGGGACAATAGATGAGGCAATGCAGGGTATTGATGTGGTTGTACATTTTGCTGCCGAGAGTCACGTAGATAGATCAATAAAAAAGCCTTCTAAATTCATTGTTACCAATGTGGTTGGAACCCAAATGCTTCTGAATTCTGCTTTGCGCAATAACGTAAAACGTTTTCATCATATTTCTACAGATGAGGTATATGGAAGCTTGGAGCTTAGCGATACGAATAAATTTAATGAACGAACAAAATATAATCCCAGAAGTCCTTATTCTGCAAGTAAAGCTGGGTCAGATCATTTGGTTAGAGCGTATTATGAAACTTATGGCTTGCCAATTACCATTACCAATTGCTCAAATAATTTTGGACCCTATCAGTTCCCGGAAAAGTTTATCCCTCTTGCAATAACAAATATTTTGGAAAATAAAAAAGTACCTGTTTACGGAGATGGCTTATACGTTAGAGATTGGCTGTATGTAGTTGATCATTGTCGGGCAATAGATTTGGTTTTAAATAAAGGTAAAATTGGGGAAACATATCTGGTGGGAGGAATGACTCAAGATATTTCTAATCTCGAAGTAATTAAAAAAATCTTAAAGATAATGAATAGAGATGAAAGTTTTATCGAGCATGTTAAAGATAGGCCTGGTCATGATAGGCGTTATGCCGTCGATTGGTCCAAAATAGAAAAAGAGTTGGGATGGAAACCGCTTCATGATTTTGATGAGTGGCTTGAAAAAACTGTTGAGTGGTATAAGGAAAACGAAAAATGGTGGAGAGATGTTAAAACAGGCGCTTATCAAAAATACTACAAAGAGCAATATGGAGAATAGCGATGCGAAAATTGAAAGCCATAAAGGAAGCAATGAATGGCAATCAGACTAGAATAAGGAAAGGTTTTGGAATCTTTTTCTTCTTCATTTCAAGCATAAGGGGGGTTGGTTTGCTATAATTATTTTTAATGAAGATTTTGGGGACGGGGTTGACAGGATTAGTTGGGTCAAGAATTGTTGAGTTATTAAAAGACAAATATGAATTTGAAAATATTAGCAGAAGTACGGGCGTAGATATTGCAAATAAAGATAGCATTTTGCACAAGATCGAAAGCTCGAATTCTCCAATTATCCTCCATTTGGCTGCAAAAACAGATGTTGACGGATGTGAAAAAGATAAAGTATTTGGCGAAGATGGAGAGGCTTGGAGAATCAATGTTTTGGGGACTCAAAATGTTACTGATGCATGTTCGCAGGCAAATAAAAAATTAATTTATATTTCAACAGATTTTGTGTTTGGTGGAACAAAGGAAGTCTATTTTGAGCAAGATATTCCCAATCCGATCAATTGGTATGCTAGAACAAAATATGAAGGAGAAAAAATAGTTCAGAAGTCAAATAGTCCATGGGTCATTGCTCGAATTGCATATCCTTATAGAGCAAGTTTTTCAAAACTAGATTTTTTTAGAGCAATACTTAATAGATTTAAGAAAAACGAGCAAGTTTTTGGAGTTACCGATCATATTTTCACCCCAACTTTTGTAGATGATATTGCTTTTGCAATTGATGGTTTGATTAAAAGTAATGAGTATGGAATTTTTCATGCAGTTGGGAGTCAAAGTCTTAGCCCATACGATGCGGCGATTCTAATTGCGAAAGAATTTAACCTTGATTTATCAAAAATTATTAAAACTACAAGAGCACAGTATTTCAAGAATAGAGCGTCCAGGCCTTTTAAATTGGCACTAAAAAATGCTAAAATAACAAAATTGGGCATTCATATGCGCACATTTGAAGAAGGAATAAAGGAGATTAAAAGACAAATATTGTATTAGTGTCATCCTGAACTAGTCCGCCTAGGCGGATAAATTCAGCATGATATTTATAATAGCTTATGACGATTACATTTATTGGACACGGTTATGTAGGATTAGTAACAGCTTCTGTTTTTGCGGATTTAGGCAATACGGTTTGGGTTATTGGGCATACCAAAGAAAAAATAGAAAATCTCAAAAAAGGTAAGCTTCCTATTTATGAACCGGGACTTGAAGAAATTGTTAAAAGAAATTATGCCGCAAAAAGGCTTTTGTTTACTCTTGAATACAAAGAGGCTATTCCTGCCTCTGATGTAGTTTTTATTGCGGTTGGTACTCCGCCTAAGACTACGGGAGAAGCCGATCTAGCGGCCGTTTTTGAAGTTGCCCGTAAAATTGGTGAGAATATGGAAGGTTATACTGTAGTTGTAACAAAAAGTACTGTGCCGGCTGGAACAAATAAAACTACTTGGGAAATTATCAATAAAGCAAAGCCGATTGGAGCCACATTTGACGTAGCATCTGTTCCAGAATTTTTGCGGGAAGGACAAGCAATATCAGACACTCTTCGTCCGGACAGGATTGTCATAGGCACAAACTCAAAAGACGCAGAAAAATTATTGGTTGAGCTTCATAAGTCTATAGATGGGGTTTTCGTGTTAACAAATATTGAGACGGCAGAAATGATTAAATACGCCGCAAATTCTTTCTTGGCAACAAAAATATCTTTTGCCAATGCAATTGCATATCTCTCTGAGTTAACAGGCGCAGATGGATTAAGAGTGTTGGAGGCGGTAGGACTTGATAAAAGGGTTGGTAGCCAGTTCTTATCTGCCGGAGCAGGGTACGGAGGAAGCTGTTTTCCTAAAGATGTGAAAGCCATGATTGCAATAGCTAAGAAAACGGGATACGATTTCTTACTTTTAAAAAATGTTGAGGAAATCAATCGGCAGGCAACTGAAAGAATTACTCAGAAGGCAAAAAAATTATTGGGCGGAGACATGAAAGGGAAAAGCGTTGGGATACTTGGCTTATCTTTTAAGCCAAACACGGATGATATGCGAGATGCGCCCTCGATCGTTGTTATTAATAGGCTGCAACTACAAGGCGCAAGAATAAAGGCATACGACCCCATTGCAATGGATAATGCAAAAAAGATACTGAAAAATGTCGACTTTCATTTAGATTCTTATTCTGTTGCTAAGGGAAGCGATATTCTAATTATTATGACCGAATGGAACGAATTTAGACAACTTGACTTAGTAAAAATAAAAAAACAGATGAAAAAACCAGTGTTACTTGACGGAAGAAATATTTATGATCCTCGTGAATTAAGGGAAATGGGATTTATATATACTGGAGTTGGCCGATGACTATGACAAAAGTCCTCATAACAGGAGTTACGGGATTTGCCGGAAGTTACCTTGCCAAACATCTTCTTTTGACAGGGAAATTTGATATCAGCGGAACCTACTTATTGGAAGAAAGTTTAAAAAATATTCAAGAAATAAAAGACAAATTAAACCTAATAAAAATAGATTTATCCAGGACAAAAAATGTTTTTGATATGATTAAAAACACGTCTCCAGCAATAATTTTTCATTTGGCTGCTCTAACTTCGCCTTTTGACAGTTTTAATAATCCAATTCAGACTTTAAATAATAATATTTCTTTACAAGTTAATCTTTTGGAGTCGGTTAGGAAAAATAACTTATTTAAGACAAAAATCTTAATTGTTTCTTCTGCGGATATCTATGGATTGGTAAAAGAAAAGTATCTACCTATTGATGAGGAGACGCCACTCATGCCAACTAGTCCTTACAGTGTATCTAAGATTGCACAGGATTTTCTGGGACTTAGCTATTTTTTAGCTTACAGACTTAAGATAGTGAGGGTTAGGCCTTTTAATCATATCGGCCCCAAACAATCACCACATTTCGTTGTTTCCTCTTTTGCTAAGCAAATTTCAGAAATTGAGAAGGGTAAAAAGGAACCTATTTTGCGAGTAGGAAATCTGGAAGCAAAAAGAGACTTTACCGATGTAAGAGATATGGTAAATGCTTATGTGCTTGCAACTCAAAAGGGAAAGGATGGAGAAGTGTACAATCTAGGGTCGGGGAGAGCTTATAAAATTTCCGAAATATTAGAGAAATTAGTTTCTCTATCTTTCTCAAAAATAAAAGTAGTAGAAGATAAAACTTTGTTTCGACCAAATGACAATCCACAGTTAGTATGTAATGCTGATAAATTCACCAAACTTACAGGCTGGAGACCGCAGATTCCTCTTGCGACAACACTTAAAGAAACTCTGGACTATTGGAGAAAGATGATCTAAAATGGTTAGATAACTGCAATTTTTCTTATGAAAAGAGCTTTAATCACTGGGATTACGGGCCAAGATGCTTCATATCTTGCAGAATTTTTACTGAATAAAGGTTATAAAGTATATGGGACAACAAGAAGATCGAGTACTACAAATAATGAGAGAATAAAACATATTCAAGATAAAATTACTATTTTACAGGGGGATTTATTGGACCAAGGATCGTTATCGTCAGCACTTTTGGAGGCCCAGCCTGATGAAGTTTATAATTTGGCTGCGCAATCATTTGTTCAGACTTCGTGGAATCAGCCTGTATTGACAGGGGAATTTACAGCTTTAGGGGTAACCAGGCTTCTAGAAGCAATAAGAAGTGTAAATCCGAAAATAAAATTCTATCAGGCATCTTCTTCGGAAATGTTTGGTAAGGTAACAGAAACTCCTCAGAAAGAAACCACCAGATTTCATCCCAGAAGTCCATATGGAGTTGCGAAGGTATATAGCCATTATATAACTGTGAATTATCGGGAAAGTTTTGATATTTTTGCCTGTTCAGGTATTCTTTTTAATCACGAATCACCAAGGCGAGGGCTGGAATTTGTAACCAGAAAAATAAGTCATGCAGTGGCCCGAATAAGTCTTGGCAAACAAGAAAAACTTGAACTGGGTGCCCTGGAACCAAAACGAGATTGGGGGTTTGCTGGAGATTATGTCGAAGCGATGTGGCTTATGCTGCAGCAAGAAAAGGCCGATGACTATGTAATTGCAACAGGCGAAAATCATAGTGTAAAAGAATTTTTGGATTTGGCATTCAAAACAGTTGGAATAAATGATTGGGATCGGTATGTAGTATCAAATAGGTCTGCACACCTGCGACCGGCAGAAGTTGATTATTTAATTGGAGATGCGACGAAAGCCAAAAAAGTTTTGGGATGGAAGCAAAAAACAAACTTTAAAGAATTGGTGGAGATGATGGTCAAAGCCGATTTGGCACTAGAGAGAAAAGAAAAATAATGTATGCAGAGAGCAGTGTTAGTTACCGGAGGGGGAGGATTTATTGGTTCACATTTATGTCAAAGCTTATTAGACGATAATTACGTAGTTTTTTGCGTTGATAACTTTATCACTGGTGATAAAAATAATTTAAAAAACCTTCTCAATAACCCACAGTTTGTTTTGCTAGAGCATGATATCATGAGGCCAATTCAGCAGAATCAGAATTTAGACTATATTTTTCATTTGGCTTCTCCTGCTTCCCCAAACAAAAAAAGCCCGCGAAGTTATATTAACTATCCAATTGAGACTTTACTTGCCAATTCGGTTGGAACATATCATCTTTTGGAATTATCTCTAAAATATGGTGCTAAATTTTTATTCGCTTCTTCTTCAGAAATTTATGGTGATCCCGCAATCTCTCCTCAAAAAGAAGATTATTTTGGGAACGTTAACCCAAACGGCATAAGGTCTTGTTATGATGAGGGAAAAAGGTTTGGCGAGGCAATCACTTTTAGTTATATTCGCAAATACAACCTAGATGCTAGAGTTATTCGTATTTTTAATACTTATGGGCCGTTAATGCGAGCAGACGACGGAAGAGTTGTTTCTAACTTTATTAATCAAGCAATCAATAGTAAGCCTATTACGGTCTATGGAAAAGGAACTCAGACTCGAAGTCTTTGTTTTGTTGACGACATGGTTTTAGGAATAAAACTGGCAATGTTTTCTCCCAACACAAAAGCGGAAGTATTTAATTTGGGCAATCCTGATGAGAGGACAATTCTAAACATCGCCAAACTCATTAAAAATATGACCAAATCCTCATCGGAAATTGTATTTGAAGATTTGCCTATCGATGATCCTAAGGGAAGAAAACCTGACATATCTAAAGCGAAAAGAATTTTAGGATGGGAGCCAAAAATTACAACAATAGATGGTTTAAAAAAAACCATAAATTACTTTAAAAGTCTTTGAACTTATCGAATCATGAAAGTTGTTATCATCTCAGCAACCTATAACGAAAAGGGCAATATAGAGCGTTTAATTACAATACTTGAAGAAGAAGTTTTTCCCAAAATAAAAAATCATGAAATGAGCATTTTGGTTGCTGATGATAATTCTCCGGATGGAACAGGAGAAGAAGTCCGAAAATTAATGAAAAAATGGAAGAACGTTTATATTTCGACTGGATCAAAAAAAGGATTGGGAGCAGCCTATATTAGGGGGATGACATATGCTGTCGAAAAAATGGATGCGGAGGTAGTTTTTGAAATAGATGCAGACCTACAGCATGATCCACTTAAAATTCCGGAATTTCTTAAAAAAATAGATGAGGGGTACGATATGGTTGTTGGTAATCGATATAGCGATGGTGGTTCGATACCCCATAACTGGCCACTTTTAAGAAAGATATTTTCTATAGTTGCAAACCTTTTTGTAAAGATAGTCTTTACAAAATTCTCCGTACATGATTGGACCGGTGGATATAGGGCGATTAAAAAAGAAGTATTTTTGAAGGAAAAAGATGAATTAACGAACTATAAAGGTTATATATTTCAAATATCGTTTCTGCATAAAGCCATTAGAGATGGGTTCAAAATTGCTGAGGTTCCATTTCATTTTAGCGATAGGACTTTGGGAAATTCAAAGATTGCACCAATTGATTATATTTTGAATGTGGTTGCATATGTTATTTTCTCAAGAATAAAAGAATTAATCCTTGGGAAATTCGGAAAATTTCTAGCTGTAGGGGGATTTGGATTTATTATAAATGCAGTTTTATACGAGATATTGGTAAGAAGTACCATGCTTCCTCTGGCATTATCAAACTTAATAGCAGCACAATTTGCAATCTTTTCAAACTTTAATTTTAACAATGCTTGGACATTTAAAGATCAGAAAGCAAATAATATTTTTTCTTATTTCAGAAAAATGATTGGTTTCTTTACGACATCAAATACAGGGGTCGCCCTCATTCAGTCGGGAACAATTCAGCTTGGCGATATGCTATATGGTGAGAAATATTATAGAATTTATTTCCTCATTGGAACTTTTTTACTCTTGATTTGGAATTTTACGATGTATCGTAAAGTAATTTGGAGAAAAAATAAAAAATGAGACTCCATATATGAAAATTCCTCTTTTAAAATTCTTATTAAAAAATTACGACAAGATTATTTTTATTTTTATTCTAATTATTGCCTCTTTCTATCGGCTTTACAAAATTACGGATTATATGACTTTTTTAGGAGACGAGGGAAGAGATGTTCTAGTTGTTTATAAAATATTACACGGAGATTTAACTTTGCTTGGGCCTACAGCTTCTGTTGGCGGATTTTTCTTAGGGCCAATATATTACTATTTCATGGCTCCGTTTCTTTGGCTTTTTAATTATAATCCGGTTGGTCCTGCAATAATGGTTGCGCTTTTTGGGGTTGCGACAGTTGGAATAATTTACAAAATTGGGAGAGAATTTTTTGGTTCTTTTGTCGGACTTATCGCCTCAGGAGTTTTTGCAATTTCTCCTTTAGTTGTTATTTATTCCAGGTCTTCGTGGAATCCAAATCTTATGCCTTTTTTTTCCCTTTCAACGCTATATCTTATTTATAAAGCAGTTAAAAATAATAACGTTAAGCTTTTTATTCTCTCAGGGTTGCTTTTTGGAATTACGATGCAGCTTCATTATCTGGCTTTGTTTTTGGGAGTAGTTATCTTTGTTTATTTATTATCGTATCATTTTGTCTATTCAAAAAGTAATTTTTTCCCAAGGATTTTAAAACAATACGGAGCTTTCTTTATAGGTTTTGTTGTTGGTTGGTCTCTGTTTTTGGCTTTTGAAATTCGCCATGGCTTCCCAAATATAATCAGTATATTTAATTTTATTTTTAATCCGGTGGATACTCATGGAAGCGGTCGCTTTTTTGAGACAGTCGGTAATGTTTTTTTTAGGCTTTTTGGACGATTAATAACTAATTTTCCGCCGCCTGATAAAGTTTCTTTATTTACAAAAGTCAATATTGATCTTTGGTATTCGACAACTCTTATCTTGGGAATTGTCAGTGTTGGATTTTTATTCTTTAAATGTTTCAAAGAATATAAATTACGTTCTTTAGAATTTACAAAAATTAGTTTAATTGTCGTTTGGTTTGTTTTTGGGGTGGGGCTTTTCGGATTTTATAAAAAATCCATCTATGATTATTATTTTGGCTTTATGTTTCCGCTGCCATTTCTTATTATCGCTTTTTTTCTGAAAAACTTGTGGCAAAAAAAAATAGGAAAACTTCTGGTAATATTTATTCTGATAATTATAATTTATCTTAATAATCTAACCCCCCCCTTTAAAGCATCTGCTAACAGGCAGTTGCTACAAACCGAAACAATTTCTAAATTTGTACTCGAAAAAACAAATAATAAACCTTTCAATTTTGCGCTTATAACAGGTGGCAATTCCGATCACGCATACCGCTATTTTTTTACAGTTTGGCAAAAAGAACCAACAGTAATTCATAATGAAAAAATAGACCCAAATAGAAAAACGGTAACAAATCAACTATTGGTCGTTTGCGAAACAGTTCCAAATTGTCATCCTTTAGGAAATTCTCTGTGGGAAATCGCAGGTTTTGGTAGAGCACAGATTACTGATTCTTGGGACGTATCGGTCGTAAAAGTATACAGGCTGATTCATTACAAAGGAAATGAAAATTAAAATATTAACACTTAATATTTGGGAAGGAGAGCTGCTTGAAAGAATAATAGATTTTATTCACAAGGAAAATCCTGACATTGCATTGCTTCAAGAAGTGCATAATGGATCAGGAAATTTAGATTTCAAATACAAGAGTTTTAGTGTTCTTGCGGAGAAATTAAATTATCCTTATTATTCTTTTGGGGCATCATTTATTGATAAACGATCGATTGGCAAAATTCCTAAGGGAAATGCAATTTTCTCACAGTTTCCATTGCAAAATAAAAGATCAATTTTTTTTGATATCTCCTTTGGAGAATTTAATTCGCAAAAACTGGATATCTACAGTAAGAGAATTCAGTTTACTCCGAGAAGTATGCTGGGTGCAAATATCACAGTCTCTAATAAAGATATTAACTTATACAGTATGCATGGAATTTGGGGGTTTGACGGAAAAGACAACGAAAGAAGACTGGCGATGAGCAAAACTATTGTCAGGGAGATCAAAGATAAGAAAAATGTCATCTTGGCAGGGGATTTTAATATGGATCCCAATACAAAAACCATTAAGAATATAGAGGTATACTTACAAAGTGTTTTTAATAACGAACTAACATCGACATTTAATATGAAGCATAAGGAGTTGCCAGGGTATGCAACAGCGGCTGTTGATATGGTTTTGTAAGTAAAAACATGAAAATTATTAATCATTATATGCCGTTGGTTGATGTCTCTGACCACATGCCCCTCATCTGCGAGCTTGAAATTTAAGTTTACTCCTCAGTAATTGCTGATAAAAGAAAAACCCCACGCCGAAACGCGGGGTTTTCACCCCAGCACCAGAAAGCCCTGCCTTGTCAGAGAATGAGGAGGATAGATAGTTTATTTGGGGCTTTCGGTACGGGGTTTCAGACTGAACCTTAAAGAAACCCCGCACTTTGGTGCGGGGAGTCTTCATTTTGTTCTTGAAGGAATAATTTCTAATCCCTCAAGAAATTATTCCAAGCAAATTTAGGCTTTTCCAATCTTGTACATTCCTGTTCCGCAGACTGGGCATTTACCTTTCATTGCTGGTTTGCCATTTTTCATCGTAACCGCTTGAGCATTGGGATCTTCTCTTTTTGCTCTGCATTTTACGCAATACATCGATGCCATACTACTTTGTCACCTCCTTTCATCGAGTCAGACTCGATTTGTTTTTTAATAAATAATATTGGGTAATTTGATTATGTGATTCTTAAGAAGAAAAAAAAGAATTAATTCCCCTATAATAATAGAGAATGTCAGTAGTCCTGTTTTCAAAACATCATGTAAAATATAAGAATAAACATCCGAGTTTTTATTAACGATTACAGTATTAATTGTGGGAGTAGGGAGAGAGGTTTTATTTTCCCAAGCGTAGACTTGGTGACGAGAGTCTGCGATAATTTTTTGCTTACGAGTCTTTTTGTGCTTAACTCCCATATGAGCAAAAGACTACACTATTGACACGAAGCTGTCAAGAGGCTAAGATATATCAATAATCTATGCCATCAGATTTTATCCTCTTTGCTTTTTTTGTAATTATTTTATGGCTTGTAGTTCTTACAGTATTGCTTTCAAGAGCATTATCTCATTACAATAAACTCGTTCACGGCTTAACAGACAAAAACTTCAAATCAGTAATAGAAAATATTTTAAAAGATATTAATCTTGCGAAAAAAGATATCCATTATTTAAAATTATATTGTGATAAAATACAAGAAGAGGGATTTTTACATATTCAAAAAATAGGTTTGGTGCGCTTTAATCCTTTCAAAGATACGGGAGGAAATCAAAGTTTTATTTTATCTTTGGTGGATGGAAATGATACGGGTGTGGTAATTTCCGGTTTATATGCCCGAACCGGAACAAGATGGTATGCGAAAAAAGTAATAAAAGGTAAATCGGTCGATCATGATTTATCAGATGAAGAAACAAAAGCTCTCAAAGAAGCAAAGCCTAGCTGAGCTAGGCAAAGCCCCAATAGTGAGTTTATCGAACTATGAAAAATAGATTATTAAGCATCGCGCTTATTGCAGTTATTTATTTAATATCCACTGGAACATCGTACTTCCTTTTTTCGGAAAATCCTACATCTAAGATTATTAAAACTTCTCAGCCTACATCCGGAACCGGAACAAAGCTTACTTTCGACGAGACTCTTCCCAAAACAGAACAATGCCCTATTAATGGAACACTTTATTCCAAGGAGCAGCGGGCATGGTGGGAAAAACATAGGCCTGTAGGTATAATGATAGAGAATCACCAAGAGGCACGTCCCCAATCCGGTCTTTCTTCAGCTGATGTAATCTATGAGGCAGTAGCAGAAGGCGGAATAACAAGATTCTTGTCCGTATATTATTGTCAAAATAGCGAGGAAGTCGGGCCAATTAGAAGTGCTAGGACATATTTCTTAGATTTTATCTCGGAATATGGAGCGAGCCCCTTGTATGTTCATGTAGGAGGAGCAAATCAAGATGGGCCCGCTGATGCGTTATCTCAGCTTGAAGATTATGGTTGGGCAGGCAAAAATGACCTGAACCAATTTTCTATTGGTTTTCCTACTTTTTGGAGAGATTATGATAGACTGGGACATCCTGCGGCAACGGAACATACAATGTATTCAACAACCGAAAAACTTTTACAATTTGCCGCCACCTCCAGGAAATTAAAAGTTGAAGATGAAGATGGAATTGCTTGGACTAAGGGTTTCGTTCCTTATGACTTTAAAGAAGATGTAGCCACGTCTCAAAGACCAACAGCGCAAAAAATACATTTAGAGTTTTGGACAACTGATCCTGACTACTTTGTCAATTGGACATATGATCCAATAACTAATTTGTACAAAAGAAGCAATGGGGAGGTAAAGCATATCGATCGTAACAACAATAAACAATTGACTGCAAAAAATATTGTAGTTTTAAAAATGGTAGAAAGTCGTGCCAATGATGGTTATGAGAATAACCTGCATTTACTGTATAGAACAAAAGGAACAGGAAAAGCCAATATTTTTATGGATGGTCGCGAAATTATTGGTACTTGGAGAAAAGATACCAGAACAGCAAAAACCCTCCTTTTTGACAATGCAGGAATCCCCATAAAGTTAAACAAAGGAACTATTTGGTTTGAAATTCTGCCCACAAATGGTATACTAACTGTAAAATAAGACCAGGGGCAAGAATTATGTTTTCTGATTTAATTACATCCAGGTCGCGAATAAATCTTCTAAATGTTTTGTTGGAAGAGCCAACAAAGATGTATCATGTAAGAGAATTTGTTAGAAGAACCGGTGATGAAATTAATGCCGTTAGAAGAGAGCTTTTATTTTTGGAGAAACGGGGAATTTTAGTAAGAGAACCACGCGCAAACAGAGTTTACTATTCACTGTCCAAAAATTATCCTTTTTATTTTGATCTTTTAAGAATGGGTTCAAAGATGGTTGGTCTTGGAGCGGGAATACTTAAAAACCGCGTTAAAATTGGAAAAATAAAGTACGCAATGTTTTCGGGAAGATTTATAAGAAGAATGGAAAAAAGATCAACGGATGTGGATTTGATAATTGTTGGTACAATCGTTTTGCCAGAATTGGCTCTTTTAATAAGGGATGAGGAAAAAAGACTGGGAAGGGAAATAAATTATACGGTAATGACAGAAGAAGAATTTTCTTTTAGAAAGAAAAAAAGAGATCCATTTATACTATCTGTTTTGGGGGGGTCAAGAATAATACTTTTTGGAGATGAGGAAGCTATGCTTTCATGAAAAAAAGTCCGCGATTTCTTCTTTGGTTTATTATCCTACTAACAATTGCTGCAGTTTTAATTAATATTCCACCAATTAGTTTTTTTCCATTCACGAAATCTCTTTTTTTCAAAAGAGGGCTGGACCTGGCAGGAGGTACCAGTCTTACTTATAAAGCAGATATGGAAGATATAGCAAGTAACCAAAGAGATAAGGCTTTAGATGGAGTAAAAACAGTAATAGAACGGCGAATTAATCTTTTTGGCGTATCAGAACCTGTTATACAAACTGCAGTAAGCGGAAGTGACTATCGGATTATCGTTGAGCTTCCCGGTGTTAATATTAATCAAGCGAGAAACATTATAGGTACAACTGCAGAACTTTCTTTCTGGGAGAGTGCAGCAAGTGGTAGTGCTAAAATAGCAAGTCCCTCGGCATATCCATTGGGAGTTGTAGAAATTTTAGGACCCGATGCTAAAAAAACAAATCTAACTGGGCGAGACTTGCAAGAGACGAACGTGACTTTCGATCCAAATAACGGTAAGCCGCAAGTCCAGTTAAAGTTTACAAATAGCGGCACAAAAAAATTTGCAGATATCACCAAACGAAACGTCAATCAAATTGTAGCTATAGTTTTGGACGATCAGGTTATTGAAGCACCGCGTGTAAATCAGGTTATTTTAACTGGTGATGCAGTTATCAGCGGAGGGTTTACAAACGATACTGCAAATGCCCTAAGCACATCTCTTACGGGAGGAGCATTGCCTGTTCCCCTGATCTCGCTACAAGAGCATGGTATTGATGCGACTTTAGGAAGTTCATCTTTATTAAAAAGCCTTTTTGCAGGAGTTCTTGGGATTGTCATAATAATTATTTTTATGATTGTTTTATATGGAAAACTAGGTGTTATAGCAAGTATTGCACTGGTTCTTTATACATTATTTGTATTGTCGATTTTTAAGATTAGCAGCATTACTCCATACGGAATAACCCTTACGCTTTCAGGAATAGCAGGTTTCATTTTATCAATCGGGATGGCTGTTGATGCAAATATTTTGATTTTTGAAAGAATGAAAGAGGAAAGAAGACAAGGTCGGGCATTACATGAAGCGATGGAGTCGGGATTTACGAGAGCATGGACATCGATTAGAGATTCTAATGTCGCAAGCCTTATAACCAGTTTTGTTTTATATCAGTATGGAACAGGTGTAGTTCGCGGTTTTGCGCTGACACTCGCGATTGGAGTTTTGGTATCTATGTTTTCAGCCATTATTGTTACCAGAACATTTCTTAGAACGATTTATAAATAAAGTATGGATATAGTTGGCCGTAAAAATTGGTACTTTGGTTTATCACTGTTGGTTTTAATCCCAGGGATTATTGCAATTTTTTTATGGGGATTAAATCTTTCTATTGATTTTACAGGAGGATCCAGAATTACACTTGCTTTAAAAGAGAATATTACTAACTCTCACATCGAAGCGGTTGATAAAATTCTTAAAGACCAAAAAATAAAAATTGCTGGCATTGAGAAATCTGATAAATTAGTTATTGTGAGAACGGTACCAATTGATCAAAACCAAAACAATAAGTTTATCAGTGCTTTGTCAAAAGAATTCAAGGATATCAGAGAACAGGAATTTGAAACTATTGGCCCAACAATAGGACAGGAGACAACATTAAATGCTCTTAAGGCTGTAGGAATAGCCTCGATTCTTATTATTCTCTATATTACCTGGTCTTTTAGGAGTATTCCAAGACCCACAAGTAGCTTACGCTTTGGCATTTGCGCAATTGTTGCCCTTATTCATGATGTGTTGGTAGTGGTTGGTATTTTTGCAATCTTAGGGCATTTTCTTGGAGTTGAAATTGACTCTCTTTTTGTTACCGCGATACTAACCGTTATTGGATTTTCGGTTCATGATACGATTGTTGTTTTTGACAGGATTAGAGAAAATCTTAAAAGAATGGGGAGCTCAAATTTTCATCAGACTGTTAACGAGTCAATTATTCAAACAATAGATAGGTCTCTTAATACATCCCTAACTGTTATTTTAGTATTGGTTTCCTTACTTTTGTTTGGGGGAGAAAGTATAAGGTGGTTTGTAGTTGCTCTATTAATTGGAATTATTACCGGAACTTATTCATCTATTTTTGTCGCATCTCCACTATTGATTTTATGGCAAGAATTAAGAAATAAAAATAAAGAAGTTAAGAGATAAGAGATTCTTTGACAATTTCGCTAACTATTCCCCCGTCGGCTTTGCCTTTTACTTTTGGCATTAAAGCTCCCATTACTTTCCCTATTTCGGCAATAGATTTTACTCCTGTTTGAATAATTGCTTCTTTAACAAGCGTTCTTATTTCTTCCTCGCTAATCTGCGTTGGTAAATATTTCTGCAGGATTTCCAATTCTTTTGTCTCTTTGTCTACCAACTCTTGTCTTCCGGCATTTTTAAATTGCTCGATGGAATCTTTTCTTTGTTTTGCTTCTTTTTGAATAACCTTTAACACATCATCATCGGTAGCTTCATATCCTGCTCCACCCTTTTGAATTTCATAATAAGTAATTGCAGATTTGAGCATCCGAAGAACGGAAGTTCTTAAAGGGTCTTTTGAGAGCATTGCCTGTTTTAATTCATCTTGTATTTGTTGCTTAAGCATAATTACTTATAGATAACAATCATTCTTCGTATGATTATATCATCTTTTGACTTTAAATAGTCTCCGGTAAAATCAAACCAAACTCTTTTAAATGCTTCAAGAGGAAGAATCCTTAAGTTGCCAAGCTCCGGATCCTGCATGTAAATATTTTTATCATCAATATTTACAATTACCGAATAATGTCCATCGTCCGTTGAGAACCAATCGACAATAATCGGAATTCTTTTATCGACCACATACTCTTTCAAATCTTTTATTTCTGAAAAATCTTTTTGAAATGCTTTTAAGCCTAACTTTTCTGCTGCGCTTATTATTCCTTCTGAAGTCGTTCCTTTTGCAGGAATATATCCTGCCATTTCTGCCAATTCTTCTTCGGTTTTTTCAATTCCAAAAAAATCAAGAACCATTTTTAAAGAAGCAGGTCCGCAAAGCCCTGGTTTTTCCCTGTAAGGTTTTACCTTAAGCATTTAATTTATGATATCAAATAGAGAGAAAGGGCGCAAAAATTATTTGAGGAATTTTCTTAAAGCTTCAACTTTATCAGTTTTTTCCCAAGGAAATTCTGGTCTACCAAAATGCCCGTAAGCTGCAGTTTGTCGATAAATTGGACGTCTTAAGTTTAATGTTTTTATAATTCCAGCGGGACTCATATCAAATACTGCACGAATAGCTTGCTCAATCTTTTCATCGCTTATTTTTCCCGTATCGAAGCTCGTAACGTGTATTGAAATAGGCTGAGGGTATCCAATTGCGTAAGCCAATTGTAGTTCACATCTATCCGCAAGCCTTGCAGCTACAACATTTTTGGCAATATAACGCGCCATATATGCTCCGCTCCTGTCTTGTTTATTAGGAACTTTTCCACTAAATGCTCCCCCTCCGTGTCTAGCCATTCCGCCATATGTATCAACAATTATTTTGCGTCCGGTTACTCCTGTGTCACCTTGAGGCCCTCCCGTGACAAATTTTCCGGTCTCATTAATATAAATTTTTGCATGGTGATTCAATAATTTATCACAAATAGGTTTTATCACATTTTTTATAATATCTGCGCGGATTTTTTTATAAGGAATTCCATCATCGTGTTGTGCGGCAACAACAACTGTCTCAATACCGACTGGCTTATCGTTTTCATACTCAACTGTAACTTGAGTTTTTCCATCAGGTCTAAGATAGGGAATTATTTTTTTCTTTCTCACTTCTGCCAGGCGTCTAGCCATCTTATGAGCAAGCATAATTGGGAGAGGCATAAGTTCTGGAGTTTCTCTGCAGGCAAATCCTACCATCATACCTTGATCTCCCGCGCCTTGAGCTTTATGAATAGCTTTTTTTGGATTTTCTCCTTGAGCAATATCTTTACTTTGTTCATGAATTACATTTATGACAGAACAGCTTTTGTAATCAATTCCATAATCAGCATTAGTATATCCAATTTCTTTTAGCACATTGCGAACGATTGCTTGAACATCCACGTATGTATTTGTAGTAATTTCTCCTCCCACAACCACCAGACCGGTTGTGGTATAAACCTCACAGCAACAGGCGCTATTTGGATCATCTTTCAAAACAGCATCCAGAATACTATCTGCAATCTGGTCGCAAATTTTGTCCGGATGTCCTTCGGTTACCGATTCGGATGTAAAGTATCGTTTCATAATTTGTATTATCCTCCTTAGCTTACTTCTCGCCTTATGCTACTATTCGTAGCGCGGCTCGAAGAGCGCTTTTTCGGAGGATTATGCACTTTTTATAATTTACCAATGTGCATAAAAAAACCTCTCAATAAATAGAGAGGTTAGATTTTTCCCCGATGTTACATCGGGGCGCATCTTTCCTCCCGGTTGGGATTTAGCACCGCGTCGAGCTGAACTCGATCGGTTGCTGGGTAGTTCTGAGCCCATTCTCCTTAACTACCACTCACGATGTTTCTATTAGTAAACCACAATTAACAAACTTTTGCAAGTAGTAATATTTTCTAATTTTTTATCCTTCATTTTTGGCAAATTGTCCCGTTTTCCTAGATTTAGTAAACATATAATTGAAAAACAACAAAGAAACAAGTAGATAAATAATGTTTTGTAGGAAGGCTATAGATATGTGTTCTGTTTGTGTTGTAGGATTAGTTAGGTTTATTCTAGCCGCTTCAAAGATATAGGTAGGAGGTAGAAAATAAGCAATTTTTTGAAAAACATCAGGTAATATCTTAACCGGAAAAAAAACAGCAGTTAAAGGCTGAAAAAGAAAAATAAGACCCCATGCTAATGCTTGTATTCTTGTGCCGAATCGGAAGATAAGACCAAGAATTATTATTCCTGCCGTCCAGGCAAATATGGTAAGATTGATAAAATAAAAGAAAAGATTTAGCATTCCTAACGCAAAAATATCAAAACTAAACATAAATTTAGCGATAAGAGAAATAGCAATCAATATCAAAACACTTTTAATTCCGCCAGATATCATTGCGGCAACCATATATTCTTTGAGAGTAAGAGGGGCAACGAACATATTACTTAAGTTTCTGGACCAAATATTCCAAAGCGCCCCAACAGAAATTGAATATTGAGTAACTCGAATGATTTCCCAGAGAATCATGCCCGTTAGTAAATAATGTGCGACAATTGGATTCGTTCTGCTTGTTAAAAATACCGATACGAAACCAAAAGCAACAATATTAATTATAGAGAAATAAAAAAGATCTATAATTACCTCAAGAGAATTTCTAGTAATAAACAACTCCTGAATAATAATGGCATAAATTCTACTTCTAGACACTATGTCCTCCTCTGGCGATTTGAATAAAGACATCTTCGAGAGTTGGTTTTTTGACATCAATATCTGTAATTCGAATATTGGTTTTGGTAAGGCCAAATATTAAATGGGGAATAAATTTTTCATCTGTTTCTATAGAGACAATATAATTATTAAGAAAAGAGTATTGTTGTTTTCGTTCTTGAAGATATTCTTCCATTTCTTCTTTCTTGCCATCGAATGTAAGTTGTAGTCGTGTAGTTTTAATTTGCCTGGTTAGGTTTAACGGTGTATCCTGCATAACAATTCGGCCATGATCAAGAAAAACAACTCGATCGCAAACCCGAGTCACCTCGTTCATATCGTGGCTAGTATAAAGAATAGAAAGTTTCTTTGATTCGCGTAAGCTTTCAATAAATGAAAGTGTTTTGTCTGCTATATCTGGGTCAAGTGAGGCAGTCGGTTCATCCATAAGTAGAAGCTCTGGATCATTAAGAAGTGATTTTACTATGTTTGTCCGGGTTTTTTCTCCTGAGGAAAGATTCCAATAAAGACTAGATAAAAGATCGGAAATCTCAAAATATTCGCAAAGTTCCAAAATTTTTTTCTTGGGGTTTTTTATTCCGTATAAATAGGCAAAAACAAGTAAATTGTCCAATACTGAAATTCTTCCTTGTAGCGTATTAAATGCGGATGAAAAATTAATTTTTTGGAGGCAGTATTCTTTATGAGTAAGAAAATCTTTTCCGAAATACAAAATTTTACCGCTATTCAAAAGTGTTAATCCCAATAAGAGGTGTATGGTTGTGGTTTTTCCTGCGCCGTTTGGTCCAAGCAATCCCAATACTTCTCCTTTTTGCAATGAAAAAGAAATGTTATCAACAGCAGTAAATTGACCGAATTTTTTTGTTAAATTTTTTACTTCCAGAATGTTTTGCATAATGGCGTTAGTTTGTTTCTTTTATTCTTTTGAGCAAATAATCTTTATTGTTTTTGGAGAGATCTTCGTCGACTTCGAGAAAAAGTTTTTGGAGAATTTCTCCAACCTTAGGTCCTGGTTTAATATTCAATTCTTTCATAATATCATTGCCGTCAATTACCAAATCATTTATTGAGAAAGGTAGGGGTTTTAGTTGGTTTTCAATTCTTTTTTTGAATAATTTTAACCTCCAACTTTCTGCGGTTTGAGTTCCTCCGCCCAGGCGGTCTCCAATTCGAAGGTCCATCATGTCTTTAACATTTTCAACACCGATTCTTCGGATAAAGCGTCTGATGCCTGCATCCGATAATTTTTCATCAACAGAAAACATGTGCCAGCGTATCAGATTGACAATTTTATCTCGTTCTTTTCGGGAGAACTTCAGGCGGTCGCAAATTTCTCTGGCAATTTTTGCTCCTGCAACTTCATGATTATAAAAAATCACTAGTCCTTTTTCGTCATAACTTTTTACCTTGGGTTTACCTACGTCATGAAGCAATGCTGCAAATCGGATAACCGGATCTTTTGAGGGACAAAATTTTAAAGATAAAATATTATGAGTGAATACATCATCGATATGATGCCGACCCGGTCTTTTTTGAGAGACTCCAATTCCCTCAACCAATTCAGGAAGAATATGGTTTAAAAGATTTGCCTGTTTAAGAAGCATAACTCCTTCATAAACATGTTCACTTGCGATAATTCTTAATAATTCTGTTCTGATTCTCTCACCTGAAACCTCTTTGATTAGAAAAGCATCCGAAACTATTTCTTTCCAAGTATTTTCTTCGATTTTAAATAAAAACTCGGTTGCAATCCTAACTGCGCGAAGAAGTCGGAGAGCGTCTTCTTTAAATCTTTCTTTAGGGTTGCCAACCGCACAGATTAATTTATCCTTAATGTCCTGTTGTCCATTGTAAGGGTCAATAAGTGACACGTGACAAGTGACACGTGACAAGTTTGAGCTTCTTGTCTCGTGTTGCGTGTCACCTGTTACCTTAAGAGCGATGGCGTTGATTGTAAAATCTCTTCTGGCCAAATCTTCTTCAATTGATTTTCCCCAAATAACTTTGTCTGGACGCCTTTTATCCGAGAACCCAACCTCTTTTCTAAAAGTTGTGATTTCTAAAACCTCTTTTTGTCCTTCAGTTTGTATCGGTATGCCTACTGTGCCAAATTTATTATCGTAAAATGCTTGTGGAAAAATCTTAAGCAAATCTTCTGGTGTTGCATTAGTAGTCATATCCCAATCTTTTACAGGCTTTTTCAAAAGCATATTACGTACACATCCTCCAACTAAATATACTTCAAGACCTGCCCTTTGAATTTTTCTGTAAATATTTAAAATCTCTTCTGGAATAAGCTTGCTCATACTGCTATAGTATAGCATAGCGTGAAATTCAGAATTCAAAATTCAGAATTAAAAATTAAAGAATCGGGGTTTAATGTTGACGATTTAATAAAAGTACTTCTTAAAAATAGAGGCATAAAGACAAAAAAAGAAAAAGAAGAATTCTTAAATCCTACACTTGAAAACGTTACTGTTAAAAGTGTTGGTATAGATACAAAAAATCTAAAAAAAGCTGTTGATAGAATTCGGATAGCAATAAAAAACAAAGAGCAAATTGTAGTTTTTGGAGATTATGATGTAGATGGAATAACCGGTACGGCAATTCTATGGGAGACTTTGAATTCCTTAGGTGCAAAAGTTTCTCCTTACATTCCTCACAGAATTGAAGAGGGATATGGTCTGTCGGAGACAGGAATTAAAAATTTAAAATTAAAAATTAAAAATTGTTCGTTGATAATTACCGTTGATAACGGAATTGTTGCCAATAAGGCAGTTGATTTTACAAACAAAAACGGCATAGATGTAATTATTACTGATCATCATGTTTCTTCGAAGACCAAGCCCAAAGCTTATGCCATTGTCCACACAACTAAACTTTGTGGTGCGGGAGTAGCTTGGCTTTTAAGCCAACAAATCCGAAATCCGAAAGCGGGTATCCGAAACGACCACCTCGAATTAGTTGGGCTGGCAACAGTGGCTGATATGGTTCCTCTGGTTAGTGCCAATAGAAGTCTCCTTACCGCCGGTCTTTTAGCTCTCCGGCAAACAAAAAGAGTGGGGCTTTTGGAACTGCTTAAAGAGGCTGGAATTGAAAAAGAGAAAATTGGAGTTTATGAAATAGGACATATTGTTGCGCCTCGACTCAACGCAACAGGCAGAATGGAATATGCTATGGATTCCTTAAGGCTTCTTTGCACCAACGATAGGAGTAGAGCGGAAACTCTGGCAGGCAAACTAGGTAGGACAAATAAAGAAAGACAATTATTAACAGTTGAGACAACTCATCGTGCAATAGAATCTATAAAAAGCAAAAAAGAACTTAAAAAATTATTGTTTGTTGTTCATGAAAGTTATCAGCAGGGGGTAATTGGGTTGGTGGCAGGGAGACTGGTTGAGGAATTTTATCGGCCGGCAATTGTTATTTCCAGAGGAGAAAAATTTAGCAAAGCATCAGCAAGATCAGTAAAAGGATTTAATATAGTTGAATTCATAAGAAGTGCTTCGGAATTTTTGGTGGATGTCGGCGGACATCCAATGGCAGCGGGATTTACTATCGAAACAAAAAAGCTATCTTTATTTGAAAAAGCGCTGCACAAAAGTATAGGGAATTTATTAACAGAAGAAATTTTAGAAAAGAAACTTAGAATTGATTGCGAAATTCCTTTGTCTTTTATAGATAAAAATCTATACAAAGCTTTGCAAAAACTTTCACCTTTTGGCGTTGGCAATCCCGAACCAACATTCATAAGCCGAAATATCGTAGTTGAAGATTTAAGACTGGTTGGAGCGGAGGGAAAACACATTAAGTTTAGATTTAGGATTTATGATTCCCTCCTTCGCGAAAGCTTCGCAGGGCAAGTAGGATTTATGATTGAAGGGATTGCGTTTGGGATGAGAGAAAGAGCAAAAGAACTCAGGATTGGAGATAAAGTAGATGTAGTTTATGTAGTTAACCAAAATGAATGGAACGGAAACACGAAATTGGAGCTAAAAATTAAAGATATTGTGGTAAATCAATTTTATCTTTAGGGTTGGCGTCTAAGTCTGCGATAGGCATCGGTTACCTTTTTTCCTACTGCTTCCGAAACTGAAGGCCAATCAGGTAAGCCCCCATTGGCAGCCATAGAATTTTCAATTACATCTGCCACCTTTTTAACGGGTAATCCTTTTCCAGCAATTAACCCTGCCCTTCTTAATATAGATAAGCGAGCTTCAGGGGGAGCATCGAATCTATCTAACACATCTGTTAATCCTTTTGGTTGACTACGTTCGCTCATAGTTATTAAAAATAAGAATAGAGCAACTTAACTCTCTATTGTAGATTAAGTTTAAGAAATAAAAATATTACCTGCTTGACGGGAACCTGACATCCCGCACCATTCGGCGCAGGATCGATTGATTCTCAGGCTTTAACCGTGTATGATTATACTATGTCCAAAGGGCAAATGCAAAGAATATTGATTAAGGATCTAGTGAATTTAGCTGGTAAAAAAGCTCTAATCAAAGGGTGGGTAAAAACCAGACGAGATCACGGTAAGTTGATATTTTTAGATATTAGAGACAGAAGTGGAGTTCTTCAGGTAGTTATTAATCCTAAAGTTTCAGAAAACTCCTATAAAGTTGCACAAGAGATAAGGCCCGAATTTGCGCTTCAGATTACAGGTAAGGTTAACAAAAGACCAGAAAACGCAATTGACAAGAATTCGCCTGTTGGTTCTATTGAGTTAGAAGCTTATGATATTGTAATTTTGTCCAAAGCCGAAGTTTTACCTTTTGATATGGGCGGAAAAGATCTTAACCTTGAACTCCCAACTCTTTTAGACAATCGCTCATTGACTCTTCGCCATCCAAAAGTTTTGGAAATCTTTAGAGTTCAAGCAAAAATACTGGAGGGTTTTAGAAAAGCAGCAGAAGATTTGGAATGTACCGAAATAGTTGTGCCAACAATTGTTGCAAGTTCAACCGAAGGAGGAGCGGAGCTTTTTTCTGTTGATTATTACGGACACAAGGCGCTTCTTTCACAAAGTCCGCAATTGTATAAGCAGATGATGGTTCCTATTTTCGAGCGGGTATGGACAATTGCCCATGCTTATAGAGCTGAGCCCTCCGTAACAACCCGCCATCTCGCAGAAACAACGCAGATGGATTGTGAACTTGGATTTGTTGAATTTGAAGAATTGCTCGATCTTCTGGAGTCAACTGCTGTTAAAATCTTAAAATATGTTCAAGATTCCTGTATAATTGAAATTAACTTTGGAAAAATTCCAAGGCTTACTCTTCGTCAAGCACAGGAGGTTATTTTTAAAGAATTTGGTAGAGATACGAGAAAAGAAAAAGATTTAGCTCCCCAAGATGAAATCGATATTTGTAAATGGGCAAAAGAAAAACACGGAAGCGATCTTGTGACGATCACTCATTTTCCAACAATGGCCAAACCTTTTTATACAATGCCTGATCCGAACGATCCCGAACATTCTCTAAGCTACGATCTTCTATTTAGGGGTGTAGAGATTTTAAGCGGTAGTCAAAGAAGACATGACTATAATGATCTTGTGAAATCGATTAAAGACCGTGGTATGAGCCTCAAGAGTTTTGAAATGTATTTAATGGCATTTAAATATGGTATGCCGCCAGAAGGAGGATTTTCTTTTGGCTTAGAAAGGATTACAATGAAACTCCTAAATCTTAGCAATATTCGAGAGGCAAGTCTTTTTCCTCGAGATATGGAGAGGATAGATGAAAGACTTTCGACAATTGATAAAGATAAAAAAACTCAATAATTTTCTTAAAAAAAAGAAAAGATTTTTTAAGTATGCACTTGTTTCGTTGTGTCTTTCTGTCTTAGTTGGTACTTCCTTTTTTGACATAGTTCTGAGAGGTTATATTTTTAGTAAAAAGATAAAAGAGTTTCCGCTTGGCTTATCCATTTCTTCATATCCAATTTTAAAATCTCCAATTGATCCTGATATTACTGCCAAAGCTGTAGTTGTGATGGATAGCGATTCAAAAGTCTTGCTTTTTACAAAGAATCCAAACCTTTCATTTTCGATGGCATCAACGACAAAAATTATGACAGCGCTAGTTGCTCTAGAGTATTATAAAATGGATGATATTTTGACAATCAAAACAGAAAAAGTAGAAGGAGTAAATGTAGGATTTTCAGAAGGTGAAAAATTATCTTTTGAAAATATTTTGTATGCCATGCTTCTTCCCTCCGGTAACGATGCCGCCCTTGCAGTAGCTCAAAACTACCCAGGTGGTGAAGTTGCATTTGTAAAAAAAATGAATGAGAAAGCAAAATCTTTACATCTTGTAAACACTAATTATGCAGACGCAATTGGACTTGATGATAACAAAGATTACACAACGCCTTTGGATTTGACCTATCTTTCCTCCGCTGCATTACAAAATAAAATATTTGCCAGTATTGTTGCAACCAAAACAAAAGAGATAACAGATATAACAGGGGAAAATAAATATGTACTAAATAATCTCAATAAGTTACTAGGAGTTTCAGGAGTGAATGGTGTAAAAACAGGCTATACAACCGAGGCAGGACAAGTTCTCGTTACTTCAAAAGTAGAAGTAGATAGTTTAAATAAAGCACATACTCTTATAATTGTGGTTATGGATAGCCTGGATAGATTTTGGGATACCAGTAAGATTTTATATTTATTGTCGGAAAATATTAATTACTTATCCACTCGTCCTTGACCGCAGACACATAGGCAATAAAATTATCATCTCCGATAAATACAACAATTGGCATTAAGAAGTCTTGCTGCTTTTCTCCAATGTAATATCCAAGCAATACTTTTCTAATAGCAATTTCTACTGCGCCTTGAGGCTTAGATGCGAGGTATGCTTTTCCTTGTTTTAGTTCCAAAAACGCTTCAGAGGCAGATTTTATTGCATAAGTCGATGAATTTTTCGAAATATTTTTGTAAAAATAACGAACACCTACAACTTTTAATTGGTTGTTTTCTTTCCCGATTAAAAAATCAAAATTTGATGTACCTTTTTCATAATAAATTGGTAGGCTGTCTAAATCCTTTTGAAAAAAATCAACCCTGACGATTTTCGCATTTGAAATCTTAGAGGTTTTAACAAGTGCGCTTTTTTCTATTGAGTAATAAGTCATTTTTGTTTTTTCTAAGTCAAGGTCAGCTGGCAACAAGGACATGCTTGAAAGAAATGATTTAGCTAATTCTACCGCATTGTCTTGATCGTTTGGCTTAAGAGTTTGTAGAGAAGGAGTTATAAGATAAGGTGAGGATAAAGTAAAATCTGAAGAAAAAATATTTATGGTTATTCTTCTTTGAAGGTCAGATGTTTGATCTATCCATTGGTATACATCCGGTGCAATTTGAGTGCCTTTGGAATTAAAGCCAATTTCATAAACTTTTTCTTGTGTTTTGTCAAGAGCAAGTAAAGTTGGCTCAAGAAATGATATCTTATATACCTTAGCTCGATCAGAGAAATTTGGTAGAGTTCCGGAAACTGTATCTAGGGTATAAATAATATTTTCTTGAGATTTACTTGGGAAAGAAATGTTGGGCAATTTACCAAAAGAAGCTTTCGGCGGAGGAGGAGGGCCAAAGCTTTCTTTTAAAAAACCTGTAATTCTCCCAAAGTTTAAAAAAAGAAAAATTATTAGAAGAAAAATTCCACCCCATTTAAGAATTATTTTTGTTTCTTTCTTGGTCTTATTGAGAGTAGGCATATCTTGGTATGTGCAGTTTCATGCGCATACCTTGAGTATAAAGAAAAATTCAAGTACAATCAATACATCTTAAACTATGATTAGAGTTCGTATAGCGCCCAGTCCGACAGGAATTCCGCATATCGGCAATACGAGAACTGCATTGTTTAATTATTTATTTGCTAAGCATAATAAAGGTAAATTTATTGTGCGAGTTGAAGATACGGATCAAGCCCGGATAGTAGCAGGTGCAAAAGAAGCAATTTTTGAAATTCTTGAATGGCTTGGTCTTGTATGGGATGAGGAATACATTCAATCAGAAAGAAAAAATATTTACAAAGAATATATAGAAAGTCTTTTAAAGAAAAGCTTAGCTTACAAAGATGAAGGCGCAGTGCGATTTAAAGTGCCAAAAGATCGGGAGATATCCTGGACGGATATGGTTGGAAATAAAAAAATTTCGTTTAAAACAGATATTATAGAAGATTTTGTTATTCTTAAATCCGATGGATTTCCGACATACCATTTGGCAAATGTAGTAGATGATTTTCTTATGAATATCACGCACGTGATTAGAGGAGATGAGTGGATCTCTTCGGCACCAAAGCATATTTTGCTTTATGAAGCCTTTGGTTGGAAGTCTCCTATTTTTGCCCATCTGCCTAATATTTTGGGTCCTGATAAAACAAAATTATCCAAGCGTCATGGCGCAAAATCAGTATTGGACTTAAAAAAAGAAGGGTATCTAAAAAAGGCATTGCTAAATTTCATGGCGCTTTTAGGTTGGAATCCGGGGGAAGATAAAGAAATAATGGATTTGCAAGAAATGATAAAACTTTTCGATTTTAAAGACATTAATACGGCAAGTCCTATTTTTGACATTAAAAAACTGGAGTGGATAAATGGAGAATATATTCGCCGGATGGATAATTCATCTTTAAAATCTGCGCTTTCGAATTTTTATAAAGAGGATATGGAAATAATCTCCTTTATGAAACGGAATAGGGAAACCATAGATCTTATTTTGGATCTTGCAAAAACTCGAATGAAAAAGCTCATCGAATTTAAGAATCTTATTATTTATAAAATACCCCAACTATCTTCAGACGAAAAAAATATTGCCAAGAATCTTTTCGAAAAGTTTTCTTCTATAGCAAATTGGAATAAAGACACAATTCTTACCTCTATGAAAGAAGTTTTGCAGGAGCGCAATACAAAAGGAAATGTTTTATATAAGATTATTACCGGATATGAGACCGGTTTACCGCTTCCAGAGACTTTGGAAATTTTAGGAAAAGAAAAAACGCTAAAGAGAATTAATGAAACATTTAAATAATTTATGGCAAAGCTTGCGCAAATTATCTCTTTCTTGTTAGGGCCTATTTTTATTTTATTTCCAATTCCTTATATTTTGGTTGAAAGATTTAGTCAGAATCAAATTTATGCAATAAAGTGGACAATCTTTTCATATGCTTTTATCTTAGCCGTTGCCGTTTTTGTAATTATAGGAGTACTATTGGGAGTTTTTTCTAATTTTGACGTTTCCAAACGGGAACAAAGACCGCTTCTTTTCTCATTCTCCGCGTTTGCTATGTTTTGCTATCTTTTATCCCTTCTTATTCTTAATGGTCCGAAAATTCTTTTTTTGGCATTTTTTACTCTTCTTGCAGGCCTCATAGTTATAGTAATTGTTAACAAGTGGATTAAGGCAAGCATCCATGTTGCAACCGCAACAGCAGTTTTACTTTTTATAGGAATTGTTTATAAAGGATATTATCCTCTGTTTCTTTCGCTTATCCCTCTTCTTGCATGGGCACGGGTCAAAACAAAAGAGCATACTCTGCTTGAAACAATAATCGGAAGCATTTTGGGAGCAGTCTTAATATTAATCGTGTATACTGTTAGTAAGCTATTTTTTGCGAGCTTTATTTATAATTAAAATATGATTTACGAAAAGTCAATACTGAAATCTTTCAGACATGCACTGGAAGGACTTTGGTATGCCCTAAAATATAATCGCAATTTACGCATTCATTTTTTTGTGGCTTTGGTCGTTATAATGGTCGGTATCTTCTTTCGGATTAATGCTTACGAGATGAGTATTTTGGGCGTTGTGATAATACTAGTTATCTCAGCGGAGATGATCAATACTTCAATAGAGGAGATGGTAAATCTTATTACCTCCGAACATAAAAGAGAAGCAAAAATTGCTAAAGATGTTGCAGCCGGAATGGTTTTGATAGTAGCAATAGGATCAGTAATTATTGGTTTCTTAATATTTGCTCCCTATATATTAAGACTATTTTATTAAAGAAAAAGCGGAAACTAGAAGAAAAACCCCTGTTGCATCAAGAATAAAAGACAATATGACAAATTGGAAACTTTTTATTTTCGATATTCCCATTAAGCTGATCCCCAACTCGTCAGGAAAAGGGGAAGCAATAATAATTGCTCCAACTATCGGAAGACTCCATCTTAAATACTTATGGCACATCAATTTAGTAAGATGCTGGCCACCTAGCTTATTATAAATAGGGGTAATTTCCGAAAGTACGTCGTTCCTAAAAAAACGAAAAATAACAAGATCCGCAACAGCTCCGCCTAATCCTGCAATTATCGCAATTTCAATCGGATGTAATGTTTTTGATAAATCTGAAAGCATTAATATTCCAAGGGCAGCCGTAGATGCCGATACGTAAAATACACCAGCAATAAAAGAGCCAATAAGGGGAATGTGGCGAAGATTAAAAAGACCATCATTTAAAAAGTTATATTTAGATAAGAAAATCGTGAGCACGATGCTTATGAAAATAAGAGTGAGACCTTTGTATTTATAATTCTTGAATAATCGCACTTGATTTATTATAGCAAAAATAAAACTATACTACAGTTTGAATCCAAAGTAATTGGCTGGGCAGGATTTTGTTAGCGTGAGGCAAGGCAAATATTTTTAATTTTTTCTAGGGTTGGAATCCAGAGTGTATGTAAGAAGTTGTGGCCGGCGACATCAATAACAATCTGTTTAGTATTGAGAATAAAACTATTTTTATATCCCACCAACTCATCGTATTTTGCTCCAAGACAATAAATTTTATCAGAATTTACTTGAGGATTTTTAAGAAGAGATTGAATATAAGAACCTTTAGGGGAAAGTTCTTTGCCGGCATTCATAAAAAATAAAAGAAAGCCAAGCTTTGCGCCTTGGAATGGCGTTCCTACGCTAATAAATTTTTTTGTTTTTTCCCAACCATTATAATTAGTTAAATATTCATAACAGGTGAGTCCTCCACAACTAATTCCAACCAGAATTATATTTGATAATTTTTTTTCTTGAATAAATTGTTTTAATGCTTTTGCGCTTTCTGAAAAATTCCCTTTTAATAACGGAAAATTAATGCTGTAGACAGTAAAGCCGTTTTTCTCTAAGAACTTTTTCATAAAAAAATGCAAAGGATTTCTTTTTAGCCAGCGCTCAACCAGAATAATTGGTATTTGAAGGCGTGATTCTTTGACCGGAGCATTTGGTAAGAAAAAATTCAGTATCGTTAAAGGAAAATGCAGAATAATAAGAACATATTCAACGATCCATTCCAATATATATTTCATTATTGACACGGTGACTTGATAATACTAAAGTAAAAGTGTAAAGACAATAAGGATAAACGGACAAGGGGGGTGAGAAAGGGATGGACAAAAAAGATTTGGTAGGGAAAGTAATTCATTATTACGATAAAATCGGAGTTGCAGTTATTAAGCTTGAAAAGGGTTTGAAAGTTGGAGATAAAGTAAAATTTGAGAAGGGCGATAAATCTTTTGAGCAAACTATTGCATCGATGCAGCTAGAACACGAGCAGGTTAATGAAGGCAAAAAAGGAGAAGAAATAGCTGTAAAAGTTGACCAAGTTGCCAAAGACGGCACAGCAATTTACAAAATGTAATTTTCGATTGTGAGCTTGGTGTATTTTTCTAGGGGAAGTTTTAATGCTTCTTTGCGGATTTATTATAAAAGCTCCAACAATTGGTTCGGGATACTGTTGCATGAGCTAATTATAGCAAGTTTTTAATGGAGCCTTTTAGGAATATGGGATTAACCCCCAATACTTCTTCTTTGATGGGAAGTTTGTTAGAAATTTCATTTAGAATAAAAATCGGTTTTTTGAAGTAATAGGCCAGTGTCATTTCCATAAGCGTATTTCCGCCAATGTAACCTGCGAGTCCTCGTTTTTCGTTATTTACGACAAGTATCGCATCAGCCTTAATAACTTTTTTGAAATGATCATTCATTAATTTTGTTTTTATTTTATAATCTTTAGAATTTTTAAACCAAGTCTTATAATGACCCACGTTATAATCATTTTTCTTTTTCATTTCGTAAGCGGTAATAGGAATTAAAACTTTGTATCCTAATTTCTTGAGTTCTTCTTCAAGTATTAAAACTTCTTTTACAAAGGAGGCGCTGGCGCAAACTGTTATCGTTTTAGTTTTCTTGCTTTTCACGAAAGTATTATACCAAAACTTTCAATAAGTAAAGATTGTATTCTAGGTTACGGATAAAAAAACGAGCTTGAGATATCCTTAGTTCTGAAAAGGAGGTGATAATCATGACTCAAAAGCAATGGGACCAACACGTAGATCATTTGAGAAGTCACATTATTTGGCCGGCTTCCAAGGCAGAGATTGTGGCGGCTTGCAACGGAGAAGATGTCTCGCCTGAAGTGCTGAATGAATTAAAAAGAATGCCGGATCAAACTTTTCAAAGCGAAAGTGAATTAAATAAAATGTTGGTAAAGTGAATTGTCAATTAAAGATATACTGGTATACCTTTAATTGTGTTGTGGGTATAATTTGCACTTTTGCTCTACCTACACTGTTTACACCTTTGAGGTGTAAACGGAGGTTTTGTTGACTTGTCTAAATCTTTCTAAGTTTTCTTCCAAGACTTTACGTACCAAGTTAATCCCTTCGGGGTTTTCTTCCCTCATAAATTAAGTTTTACATTAGCAAGTGATGTCTTTATTTGCAAGAGCAAGTTGAGTTTGTGGCGAGTGGGGATATCTGATAAAATTAGGGCAGGAATACGGGATCGTCTAATGGTAGGACATGGGACTCTGAATCCCATTATCTAGGTTCGAATCCTAGTCCCGTAGCAACATAATTCCTTAGGTTCAAAGCTAATCAACACCGGGTGTTGTGGAACACCGTTGCCAGATACTATATAATATTCAATCTTTTGCTATACTCAAAGCATGCACCTTTCCTCCCACCTTCCAGGTGGGGAGCGATTCTTGCTCGGCAGCAGATTCTGGAACGTACGATTAATCTTTCTTATTCTTCTCACCATTTTTATTCCCAATAAGACTATAATGTATTTATGGATGATAAAATTCTCCAAAGTTTAATCCTCCTGACCTACAAAGGCAAAGCACTTCTTATGCGTAAAAAAGATAGCCCAATGGATAAAGAAAAGCACCCATGGTGTTTTATTGGCGGAATTAAAGAGAAAAAAGAATCTTTAGAAAATACAATGACTAGGCAAGTAGAGAAAGAAATGGGTATAAAAATTGGAAAAGTTGAATTTGTATCGGAATCTTGCTATCACGCCAGACTAACGGATGATAATGTAAATAGGATAGAGCGGTCAGAAAATCAGCTGTTTAATTTTTTTAGTCTTAGAGAATTGAAGAAACTTTTCTTATCGAGCGCAACAGCGCAGTTTATTTCCAAACACGGTGCCCTCGTGTAAAGAAACACAAATTTAGAGAACATTAACTTGCGAGGTGGCAGGCGTGCGACCTACGAGATTGGAGCAAGACCGAGGTTATCTTCGACTCGCTTTAGTCTTTTTCGCTGTTGCATTTGTTCTTTGTCTAACATGCCAAGCATAGTATTTTGATCTTTCTTTAGAGAGCGTAGGAGTTTACCGTGTTTTTTTAACTCTTTTTGCATAGGATTATTTTCCTCTTTAATTACTCCTCTTATTTGTTGCAAATCATTTTTTGTTAACATAAAATTAATATACTTTCTTTGTAGAATTCTGTCAACAGATCAAACTATACTTTTTGGCATTTGTGAAATATAGAAAAATTTTGCCGCATCTTCTTTTTGCCATCCTGGTTGTTATTTTTGTTCTTTTAAATAATTCTGGTTTAAAGCTGGACAAAATTATTCAACCATCCCAACAAAACTTAGAATCTTCAGTCAAAGAAACGTTTAAGGTAACAAAAGTTGTTGACGGAGATACAATCAAAGTTTTGGTCAACAATAAAGAGGAAACAGTAAGGCTGATTGGTATTGATACGCCGGAGGTTGTGGATCCAAGAAAAACTGTTGAGTGTTTTGGGATTGAGGCTTCGAATAAGGCAAAAGAGATTTTGAACGGGAAAAATGTGAGGCTAGAATCAGATTCTACGCAGGGGAATAAGGATAAATATGGAAGACTTCTTCGTTATGTTTTTTTGGAAGATTACACAAACTTCAATAAATTTATGATTCTTGAGGGTTACGCTCATGAATATACGTACAATAGTAATCCTTATAAATATCAGTTAGAGTTTAAAATAGCAGAAAGGCAAGCAAGGGAAAACAAAAAAGGATTGTGGGCAGATAATATTTGTGGCTAGAACCAGCGTTTTATCTTAAAGATAATCAGTAGTGGAATCGCAAGAGAGATCATCACTGCCACCATGATTAAAAAGGCTGAAGGATGTTGGGCGAAAGGTAATCCTACAATATTCATTCCATACATGCCTGCAAG
Source organism: Candidatus Levyibacteriota bacterium (assembly GCA_016204535.1). Taxonomy (GTDB): domain Bacteria; phylum Patescibacteriota; class Microgenomatia; order Levybacterales; family UBA12049; genus GWB1-37-8. The sequence continues at coordinate 4,396 of JACQKL010000041.1, read as the reverse complement.
AAGATTCAAAGGCATAATAAAAACCGTGATAATAGTTAAAACTTTAATAATTACGTTTGTCCTGGTCATAAGGAAAGATTCGTTACTGCTGGAGATTCCCTCGATAAGCTCCTGATTATCTTCCAGTCTATCCATAATTTTTTGTAAGTGGTCTAGTACATTACTCCAAAAGGGCAACATTGAGCTATTGAGTCTTTCGTGTTTTCCTTTTTCTAGCTCCTTAAATATGGACAGAACGGGCTTAAGCATAGTATGAAATACTACCAAATTTCTTCTGGTAGTTGAAATATTTTCTAGTGTCTTTTGATCTTGTTTTTCTTCCAATTCTTTGTCGATTCTGTCTATTGTAGAAGTAATCTCATTTATGACCGGAAAGCAATTATCCGCTAAGGCGTCAATAATTTTATAAGCAAGAAATACCGTCCCTTTTGACATATAATCAGTGCGTGCATGAATAGTTTTTTGACAAAGAGAAAATATGTTGTTAATTGGGGAAAGATCTCCGTCATGAAGAACTACCACATACTCTTTGGAGATAAAGAAATTTACGTAACTGCTGACCAGTCTTCTTTTTTTGACGGGAGAACGAAAAGTGGGAAGATATACCCCATATTGATGGGCGTTCTGTATGCTGTTTTCGCTAAAAAGAGGAAATCTAAGGATAATTAGATCATATCTTCTATGATTCTCAATTTTTGGTATCTGTGCTTTATGCATATAATCTTCCAGGTTTAGCGAATTAAAGTAATACGTATTTTTAAGAAATTTAATTTCGAAGTCTGTTGGTTTGGAGATATTTACAAAAGACAAACCCTGAAAGGTAACACTTTGAACATTCATAACCTCTATATTATAGATTTTAGACCTAACTGCGTAATTGTCAAGCCCATAATTAATAAAAGACGTATGTCAACCTATAGTTTGCATTTTTGTTTAAAATTTGCTAAACTGAAAAATTATGACAGAAAGAGAAACAAACGGTGAATTACTGGATCTAACTCCAAGGGAAAAATTGTGGCTTATAAATTACCCAAATGGCTACGATATTCCTGGTTCATTAAGATTAGCGGGAGATTTTGTTCAGACAATACCCTTTGGGAGTAAAGTTCTTGAGGTTGGATGTGGTCCAGGAAGAGTGCTTAAATACTTAGCTAGAAAAAATATCGAGGCTACAGGAGTGGATATTAACCGCGCAGCAATCGGATATGCCAAAGAACATCGTGATGATCCGACTGCAAGGTTTGAGGTGATGAACGGTACGAAACTAAGGTTTCTCGACAATAGCTTTGACAACATTGTTATGGTTGGAGTTCTTGGTGGAGTGGAGCCCGAGGTAAGAGAAAAACTAATGGCAGAAGCCTTACGTGTTGTCATGCCTGGTGGGACAGTAGCTGTGGCAGAATTTAAGTATAATAATGACCCTGAAAAGCTTAAGAAGTATGAAGATGCAGAAAAAAATACTCATGAGCGTGGAACTAGAATTATAAAAAGAGGAGATAAAGAGCTTATCGTAAAGCACTTTACAGAGGATGAGCTAATAGAATTATTTACCAAAGCAGGATTTACTTCAGTGCAAACAAGAGGAGAGTCAATAGAGTCTCCGGGAATTGCAGATCCGAAACCTGAGGTAAGAAGGCAATATACGGTCTGGGGAACAAAGAGGTTGAGTCAATGATTTCTATTATAGGTCATTGACAATTAGCAGATCGTATGATAGACTGCTAAACATGGAGAAGCTAGTACCATTAATTCCAATACGCGACGGAGTAATATTTCCCAATACAGATTCGGTGTTGACTTTTGGAAGACCCAAGAGTTTGGCGGCGCTGGAATCCTCTTTCAAGAGCGAAAGAATTGTCTGTTTTGTTCTTCAGAGGAATTCAAAATTAAACGATCCTACCCCTTCGGATTTGTATGCTGTCGGAACCCTTTCGAGGATCGAGCGCATGACCCGAACCGAAGGAGAAATAATAGCCCAGGTTAGAGGAATTTCCAGAGTTAAAATAACTTCCGTTGTTGAAGAGAGCTCTTATCTGATGGCAAAAGTAGTCGAAATTCCTGATATCGTTGACAATAGTCCTCAGATTAAAGCTCTATGTAATCATTTAACCAACGAATTTAGAAGAGCGATGAATCTTGGGAAAACAGTTGATTTTTTGGTCTTCATGAATATTATGTCTGACAATTCTCCTTATGAATTTGCGGACCTCATTGCCTCAGTTTTAGACATAAAACCATCTGAACGCCAAGAATTATTGGAAATTAACGATGTTAAAAAAAGGCTAGAAAAGATTACCGAGCTTCTGGCAAAAGAGTTAAAAGTTCTGGAACTGGAAAAACGTATTGCCTCTAAGACCCAAGAAAGATTTGAAAAAGGAGCAAGAGAAGCAATACTTCGAGAAAGACTTAAGACTATAGAGAAAGAGCTTGGGGACGAAGATGAGAGCGGAACACAAGAGCTTTTGGATAAAATTAAGAAGGCTAAAATGCCACCCGAAATTGAAGAGAAAGCCAGAAAAGAAGTTAAAAAACTATCTCAAATGGCCCAATTTAATCCGGAAGCAGGGTATGTTCGAAATTATTTAGAATGGTTGGTTGCGCTTCCGTGGGCAATCAAAAGTAAAAATGATGTTGATATCAAAAATGCAGAAAAAATTTTGGATGAAGATCATTATGGATTGAAAAAAGCCAAAGAAAGAATAGTGGAGTATTTAGCGGTTCATAAGCTTTCGGGAAAAATGAAAGGTCCGATACTTTGTTTTGTAGGGCCGCCAGGGGTTGGTAAAACATCGATTGGAAAATCGATTGCCAGAAGTTTGGGACGGAGATTTGTTAGAGTTTCGTTGGGCGGAATCAGAGACGAGGCGGAAATAAGAGGACATAGGAGAACGTATGTGGGGGCACTGCCTGGCCGAATAATTCAGGGTATCAAAGATGCTGGCACTAGAAATCCTGTCTTTATGCTGGATGAGATCGATAAAGTTGGGACAGATTTTAGGGGAGATCCGTCATCCGCGCTTTTGGAAGCATTAGATCCGGAACAAAATAATCAGTTTTCGGATCACTACTTGGAAGTCGCATTTGATTTGTCAGACGTTATGTTTGTGACAACCGCAAACATACTAGACACAATTCCACCTGCTTTAAGAGATAGGCTTGAAATTATAAGTTTTGCGGGCTATACACAGGACGAGAAATTTAAGATTGCTCGTGAGTTTTTGCTTAAAAAACAAATAGAAAATCACGGTTTAACCTCTGAAAAAATTGAAATCACAGATAATGCGATACGTTTTGTAATAGAGCATTACACAAGAGAAGCAGGCGTGAGAAGTCTTGAAAGACAGATTGCGGCAATTCTTAGAAAAGTTGCAAAGCAAATAGCGGAAGGCAAAAAGCAAAAAATAAAAGTTACAGAAAAAGAAGTGGTAAAATATTTAGGTCCGATAAAAATTAGTTCAACTTTGGTTGAAAAAAAAGATGAAATTGGTATGTCCACTGGTTTAGCCTGGACAGAGGCGGGAGGAGACATCTTATTTATTGAAGTTGCTCTCATGCCAGGAAAAGGACAGCTTATCCTTACAGGACAATTGGGCGATGTCATGAAAGAATCATGTCAAGCGGCAATGTCTTATATCAGGGCTCGCGCCAATCAGTTTGGCCTAATTGATAAATTTTACCAAAAAATTGATGTACACGTACATGTTCCCGAAGGCGCAGTCCCCAAAGACGGTCCATCGGCCGGAATCGCTATCACTTCAGCTATTATTTCGGCTTTAACAAAAATTCCTGTTAACAGAAAAGTTGGAATGACAGGAGAAATTACTTTGAGAGGAAGAGTTATGGAAATCGGAGGGCTTAAGGAGAAAGTAATTGCAGCCCATAGAGCAGGACTTAAAACGATTATTATTCCTAAGGAAAACAAGAAAGATTTAGTAGAATTACCAAAAGAAGTTCTAAAGGATTTAACTTTTAAATTCGTTTCTCACATGGATGAGGTAATAGGTATTGCGCTTAAGAAATCTTTGAGACCAAGACAGTCTGATTCCTCGGCTCATCAACATGCAGTCCTCCACGCATAACCTCACATATCCTTGTAGCGCGTACCGGATTCGAACCGGTGATTTGATCGTTGAGAACGATCCGTCCTAGACCAACTAGACGAACGCGCCTTATACAGCAATTTTACTCCAAAATAACTCTTCAAACAAGCTTAATTGTTCTCCTTCGTGTTTTTTAGTATAATTTTTGTGTGACCCTCCTTCGTTCTGCAATGCAGAACTACGAAAGGGTCATGCTTCCGAAGCATATGTTAATAGTGTATAAATTAAGAAAGGAGTTTGTCTTTATACTTGCATTAAGTAAGTATAATTGCGTAGGAGCATGAGTAAAATTTTTC
>JACQKL010000043.1 GCA_016204535.1 Candidatus Levyibacteriota bacterium | reverse complement strand
TCCAGAGAAATTTCAAAAAGAACATGTTTTAACTGCCCGCGATAAATTCGGATTTTCAACAGTTCGCGATTTTGACAAATTTCATTTTGAAGAAATTGATAAATGGGAAGAAGTAAACGAAAGGTTTAGAAATGGACTTATAATTGGAACAACTGATGAAATAGATGATGGAAGGAATATAATACACAGAATTTATTTCCCAAATGGCAAACCAGCATTTAAAATAGTGGCAAACTAACTATTATGAAAAAACTTTCTGTTGTTTTAGCAACTTTTAATGAGGAGAGAAACATAGGCGCTTGTCTCGAGAGCATAGCAGAAGTTGCTGATGAGATTATTGTTGTTGATGGCTCATCAACTGATAAAACACGCGAGATTGCAAAAGAATACGGGGCTCGTGTAATTAAAACAGCTAACCCCCCAATTTTCCATATCAATAAGCAGAAAGCCTTAAGCGAGGCAAAAGGAGATTGGATTTTGCAACTTGATGCAGATGAGCGGGTTACTCCACAACTTGCAAAAGAGATTGAACAGATTACCGAAATGAGCGATGAAAAGATAGATGTGTACCAAGAACAATTACCAAATAGGAAATTATTTATTCGCCATCAGAAACTATTAGAACAGCGCGATGGAAAAATTGGTACATCTGGCGGAGAATATGCAGGTTTTTTTGTTCCGCGACTTAATTTTTTTCTTGGTAAATTTTTGCGGTATGGAGGTGTATATCCCGATGGTGTAATAAGACTGGTAAAGCGAGGGAAAGCATACTTTCCGGCAAAAAGTGTGCATGAACAAATAGTTGTTAATGGACGAGTGGGATGGTTAAAACACGATTTACTTCACATGGCAGACCCGACATTTAAACGATATATTGAGCGTAATAGTCGATATATAGACTTATTATCTACCGAATTAAAACGCGATAAAGTAGGCAAAAATCCACTGCAGTTTATTAATTATTTTGTGAGCAAACCTCTTTGGTGGTTTTTATTGACACAGATTAGACATAAAGGAATCTTGGATGGGTGGCAAGGAGTGGTATTTTCGTTCTTTTCTGCGCTCCGTTTCCCAAGAGCATATTGGAGATATTTAGTAAGTGGATAGTTAGAAGTGACTGGTGAATAGTCATAAAAAACAATGAAAAAACACAAATCACAACTGAAAGTTTTTATTGATAGGAATCCGCTAAAAGGTGGACATGCTGTGCGTGGAGTTGGTGCATATACCAGAAACTTACTTGCCGCCTTAAAAAAACAAAAAGAAATTGAATTAGTAGAAAAAACCGAAAACTGTGATGTAGTCCATTACCCTTACTTTGATTTGTTCTTTTTAACCTTACCGCTTATTAAGCCCAAACCAACAGTAGTTACCGTTCATGATGTTATCCCACTTATTTATCCGGAGCATTATAAGGCGGGCTTGCGTGGATTACTAAAATTCCAAATACAAAAATATTCACTTACCGCTGCCTCCGCAATAATTACAGACTCTGAGACTTCAAAAAAAGACATTGTGCGATTTTTGGATGTACCACAAGAAAAAGTCCATGTTGCACATTTGGCGGCAGGAAATGAGTTTAGAAAGATGGAAGACGGAGGATGGAGGGTGGAAATCAGAAAGAAGTATGGATTACCAGAAAGGTTTATTCTCTATGTAGGAGATGTAAATTATAACAAAAACATTCCAGGATTAATACAAGCTTTCAACCATCTAACAATTCAACCATCTAACAATTCAACCAATCTAAAACTTGTTCTTGTCGGTGATGTATTTAAGAATGAAACTCTCCCCGAAATAAAAGAGATATTTCAATTAATTAAAAGACTCAATCTTGAAGATAAAATTATGGCGCCTGGATTTGTACCAACAGAAGAGTTGGTTTATCTCTATAATCTCGCAACAGTGTATTGTCAACCTTCTTTTTATGAAGGATTTGGATTGCCGGTTCTTGAAGCAATGGCGTGTGGTTGTCCTGTTGTTGTCGCAAAAACACAAAGCTTAGTTGAAATTGCTGGGGGAGCAGCAATTTTTGTTGACCCAAAGGACACAAAAGATATTGCAGACGGAATATCTAAGGTAATAAATTATAGAGAAACAAGAGATATGTTATCAAAAAGTGGAATAGAACGCGCAAAAGAATTCTCATGGGGAAAAACGGCTAAAAAAACTATTGAGGTATATCATAAGGTTTTAAGAAGTAAATTATCATATATTAATACATGATAAGTAGAGTACTGAAAAAGGATATTAAATTTTTAATCACACTTTTTATCGTCTGGAAGATTTGGGTGATTGTTTTTTTATTGTTTGCAGTAGTTTTTATTCCATTAAGACTACATTTTTTAGGAGGGGGACTCGAACATTATCTTCGCCTTCCTTGGTTTTGGGCGTGGGGAAATTTTGACGGTGAGCATTATCTTGCAATTGCTCAACATGGATATGGGAATGGTGAGCAAGCATTTTTCCCTCTTTATCCAGTTTTAATGAGACTATTGGTTTGGCCGTTTCGTGGAGATGTATATTTTTTACAAGCCGCAGGGCTGTTTATTTCTAATTTTGCATTTTTTCTTACTCTTTTAGGTTTATGGAAATTAGTGCGATTAGATTTTAAAAAAAGTATTGCAGAATTAACTATTATATTACTCCTTGCTTTTCCTACTTCATTTTATTTTGGGAGTGTTTATACAGAGAGTTTGTTTTTTGCTTTAATTGTTTGGTCATTTTATGCGGCTCGGCGTGGATGGTGGCTTCTATCAGGGATATTGGGAGGACTCTCAACGGCTACGCGGTTTTTGGGGATAATACTCCTTCCAGTATTAATGATTGAATGGTTCATCCAAAGAAAAAATCACAAATCACCTGCCTCGCGGCAAGGCGGGCCAGTCACAAATCACCAATCACTGTTTCTCTTTTTTATTCCTTTAGGCCTCTTTACTTATATGTACTATCTCTACCAGACAACTGGTGACCCTTTTGCATTTTTTCATACACTTACGGGGTTTGGGGAACAACGCTCAAGCACTCCAATTCTACTCCTCCAAGTATTTTGGAGATATTTTAAAATCACAATGGATATAAACATTCGAGATCCTTTCTTTTTTACCTTTTTGCTTGAGGCAGG
>JACQKL010000040.1 GCA_016204535.1 Candidatus Levyibacteriota bacterium | reverse complement strand
CTTATCGCCATTAATCCCGCTCGCCAATTTGCCCAGGCAAATAATACGCAGCGATCAAGCGATGTCAACACGATATTAAACGCAGTTAACCAATTTATGGCTGACAATAAAGGAGTTTTGCCAACTGCTTTGAGTGGAGCCACATGTACGCAAGTAGCTCCATGTACTTTGTCCGAGGATAACAATCCTGCTACGACGACAGATGTGAATTTATGTGCGGAAATTGTATCGGATTACCTGGCGGCGCTCCCGGGTGATCCACAGACAGGTACTGGTGTGCCTGTAACCGAAGCTATTTGTACTGCTGGAACACCATATAACACAGGGTATACAATATACCAAAGTAGCAACAATAGAATAACTGTCACAGCCACAGCGGAGACTATAGGATCAACAACGCCGGTAATATCGGTAACTCGATAATTCCTCTCCTCTACAGATCATTCTAGATTCATTGAAAATTTCATGACGACTTATTATTCGATTAATTTCTGCTCAAGGTTTTGTATTTTGTCTCTTGTGCGACAGGATAGTTTATATTACTATATTAAATTAAGTGAAATTATTCATCGGTGGCTTTATTTTTTTTGTTTTCCTCATCTTTTGTTTTAGTTTTTTTGTTAATTCTACTTTTGCCGCAACAACTCCATTTAGAAGCGCCAATATTGTCACAACTGACGGTGCAGTGCCTTTTACAAATCTTAATAATTGTTTTGTTACTGACGGGTTGACATGCGATAGGGCATTGGCAGATCACTATGCGAATTTATACTTTCAAGGTTTTGGTGACTATGTTGATTTTGGAATACCACAGGGATCGATAATTAATAAGGTTAGAATACGCGTAATTGGTAAATCAAAAATTGAACCCTTTGCTCTTGCTGTAGGCTTATCATTGCAAAAGCCGGCTACATCAAATTGTCAATGGCCATCCAATCTCTGGACATTATGGTATTTAAATGGCAATGCTATAGCTACGCAAAATTTTATTACAGAGGTTACTTTATTGGGGTATCCCCAAGCTGTTAAAGCATCTTGTCTTCAGCCATCTAATTTTGCGGATAGAATGACATGGCGTCTTAACAACTCTTCTGCTACGCCATGGTCTGCGAATATTGATAATTTCGAGATAGCTTTTGATTATGATCCAGGCTCAATCCCAACGCCTATATTTACTCTCACTCCTACTCCGACTCCAACCCCCGCTCCGAAAACACCTCTTATTCTTATTCCTGGCATTGGAGGATCGGAATTGAAGACAGTAGATCCCTTGGTGTGGTATGAGGATAATGGTCATGGAGAAAAATATTTTAATAATTATCAAGCAGATGAAAAAGTTTGGATAAACAGTTTCCAAGCCGGTTTGCCGGGAGACGACGATTATTTCGACATATTAAGAATGAAGACGGATGGGCAGACGAGCGAGGTAGATCTTGTATTGTCAGGGACATTGTTTGACGGATATACCGACACAATTAATTTCTTTACTTCCAATGACTATGCTCTTAATGAAGATTTTTTCGTTTTTCCATATGACTGGCGAAAAGATATTTCATTAACAGTACCGCTTCTTGACCAAAAAATCAATGAAATAAAACAGCAAACAGGCGCCACAAAAGTAGATATTGTTTCCCATTCGATGGGAGGTTTAGTTGCTCGAAATTATATTGTAGATGTAGCGCATGCTCAAAATGTAAGGAAATTATTTACATTGGGTACACCGCATTTGGGAGCAGTAGATTTTTTAAAGAATTTGCGTTTCGGAGGATGTTTAACCAAGCAAAGCTTCATAACGGATTTTATTAATAAGATTACTTGTTTGGGTGTAGCGCCATTGGAAGTAAAGGATATTATTCAAAATATGATCAGCGGTTACGAACTTGCTCCGTCTCAAGAATACTTTAATTTTTACAATAATCAAGACAAAAATCATTTCTATCCTTATTCATATAACGGTCAACCGTTAAATTACGATCAACTTAAATCTTTTTTGACTAATTTGAACTATAATACCGGTCTTTTTAATCCCAGCGAATTATTTCATAGCTTGGATAATTCTTTAGCAATTACCAATAATGTTGAGGTTGTCAATATTGTTGGTTCAGGATTACCGACTCTTGGTCAAATCAGAGAAAAAAACGTAAAAAATTTTTTCGGTTTTATGACTCAAAAGAAAGATGGTTTTACTATAAATGGAGACCAAACAGTGCCTCTTTTTAGCGCTTCACTTAATGATCTTAATAAGTCATTATTAGGAAATGCTAAGGTTTTTTATACTAAACAGGAGCATGGTGAACTGGTTGCTTCCGGATCTGCGTTAAATTTGGTAAAAAATATTCTTGAAGGAAACGATTGGTTGCCTAATGGAATTTCCGTTTTGCCTTATCATTTCAGCGGTACCAGAGTTTCCGTACATTCACCGGTTAATATTCATACTTATGATTCGGAAGGTCAACATACGGGACCAACAAGTAGTGGAGATTTTGAAGAAAATATTCCCGGCAGCTCTTATGATGCTTTAGATAACGCTAAATTTATCTGGTTGCCCAATGACGGAATTTATAATATAAAATTTGAAGCAATAGATAAAGGAAGTTTTGATTTCAAAATCAGAAAATATGAGGATGATGAAAATATTCAGACAATATTGTATAAAGATATTCCTTTGGAAAAGACAACAACAGGCGAGACAGAATTTAATACGACTTCTAACATCCCGCCCGTATTGCGGATTGATGAAAATGGTGATGGAGTTACAGACAATGAAATTAGTCAATCAAGTAATTTAGGTGGTGAAGCAATTTATGATGAAACTCTTCCGACAACAGATTTCCAGATTTACGGAACTTTAGGTAATAGCGGATGGTTTAAATCAGATGTTGAGGTTACTTTAATTCCGCAGGACGAATCAACCGGTTCAGGAATTTTAAAAACAGAATACTCTTTGGATAATGGTGAAACAGTTAATGTTTACGACGGACCTTTTATAATTACAGAAGAGAAAATTAATAAATTAAAATTTAGATCAGTAGACAATGCGGGCAATGAAGAAGATCCAAAAGAACTGGAGATAAAAATTGACAAAACCCCGCCCGAAGCAAAAATATTTATCGATCAGGGCAAGCAGGATTTGGTTGTAGTAGGCGCAGATATAAATCCGACAACAGTTACAAGATCCGACAATACATTGACCAAAAAGAAGAATGACGCTTTTTATGTTGTTAACGATGAAGCGGGAAATTATTTAAAATTAGATGTCCGTGAAAGAGAAAAGATAAAACTAGACCGATTTAGAATTTATTCAGTCCAATACAATAATGATCCTATAAAAATACTTGCAAGTAATTATTTCAATGTAGTATATAGCGGAAGTAAACAAAGATCAAATGTGAGAGAGCAAAATTTTGAACTTAAGGGCATTGTTAGAATAAGAATCCGATATGATGCTAAGGAAAATAAAAGTACAATTATTGTTAGGGAGATGATACTAGAAAAAGTAAAAGAAGTTAGGAATGGATTAATGTTGCTTCAGTTACTAACTAATAAAGGACAGCTGACAACTACATACTGATTATTTTTATTTTGGGGTATTGACTGAAGGGAAAATACGTTGTATAATAAACTTTATCCTTAAATAGAGTTTTAAAGGGATTT
>JACQKL010000039.1 GCA_016204535.1 Candidatus Levyibacteriota bacterium | reverse complement strand
TATCTATTTTTGGTATATTGGTTGGTATTATTGGGTCTAGGGCTCAAGAAGAAAATATACCTCCTCCTGAACAGCCCCCCCAAGAATCGCCTCCTCCTGAAGAGCAGCCGCCTCCTCCTGAAGAACAAATACCTCCACCAGAACAGCCTCCTGGAGAAGAACATGAACAGCCACCAGGTGAATTTCCTCCACCAATAAAGGTTGCTGAAGGTTGTGGGACTGAACTGGATGAAACTGGTGTTTATAGAATTCATTGCGAAGGCTCTGGTCCTAGATGCCCTCCTGCTAATCTGCCAGCAGACTTAAAAAAGCAGTGCGAGGAGTCTGGCGGCAGAGAAGTAATAGATAATATTCCTAATGGATGCAATATTGCAAGATGCAGTTATTCTGATGAAGAAAAAAGAGGCGGTTTTGGCGGAAATTGCCCATTACATGTTGAATTTGAAAGGATAGAAAGAAGATGTAAGGAACAGGGCCTTGAATTTGTGGTAAAAAGAGGCCTTGGTTGTGATATTCCTAGTTGCGCTCCAAAAAGAGAAAAGATGTGTCCTGAACTTCCTTTTGAAGAAATAAGAAAAGCAAAAGAAGAATGCGGCAAAAGTAATGGTAGATTAGTAAAGGAGTTTGATGAAAGGGGTTGTGCAAGACCAAGATGTGTTAGTGGACAAGGCTTTGGACCAGGAGGAAGACCTGACAGAATTTCTGAACAAGAATGCCAAAAAGTAGTTCCAAAAGAGGCTTATGATAGATGTGCTGAAGATGAGGGCGGCCAACTTGTTGTGAAAACTGGGCAAGATGGTTGTGTAAATTTTGTTAAATGCGTAAGGCGCGGAGACAGCAACGAGATAAAATATGAAAGAGTAAAAACAGTTCCTAGCTCAACAAAGCTAATAAAAATAGCCCTTGAGCTAGAAAAATTGAAAATAGAACTTGACAAATTGGCAGAGCAATCAGAAGCGCTTTCTGAATATTATGAAGGAAAAAACGACAAGGTAAACATAGAAAAATTCAAAAGAGTAGCAACTATGTTTGAGGCTGCTCAAGAAAGAATAGACAAGATAGGAGAAGATCTAAGAAAAAATGCAAGGGGCTTGAGCACTGCTGATATTAATAAATTCAAAAGAGATTTGTCTTACATAGATGGAGTAGTTCTGCAAGATATTGCATTTGTGATGCTTGGCGGAGAACCTGTAGGCAATTTAGAAACTTTAGAAACTGCGGGCATTGACGAAAAGATAAGCATAGAAGCAAGCGGAGAGCTTGGCGGAGATTGCGGAACTAATGAAGGCTGCTTTGATAGGGCATTTAGAATATGCCAACCAGCATCTATGAATCCACCCGGGCCTCCTGGAGGCCAAATAAGAGTTGAAATCAGGGGCCTATACAAAAAAGAATGTGTAGTTGAAGCACGGGGAAATTTCTTTGGGAAGGAAGCTGAGATGGAATGCAGATTTAATGACTATGCCTTTGTGGAAACAAGTGATGAAGGGATTATTAAGCATTGTAAGGGTGAGATGGTTGAAATCATGAAAAAACAGTTCAAAGAATTTTCTGGGCCTGGTGGCTGTAAAGGTCAAAGAGAATGTGACAACTATTGTTCCACTCCTGAAAATATGAGAGAATGTTTAAGATTTGCTAAAGAAAATGGATTTACTGAAAATTTGCCACCTCCCGAAATTCAAAAAGCCATTGAAGAAGGAACATTTACCGGAGGGCCTGGTGGCTGTAAAGGTCCTCGAGAATGCGAAGAATATTGCTCAAAACCTGAACATGGAGAAGAATGCCTTGAGTTTGCAAAAAAATATGGACTCGTAGAACATATTCCTCCAGAAGGTTTTGAGAGTCCTTCTAGAAATTTTAGAAGATCACCAGGTGAATTTGGCGAAGGTGGATTTGAAGAAGAATTTGGTGGTGATTTTAGTGGGCCTGGTGGCTGCAGAAGTCCAGAAGAATGCCGTGATTATTGCAGCAGAACAGAGAACTATCAAGAGTGCAGCGGCTCGGGACCTGGATACGAGTATAACCAAGAATTTAACCAAGAATTCGATGAAGGATTTGAACAACGCCAAGAGGATTTCGGTGAATTTGGGATTGTAGGCCAGGTTATAAGAACAATAGGAGATTGGCTTAGAAAATGAAAAAGATAATTGTAACAATTTTGATTTTGGTTTTAGTAATAGGAATTTCTGGCTGCAACATTTCAGACAAAACAAAAATAAAATCAGACAGGGATGTAATAGAGAATGTCGAGAACTTGTCTGAAAGCCTTGACTCTGTAAGTTCCAGCATAAGCAACATCAATGAAAACCTCGAATGATTTATATACCAAAATATTTTTTTAATTTATTTGAAAATTTATTTATAAAAAATAAATCCAATATGTGGATCTCAACTACTAAATACTATTGTGAGTATTTTGCTGTATATTCCTTGCTTATGAAACTTGGTATAAAATCTGAAATACATGATAAACACAATCTCGATAGACGAAATCTCAAGTATAAGAAAAGAAATCACTAAAATAATAGAGTTGTAATTATTAAATTTCTACAGTATTTCGTACATTCGTGCCTCCGATAAGTTTTTATAGAAAAATATAGCTACAGTTATATGAAAAAGAGGTTAATAGCTTTAGTTCTAGCATTCATATTCATTACCGGCAGTATTTACGCAGCAGTTCCATATAAATACCATTATAAAAAGGTATATAAATTTTCTATTTAGAGTATGTTTATGAAAATAATCCAGAGAGGAGCTGAAGCTATTCTATACCTAGAACACAATAAAATAATCAAGGAAAGAATAAAAAAAAGTTATAGGATCCCAGAGATTGACATAGAGAAAAGAAAATATCCTACGAGAAGGGAGGCAAAATTATTGCAAGAAGCAAGCAAAGTAATTTATGTGCCAAGAGTTTTTGAGATGGACGACAAAAACATGAAAGTGATTATGGAATACATTGATGGAAAAAGACTGAAGGATATTTTTGACAATTTAAAAAATAGAAGAGAAATATGCTTAAAAATAGGCAACTCAATAGCAAGGCTTCATGACAATGACATTATTCATAGTGACTTAACTACATCAAATATGATTTTAAAAGATGACAGAGTCTATTTCATTGATTTTGGGTTGGGATTTATTTCAAAAAAAATAGAAGACAAAGCTGTTGATCTGCATTTGATGAAACAAGCCTTAAACAGCAAACACTACAACAATTCAGAAGAAAGTTTTAAATTAATTCTTGAAGGCTACAAGGCAAGCAAAAATTATAATGAGGTAATAAAAAAGCTTGAAAAGGTAGAAAGCCGTGGAAGGTATAAGGCCAGAGTTTAAATCCTACCTTTTTTCTTTGCTTTTATTTTCTTAAAATTTAATTTTCCTTTTTTAACTTTTTTAATAAACAAAAATAAAAATATTAGAGCAATTACAATTAAGGGAATCAAACCTAAAGAAGCTGGAGAAGTAGATTTTGTTTGGGTATTGGTATTGGTTGCCTTTTTGCATTTTCCTTTACTGCAACCATTATCGCATTTAATTATTTTTGTTTCAGCCAATGATGTTTTTCCATCGCATATGCTTTCATTTAATGTGTTTTTATTTACGCACTTATCCACAAACTTCTTGAAAGGGTCTGCAGCAAATCCTTTAGTGAATGAATCCATTCCGTTGTCTGTATCATTGCACACTAGTTTTATTTTCAAAGTAGATTTTAGAGTTACTATTTTTCCAGGCAATACATTTACTTCTGTAGAAAATTCTTCGTATGCATCTTTTGAGAATTTTACTTTATATGAGCCTGGAGCCAAGTTAACAAGCACATCTGGGGTTGTTGTTTTAACTATGCCATTAATAAAAACCGAAGCGCCTCTGGGATTTGAATTTAAGTACAGAATTCCGTTGTCTTTATGATTATTGCACATCCCATTAGCACAACCACTCTCGCAAAATTTAATGCTGTCATGGTCCCAGGTACAGCTAGCATTAACATAGCCTATATTAGTATTATTAAAGCACCTCCATGACTCACCGCAATTTATAGCATTAAAAGATAGATTATTGCTTCTTACACATTTAGATGAGGAATTTAGGCAGTTCTCTACAAAAAAGAAATACTTGATATTGGGCTGTATTCTAAAATTCAATAAGGCTAAATGAGATTTTTTTAATTCCCTATTGCTTATGTAATAAGAATATGAGCTTTCACCATAACCAACAGTACTATTTGACAGAACATCTGTGTTCCAAGTTACAGTTGCGCTAAAAGCAGAAGGATAAATTTGAATATCGTTTATAACTATGGGTGGGGGAGACTGTTGTTTTATTACTGTAGCGGCAAATATAATGCTTGGAGCAAATATAATAAATATAATAAAAATCAACCCCGAGCGGCAATTTAGGAAGGGTCTAAATTTCATTTTTGAGAATACTAAGTTAACGTCCAAGTGTTCTTGATACATCTTTTAAATTAGTTGAGACAGTGTCTATAGTATCTGTCAAATTTGAGGTTGCCGATGATGCATCTTTTTCTGATTTTATTTGCGTTTTTTGTTGTATTAATGATTTACAGCTTCCTATTAAGACTATTGCAACTAATAATATTATTATCAACAATTTATTATTGCGATTCATTTTATAATTTTATCTCCTTATCTTTATCTCCTTATCGCGAAGCCTGTTATTGGGCCTGTTGAATAGCTCTTAGATTGTTGCAATTCTTGCAATGTAATCCCTCTTGAAAGTAGCCATTCTTTGCATATCTCTTTATTGCTTGAACAGAAATTATTTAATTCTGCTATTGATCTTACTCCACCTGGGCCAGAGTTTGTTCTAAGCCAACTATCTATATAGCCGATGCAAGTATATGGTTCTTTGTCACAAATCTTAGTGCATTCGAGTTTTCCGACGCAATTTCTTGGACCGTGATTAGCCTCAAGATAAGCAATAACCTGTCCTGTTACTGGAATGTATGCCTGTTCTTCTGATATAGCTTCTTCATCTATTTGCTCTTGTTCTTGTATCTTAGGACTTTCTTGAGTCTTATAATATTTTACTAATTCAAGCATAGAACCTTCACAATACGGGAATATTGAGGTTTCTGGATTGTCTATACCTAATGCATAATCTTCTACATTGCATGTCATTGTATACGGAGGACCTACACCAGGGATTGTGCCTTCAGGAGGAGCTGCCTTTTCATCTAATTCAGCCTCTAATATACATTTTCCATCTTCTAAGCCTGTTATTTTTACATTAGTATTTTGATCAGGGCTAAATGAAGTTGGTTGGCATATTCTAAATGCCCTATCAAAGCATTCATCTGCTGTTTCGCATTCCTTTTCTTCTCTAACATCAGCTTCAATCTTGCTAGACAGCATTAAGTATAACACATCATCAAATGCATTGCTTACTCCTATCAATGATGCTTTTACTGTAAGCACATTATCCTTTGTAATTTCATCAGAATCAACTATGTCTCTCAAATCATTTTGTATCTCCTCTATCCTTTTAGACATTGTTTGTAGTGCAGAAACTACTCTGCTCCAGATTTCCTCTTTAGGACTGTCAGTAGATCCATAATAATCTTTGATTTTATTTGCTTCTTCGGTAAGCTTTTCAAGCTCAATTGAAACCTCTGTTAATTCTAAGGCAACATGTGTTAATTCAGCTTTTGATGGCAATACTGAAATATCGCCAATTGCATCATCTCTTTCATCACTAGGAGTAATGCATTTTGTAGATGTAATGCAATCGTTCACATCCTTCTTTACTATGATCTCTCCGCCTTTAAGACTGCAATCATTATAGGCAGCTTCTGGCAATTCTTTGTCGCAATCATCTGGAGTTCCGCATTTTAATCTTTGACAGCCTTTTTCATCAAATTTCTTTATTAATTGTAAACCTTGCAATTTGCATTCGGATTCTATTGATTTTCTTTCACTTGACAATATTACAGCACACCTTGTATTTTCTTCTTTTTGGGTGCAACTTGCTATTTTACAATCTCCATGCACTTTTATTTTTATGGGCAACCCCAGTTTTGTACATTTTGCATTTACCTCTTCAAGCTCTTTCTCTGTGAAGCATCTGTCTGGGCCGGTATAGAAATTTTCCTCATCTGCAAAGTTACAATCAAAGTAATTGCATCCATTGTAAGTTGTCTTTAATGTCGGATTTCCGCCATTGTCAATGCACTTCTGCTTTAAAACTGAGATGTCTGACGGTGGTGGGGGGCATGATAAATCGCAATTTACTCTTAATACTGCTGTAGATGAGTCTGATGATTGAGTGCAACCAGGAGGGACTCTTCCGGGGTCAAATTCACAAGGCGCACAATGACATGTTCCTAGATATTTATCACAAGGCATGGTTTTTCCGTCGGAACATGTTTTTGAGGAAGGGCAATAACCATCACCAACATCTCCACAATCAGTTGGGCAGGTATTTGAACTTTCTTTATTATTGCATAACTTATCTCCACAATATCCGCCTCCTGAATTAATTGTTATAGAATTTGAACTAGAAACTGCATCGCATCCCGGAACATTTGTTTTTGCATTGACTTTATAAATGCCATCTGGTGTGGATGAGGACACTGGAAATTTATAACTAATTTCTCCTTTTGTATCAGTAGTTAATGAAGTAGAACCACTATATCCCTTGCCACCAGAAGCAATTGAGGCATCAATATCAACAAAAATATTTGGGACAGTTGTTTGTATGGACATTAAAACTGTATCGCCAATATTATAACTGGCTCTGTCAAATGAAATT
>JACQKL010000038.1 GCA_016204535.1 Candidatus Levyibacteriota bacterium | reverse complement strand
GACAAAAGAAATTACATTGTCAGCAACGCTAAAATAGAAAAGATGGGATTTAAGACCGAGGTGCCGCTACGGGATGGAATCGCCGAGTTAATTAAGGGATACCAAATTCTTAAGAAAAACCAGTTTTCAAACAATTGATAAACTAATGGATAATAAAGGTATGAACAAAAATCCATTAGTGAGTATTTGCACAACCTTTTTTAACGCGGAAAGATACATTCACCGGCTTCTTGAGAGTTGTCTGAATCAGACTCATAGAAATGTGGAGATAGTGATACTTGACGACGCGAGCACCGACGGCAGCGAGAGAGTGATACGGGAATATATAGCGCGGGATTCCAGGGTAAAATACTTTAAGAACGACGCGAGGGTCGGTCTTTCGGAGAGTCTCTCAAAATTATTTAAACTCGCACGGGGAGATTTTTCTATGATGATAGGAGCAGACGACTGGCTTAAAGAGGATTACATAGAAAATGGAGTGCGTAATTTTTCGGAGCATCCCGATGCTGCTGGTGTTGTACCGAAAGTGGTGAGTTTGTCTGAGGTTAGCGACGGTAAGTTTGAATACGGTTCCGAGACCGATTTTCCTTCAAGAGTATATTCGGCCAAGTGGTTTATGAAGCGCATGTATAGACCGGTACTTCTCTATATAAGTGGATATGCGTTGGTGAGAAATAAAGATCTTGTGAGCGCTGGAGACTACCATACTCAAAATTATTACCATAATCCGTCCAAATCCATCCCAGAGGAATTGCGGGAGTTTTTTAGGAGGGGGTATGGTACAGATTCAATGTTGTTTCCAGAAATTCTTACGCGATACAAATATTTCATTTTTGACGATTCGATGAGCTACATAAAGATTTCACACTGGGAGAATCAGTATTTTGAGAGTAATCGTGATTCGGTCTATGAAATTTTCAAGGATTCCTATTATTTTATGCTCATATATAAATTTATTTACAAGTCAAAATGGCCGGGATTTTATCGGGGGATGAAAATTTTCCGGGGAGCGGAGGCATTATCAACAGTATTTATTCATTTCTTCCGGTGCCGCCTCCATCCTTCATTCTCGAATGTTTCAAAAAGCAGAAAACTGATTTCTGATTTTTTTAGCGATTTTTCTGTTTTTGAAATTATTATGGCCGTAACGTATTCAATTCCAATGGCTATCTATCGCGGTTTAATTTTTGCAGGTAAAAAATTATTCAGACGAGAAAAAGACAAAACTAAAGGACATTCAATATTTACTCAAGAAAATTTTTTGAGCCCAGAAGGGCGCTTTAAGGTTAATTAATCTTTTGATGATATATTCGTCATTTTCTCTTAATCCCCGGTTTACCAAATACCTTGTAAAAAACGAGATTCTAAAGGATAATCCTTTAGTTGTTGTTGATGTGGGCGCGCGCGGCGGACTTGAATACCACTGGACTAATTATGGCAACGTAGCTCGATTTATTGGTTTCGAACCGGATTCTCAAGAATGTAAAATGTTAAATGATTCTTTAAGTCCCGAATCAAATTCTCATTTTTACCCGGTTGCCCTTTATAAGGATAAGGGTTCTTACACATTCTATCATCAGGCACCGGCCGCTTCGGGTCTTTATCCTGCGGACCCTAAATTAGTTAGTCGTTTCCCGGATGAAGTGAGTTTAAAGACCAGAAAAACGTCAATTGTTAATACTGTAGATTTCGATTCTTTTGTAAAAGATTATAAAATACCCGATGTTGATTTTATAAAACTTGATGCCGAGGGCGCCGAACTCGATATTCTTAGAGGAGCGGTCAAGCAGCTAAAAAAAACAGTCCTTGGAATCAGTTGTGAAATATTTTTTTCACCCTGGCGCGGAGAGGGCAGGGGTTTTAGCGAAATAGAGCAGTTTTTAAGGCCTTTTGGTTTCAGATTATACGATTTAAATCTGTATCGCCATGCGAATAAGTCGTTCCCGGGCATAGACAGCACGAGTCCTAGCCCTAGCGGCGTTGCTCCTTATGGCCAAATTATTATGGGTCAGGCCATATTTTTCCGCGACGCCGTAGCCGAAATAGAAAACAAAAAATTATTACAGTCCGATTGGGACGAAATCCGTATTTTAAAAGCCGCTTCCCTGTTTGAGGTTTTTCGTTTGCCTGATTGCGCCATTGAACTCATTGATACTGCTTTTAGGAGCAATATTATTTCTAATTCCGGAAAAATAAATATGGAAAAATTTCGCGATCTCATTACTTCCGGCTTTTTGGGACGCACAATTACATACAAAAAACATCTTCAAAAATTATCAAATATAAAAAAACGAGGGTATCTAAATAATTTCGACCGTATTAAACCTTATTTAAAAAGAATTCCGTATCTGACAAAAATCAGGTCTTTTATTAAGAAACAAATTGCTTATCGCCGCAATAATTACACTTCTTAAGCATGGCTATGAAAGTCATGACAAGTTGATAAATAGAGGCGTTTATTTTAAACTTGTATTTATATGAAAAAAATATTGGTTGCCGG
>JACQKL010000037.1 GCA_016204535.1 Candidatus Levyibacteriota bacterium | reverse complement strand
TCCTCCTCCGATTAATCCAATATGGGAAGTGGTATGATGGGGAGAACGGAAAGGTCGGGCAACAATAAGTGATCTGCTATCCAAAAGTCCTGAAATACTATAAATTTTTGTCACCTCTAAAGCCTCCGGTAAAGTAAGAGTGGGAAGAATAGAGGGGAGTGTGCGGGCCAGAAGAGTTTTTCCGGCTCCGGGAGGGCCTTTGAGTAAAATATTATGCGAGCCTGCGGCGGCAATTTCCAAGGCTCTTTTTGCACCCTCCTGTCCTTTTATTTCATTCATATCAAATTCAAATGCCTCATTTCTAAAATGATCTTTTAAATTTAGGTGTTTTTGGGGCTTAATTATTTTTTTAGCTGTTAAGTGGTAAAAAAGTTCAAGAAGAGTATTGAGAGGGTAAATCTGTATACCTTTAAGAATTGTTGCTTCTTTTGCGTTTATATGGGGAAGGAAAATCCTTTTTAACTTTTTACTTTTGGCCAGAAGCGCTTGGGGCAAAACACCTGAGGTATGTCTTAGTCTTCCATCCAACGATAGTTCTCCCATAAAGATGGCGTCATTAATATTAGCTTGAATTTGTCCACTAGCTAGTAAAATTCCCAAGGCAATGGGGAGATCGTAAGATGGTCCTTCTTTGGGTAAATCGGCAGGAGCAAGATTCACTGTAATTCTTTTGGCAGGAAAATCAGCTCCGGAGTTTTTGATTGCCGATCGCACTCTTTCTCTTGATTCTTCAACTGCTTTATCCGGCAGTCCGACAATTGTAAAGGATGGAAGGCCTTGACTGGCAATATCTACTTCAACTTCGACCAAAACCGCATCGAGACCGACCACTGCAGAAGAATTAACTTTCGCAAGCATACTAATTATTATAATAGCATGCTGTGGTATAATTAGCTTATGTATAACTGGTCAGTTGACGAGAAATATATTAAAAAATTTCCCAAACAATATAAACTTTGGAGGTTAGAGCAGTTGCTTTCTTATGGTCTGGATGGAGAAAGGCTGGAAAAAAAGGAAGTAGCCGATAACTGGAAATACTTAAGAGTCCGTCTTGATCCCAAACGGCGGGAATTTATTGAATTTCTTTTATGGCCAAGACAATCTTAGATTCCTTTCAGCAAGAGATTCTTCTTCTTTTTAAAAAAACTCTTTTGGTTAAAAAATTTTATTTAGGCGGAGGAACCGCTCTGTCCGAATTCTACTTGAAACATCGCCTTTCGGAGGATTTGGATTTTTTTACGCAGGAGGAGCTGAATCTTGACGAACTTGAGAGATTTATTAATTTAGCTGCTAAAAAATCTGATGCAAAGGAGATTCAATTCCAGCATGGATTTGGTCTTTATACATTTTTTTTAACAGGCAGCAAGGGGAGTAAGCATAAAATTGATTTTGGTCAATATCCGTTTACGCCGATTGAGAAACTAAGAAATCTTAATGGGATGTTGGTGGAAAGCCTTTATGATATTGCCGTTAATAAAGCTCATACTATTGCTTTTAATCCAAGATTAAGGGATTTTATTGATCTTTATTTTATTCTTCAGGAAGAAAAAGATTGGAGCTTTGATGATATTTTTGAAAAAAGCTTTGAGAAATTTGAGATGCGAGCCGATGCCCTACAGCTTGGGCAAAACTTACTTCAAGTAAAAACGTTAGCAGATATGCCCGTAATGATTAAAAAGATTGAGATAGAAAAAATCAAGGGTTTCTTCTTAAAAGAGGCAAAAAAGTTGGAGGAGAAAATTTGGAAATAGTCCTTACATTTAGCCAACAATTGCAAAAGAATTAACTTTCGCCAACATATTTTATAATTGTAAAACCCATTCTGAAAACATTTCCTCTCTATAATCAAACTTTTCTCCATCCCTTATTACCTTAAAAGCATCATTAATATAAATTTATAAGATTAAAATCTAAAGGTAATTTTACCTGTTCTATATTCATCCACACCTTCTTTAACTAATTTCTGCAAGCTTTTTGTCAATATTGCTTTTCTTTCTTCGTAATTAGGGATTTTTTCTTGTAAAACTTTTTCAATAGAGGAATCATAAAAAGGCTGTTGTTTTATTCTTTTAACAGCTCCACCAATAACAATTGCCATTATTTCATTATGGGAAGAAATACCTTTGGTATATTTAGATATTTCTTGGTATAAATCTTCGGGAATAAAATAACTAATATTGGCGTTTAAATATTGGATTAGGGGAGAGTAGGCGAAAAAGCGAATAGAAACTTTAGGTAATTTGTAATGCCATTCAAAAAAATGATGTTCTGCGACTATGGTTGCATCAAAATGCGAGATATTTTGATTCGCCTTAAGTAAAAGCTCAAAACATTCTTTAGCTGTTATGGCCCGCATAATTTCATCATCAACAAAAAGAACATTTTTTATCGCATTAATCTTACCTAAGATTTGTTTTACTTCTGGTAATAAAAAAGAATTGTCGTTTAAAATTTTACCGTCTTCCTTAAATCTAACTATGGGAATATTTAATATTTTGGGCACAGCAGCATTTAAATATTGATAAGTCATTTCTGTAATTTTTGTCATGTAAAGGCCGCTATTTCCAGCACCGATCAGAAGGTCAAAGGTTTCGTCAAATTCAAGCAATTGTCTGGTAATGGCAGCGGCAAACATTTTAATTCTTGATTTTGCTAGTTCAAGCCTTCTGCCTTCAAAATCGTGAGTTAATACTTTTAGCTTCTGAAAATACTCTTTGGCAAATTCGTCCATGAGTAGATTATATATGATTTTGTAATTTCAAGTTATATTTTTGCTAAATATCGAAAACAAGAATGGCGTGGTATAATCAGCTTGGTGAAACCGAACGTATGAGTAGTCAGACGTGGGATTACTTTATTTCTTTTATCCAAAACGCAAGGGAATTAACGAAAAAAGAAAAAGAAATTTTGGTAAAAAGACTACAAGCGCAAAAATTAGAAAAAATTGGCAGAAAATATAAAGTAACAGCAGAGAGGATTAGACAAATAGAAAAAGAAGCGCTGGCGAAATTCGGTAAGAAAATCACCCAACTACTTTTATTAGATTAATTTTTTAACAATGAAATTATTCCGTAATTATTCTACGCTTTTACTTCTTGTCTTTTCCTTTTATCTTTTTTTCTGATACTTTTTTTCGTTGCAAAAGCCTCATTTCGAAATATGCCTTAGATCAAAAGTCGTACGACATAGAGTGATTGAAATGAACTAAAAAACTGGTTATGATATAATGCAGGAAATGGCTGATATACAAAAAGCAATAAAGATAAAAATTAATGTTTCAGAATCAGTTAAGTCTGGACATTATTCTAACTTGTTTAATTTGACAACCACCTCCGCAAAGGAGGCAATTATAGATTTTGTTTTTATACATCCTCAAGATAAGAGTGGGGATGAACAAACTGGAACGGTTGTCTCGAGAATAATAATGTCAACGGATTCAGCTATAGCATTAAAAATGTTGTTAGAAGCACAATTGGGGAAAAATAGAAAGGAGTAGCTATGTATACGCAGGTTCGTAACAACAATGAAATTCCAAGAATAAAAAAGCAGGATACATATCCGACGCAATATTCCATAGAGCTTCTATTTGAAAACCTAGAAGCAAAACTAAGATTAAATAAAAATGCAGCGAAGTTGTTAGAGCATATAGAAATAGTTAAGGAAGCCAGGAAGCTCTACTCTGAAGGAAAAGTTGTGGATTGGGAAGAGTTTTTAAGGAATGAAGCAAGATGAATACGCCATAGTTTTGCCTAAATCCTCTAGAGCCTTAAAGGAATTTAAAGTTCTCTACAAAAGACGTAAATCACAAGTCGAAAAAGCAATTAGTAAGCTCAAAATTTATCCCACAGACATATCGAAAATGGGAATAGAAAAACTTAAAGATAGGGAAGTCGGCAACTACTCGATACGTGTATCAAAGGGCGATCGAATAATTTACGATGTAGATACAAAAGCTAGAAAAGTTCTACTGATTAGAGCAAGCAAACATGATTTATACAGACTTATAAAGTAACAATCGTTGCATTTTATTTCTGAAGTTAGCGTTTGGAGACGACACCTGGAAGGTGTCAGACTAACCACTTTCTTTTATTAGACTAATCATCTCGGCGGGACGAATAACTCGTTGAGTTTTTTTAGAAAATTTAGGTTTGTGTGGTCACAATTTTAGTGATATTATGTTTATATATGAACAATGATGACAAAACAGTAAATCAAAATACATCAGTTCCGTCTCAACCCGCTCAGGTTCCTCCAGACGACGGAGTTGTTTCTCCTGTTGGATCTCCAAATAAAGAAATAAGCCCAGCCGGAATAAATACGCCTCAATCTGGCGAATTAAATCCAGCAGGGGCAGAGGTAAAGCACAATATTGGTCAGGAACTTAAGGAAATGGGAATTGAGGAAAAAGTAGATCGTCCGGATTTGACAAAAGAGCACGAAAAAGCAGGTGTAAGACATGCAGGACCATCGATTCCTGCTCCCACTAGGCTTTCTAGCTCTAGTTATCCGATGTCGGAAGATGAAGTTTCAAGCAAGCTTAAGACAGGCAGCGGTGACGATTCGGGTACATGGCTTGCCGTACTCATCAAGAAAGTAATGACTGCGCTAGGTTTTGAAATTTAAAATATTTATGCAGAATTTTTCAGAGAGTATTGCTACATTTTTTATAAACTTTATTTTGACTTTGATCGGCATTAGCATTATTGCCGTAGGCTTATATTATTTAGCCAAACTTTTAATCACCTGGTACAAAAACAGGGGAAGAGAGAAGGCATCCCTTGAGTCGGTTTTGTTGCAAGTAGCACTTCCTCGGGAAAATGAAATAAAAATAGACACCGCCGAACAATTGTTTTCCAGCTTTGCTGCTATTGATAAGGGAGGACTATTCAAACTTCCGTCTCATATCTCTTTTGAAATAGTAGGTATGCCGGCAGATATTCGTTTTTTTGTCCATACCCCTAAAAAACTACAAGACTTAGTGGAAAAGCAAATTAACGGCGCCTATCCGGATGCGGAGATAAAAATTGTAAATTCAGATAGTATTAAAAAAGAAGGCATGGTTATAGGAAATGAATACAATATTTTCTCAAGGGAAGGTAAGGTCGCTTTTGCCTCTTTAAAGCTTAAAAATTCTAATTACAAGCCCATAAAAGTATACAAGGATTTACCGGTTGACCCTTTATCTTCTATTACATCCGTTTTGGCTAAAATGACAGAGGGAGAAGGAGCGGCTATTCAAATCTTAATTACGCCAGCCGATTCCAACTGGAAAAAACAAGGGAGAAATTATCTTTCCAAGACCAAAAAAACAGAATCAAATCCCGAAACAGCCAAATATTCTGCGGACAGCAAAGAACTGGAAGGAATTGAAAATAAGATAGGGAAGCCCGGATTTAATACGGTTATTAGAATGGTAGTTTCTTCCACTTCCAAAGAGCAGGCTGAAGCTCATCTGGCTAATATTATGAGTATTTTTAGCCAATTTGAAGGCGCAAATTCCTTTAAAAAGGAAAAAATTAGATTTAAGGGTATGTTTATGGATGATTTTATTTACCGCTATTTGCCAATGTCCGGCAGTCCATCGGTTTTAACTAGCGAGGAATTGGCAACACTTTTTCATTTTCCAAATAAATCAATTACTACACCTAATATTTTTTGGATGAATGCCAAAAGGGCTCCGGCCCCGGCCACAATTCCAGTCTCAGGACTATATTTGGGAAAAAGTACCTACAGAGGATTGGCCAAGCCTGTCTATATGGATATTGATGATCGCAGACGCCACATGTATATCATTGGAAAAACCGGAACCGGTAAATCAGAATTTCTTAAAGATATGATTATGCAAGACATTAGAAGCGGTCAGGGATTGGCGGTAATTGATCCGCATGGCGATTTGATAGATGATATTCTACCCTTGATTCCTGCGAAAAGAGCAGAAGACGTTATTCTTTTTGACCCCTCCGATACTACGAGACCCATGGGTTTTAATATGTTAGAAGCCCAAACCGAAGAGCAAAAACATTATGTTGTTTCCTCAATCATCGGGCTTATGTATAAGCTTTTTGACCCTAATAAAACGGGAATTATCGGCCCCAGGTTTGAACACGCGATTAGAAATGCTATGTTAACAGTCATGTATGAACCGGGCAGCACTTTTGTTGAAGTTGTTCGGGTTTTGACAGATGCAAATTATGTGCAAGAACTTTTACCCAAAGTGGCCGACCCAATTATCAGACGATACTGGACTGATCAGATCGCCCAGACCTCTGACTTCCATAAATCCGAAGTTTTGGATTATATTGTCTCTAAATTCGGAAGATTTGTCACCAATAAAATGATTAGAAATATTATTGGTCAATCCGACAGCGCATTTAATTTCAGAAAAGTGATGGATGAGGGGAAAATCCTGTTGATTAATCTGGCAAAGGGAAAAATTGGAGAAGAAAACTCAAGCTTCTTAGGATTGATATTGGTTCCTAAGATTCTGGTTGCAGCTATGAGCAGACAAGATATGCCCAAAGATCAAAGACGCGACTTTTTCTTGTATGTTGATGAGTTTCAAAATTTTGCCACACCTGACTTTGCCCAGATTTTATCAGAAGCAAGAAAATATAAATTAAATTTAATTGTGGCAAACCAGTTTATTGGGCAAATGGAGGAAGAGGTTAAAAATGCTATCTTTGGCAATGTTGGTACCTTAATCTCTTTTAGGGTTGGAGTGACGGATGCAAACTATCTCCAGCATGAATATCAGCCTGTTTTTACCGAGGCAGATCTTATTAATGTGGAGAGATACAATACTTATGTCAAAACTATTGTTGGTGGAGAACCTGTCACCCCTTTCTCTATGGATTTAACTCGGGATTTAAATCGCGAGAAAGCATTGGCTAATCCACGAGTTGCAGAGTTAGTAAGAGAATTATCCCGTCTTAAATATGGGAAAGACGCCGCAACAATTGAAGCCGCAATCGCCCAAAGAGCAAGATTATAACTTCTTTACCGCTTTTATTACTTATACTGCTTATGATATACTTTTCCCACGCGTCTGTAGCTCAGCGGTAGAGCGCTACTCTTATAAAGTAGACGTCCTTGGTTCGAATCCAAGCAGACGCACTTTATGAAGAACAAAATACTTCTCGCCGTAGGAGCGCATCCTGACGACATGGAATTTGGGGCGTCCGGAACTGTGGCTAAATGGACGAAAGAAGGAGCAACAGCTTATTATGTTATTTGTACAGATGGCAGCCGTGGTTCTGAAGATCCCAAAATGACCCACGAAAAGCTTGTAAAGATTAGACGCGAAGAGCAAGAGGTAGCAGCTAGAGTCCTCGGAGTCAAAAAAGTTTTTTTCCTAAACCACACAGATACTCAATTAGTTGCAGATTTGGTTTTGAAAGAAGAGATAGCTAAAATTATCCGAACAGTTAAGCCAGACATTGTTATTACAATGGACCCAACTTTTTATTATACTTCCAAATTAGATAATGCGGATTCCGGTTTTGTAAACCATACGGATCATAGAGCTGCAGCCTTGGCAACGATGGATGCTTGTTTTCCACTTGCTCGGGATAGACTGACATTTCCACATCTTGAAAAACAAGGATTAAAGCCGCACAAAGTAACGGAATTATGGTTAACCAGTTTTGAAAAAGAGGATTATCTGGTTGATATCTCAGATACTTTTAAAACAAAAATTAAAGCTTTGTCTTTGCATAAAAGCCAATTTATCGATTTTCCCGCAATTGAAAAAAGAATGACCAAAAGAGCAAGAAGGTTGGGAAAGAAAAAAGGCTACAAATTTGCAGAAAATTTTATTAGAATAAAGTTACCTTAACCTTTTAACCATAGATTGACCATTACTTATAGCATGGTATAAATGGATTTATGACAATAAGAAATGTAGAAAATGAGAGTCGTCCTACTGAAATGTTAGATAAACTTCAAGAATATCGTCCGTTTACAGATAAAGAAAAGGAGATGCTGAAGACAGATGGAACAGAATTTTATATTTTAGATGGAAAAGAAACAATTGAAGGCCAAATAAAAGCACAAAAGCCCTTCGCTCCTATAATTAATGGAGATGGATTATTGAAATTACCTTCATTAAAAGCAGAAGTTGCTATCTATAGAGACCCAAAAAGATTCTTTGTTCCCAATACCGGCAATAAAGATTTAGCCACCCAAGAAGTATTGGTAAAAAGAGATGTTGAAGAATTAAGAAAAAGAACTGGACTAGGAGAGGATATCGATGAAATTATTCCAGATCAAGCGTCTACTCTTACTGCAATAATTTTTAAACACTTTGATAAAACAACTCGAGAAGGTAACCCAGTATGGCTATTTGGAAGTGAATATGCCTCCGCCCAAAGACTTAAAGTGGTTAACGCCCAAAATTTGAGACTGGGTTACCAAAATTTGAACTGGGTTTGTGGGAGGACTAGAAACGCGGTTGATAAATCGGGCTCCCGCGTCGCCACAGTTGGTTTCCAGCTTAATAAGGGCGTCATAGTAGACTTTTGGAGTGTAGATCATGGCTGCCCTAAACTCTTTGTAGTTCGCCTGATAGTAGCAAGAAAGAGATGAGCTTTCCACAGTCGGACTTAAACTTACAGCTCCGATAAGACTGCGGTTTCTTTGCCTCGTTCTTTAATGTATTCAAGATATCTTTCAGTCGTTGAAATCCTTTTATGTCCTAAGATTTTTGAAATTAAAACCAACGAAGCGCCATGCTTCAAATGATGAGCTACAAAAGTATGGCGAAGATCATTTACTTTGGCATTTTTTATTTCGGCAAGTCGAAAATACCTTTCAACTGCAGTTCGGATATTTCTAATGAGGAATGGTTTTCCCGATTTAGTTATAAACAGATGACTTGCCTCTGTCTTAGGTCTTATCTCTAAATATCTATTCAATGCCTCTTTGGCTCGGGAATTAAGAGGAACTATTCGCTCTTGGTGTTTTTCAACAGGAGCAATATGCAATCCTTCTTTGCGCATGTCGGAAAGTTTAAGATTAGCCAGTTCTCCAATTCGAATTCCGGTTTGAAGGAGTAGTTCGATAATCGCATACATTCTCAAATCATTTCGCGAGGCATCTCTTAATGCCCTATATTCGGTTGGCGTAAAAATCCTAGGTGGCGCCAGTTGATATCTGGGATGAGAGACAAGAAGAGATGGGTCATCGGTTATATATTCGTTTATTTTTAAAAACCTATAAAAAGTTCGCGTAGAATTAAGTTTTCTTGAAATAGATTTTGGAGTGTAGCCGTTCTGGGTCATTTTTGCCAAAAATGCTTCTAAATCTTCTTTGGTGACTTCATGAAGATGATTTTTGGACAATGTTTCCAAAAAATCGACCAACTGCTCAATATCTTTTCCATATGCTACAATAGTAGAGGCCGAGCGCTTGTTTTCGCTTAAATATTTTTTAAATTGTTGGTGTGCGTCTTTGACATTAACTGTTTTCATATAACTTTGATAAATTTAGATAGCCTATAATATCAACAATCTTTTTATAAGTCAAGAATGAAAAAAATTTTATTCACAATTACTATTATTATCTTCTTGCTTATTGTCAATGATCTTCTGCGTTCGATCCTCGATGTCTGGAACAAAAAAGATTTTGTTGGCAAAGCAGAAAAAGAGCTAAGTTATCAAAAACAGCTGAACAATAAGTTAAAATCGCAGTTAAGTTTTGTCCAGACTCCCGAGTTTATCGAAAAAGAAGCCAGAGATAAACTGTTTATGGTCAAGAAGGATGAGAAAAGAATTATTATTCCCGAAGGCTTGGGAGAATCAACGCAAAATCCGCCAACTGGCAGAAAAGAAAATCCTCCAAATTGGAAAAAGTGGTGGGAACTATTTTTCTAGGAATTCTTTTAACATCACACGAAGTGTAGTTTTGCCTTTTGTTGTTTTAAAATATTTTTCTCTTCGTTTTGCATCCTTTTCGTTTCGATAAGCTTCGTAAAAAATTAAATTAAGCGGGACATAGGTTTTTGTTGAGACCTCTTCGCGATTGTTATGTTCAAAAAAATCTCTTCTTAAGATTATTGGTAAAACCTACATAAATGAAATTTTTATTTATGCTTTTGAGAACATATACGTAGAAAAACTGCATGACAAATAGAGAACTTTTCTGGGATGAACCATAGGGTTCATCCCTGCCTCACCACTCGCTACGAAACCATTAAAATCTCATTTGTATTTTGATTTCAAATACAATACGCTGCGCAGCGATGAACCCGAGCGTAGCGAGTGGTTCGTTGTTGCGGGG
>JACQKL010000035.1 GCA_016204535.1 Candidatus Levyibacteriota bacterium | reverse complement strand
TACAATGGTTGCAAGTCCCAACGCGGTATTAATGGCAGGAGCAAGACCAGTTTTTGTTGACATAGAAAGAGAAAATTTATGTCTAAATTTGGAGGAAGTAGTTGGGAGAATAACAAAAAAGACAAAAGCAATTATGTCGGTCCCAATCAACGGTAGGTCTCCAGATATGGAGAGACTCATGGCTATTGCAAGAGAGCATAAGCTCTTTATTCTTGAGGATGCCGCTCAGGCGCTTGGAAGCCGCTATAAAGGTAAGCATTTGGGGACGTTTGGGGATATTGGAAGCTTTTCCTTTAGCACTCCTAAAGTTATAACAACAGGTCAAGGAGGGGCGTTGGTTACCAACAGTAAGCAACTTAGCGACAAGATAATAAGGATAAAAGATTTTGGCAGGATTGACAGGAATTCCCAGGACCATGATGAAATAGGATTTAATTTTAAATTTACAGATATTCAGGCGGCTTTAGGTATTGCGCAGATGAAAAAGCTGAAGTGGCGTTTAAGAAGAAAAAAAGAGATGTACGGGGTTTATCAAGACTGTCTCAAAAATGTTGCACAAGTCAAGTTTCTTCCGACTGACCTTACTCAAACTTCCCCGTGGTTTATAGACATAGTAGTTGACGATCCAATTAAACTATCTCACTATTTAAAGAGTAAGAATATCGGAACAAGACTTTTTTATCCGGCCGTTCACACAACAAAACCATACAAAGGGCAAGAAAAATTTCCAAATTCGCTTTGGGCTGCGGCACACGGCTTGTGGCTCCCATCCTCTACTTTTCTTGCCGATTCTGATATAATCTCAATTTGTCAACGCATTAAAGAATTTTATGAAAAGAACTGACAAAGACATAAAAAAGATACTTAAAAATAGAACGGTTTTGGTAACCGGCGCAGACGGTTTTGTCGCCTCACATCTCACTGAGAAATTAGTTGATTATGGCGCAAGCGTGCATATATTAATTAGAGCTACTTCTTCAGGAATGCTTCATAATATCCCACACCTTAGAGGAAAAATAGTAGTTCACCACGCAGACTTGACAGATAAACAAGCAATAAAAGAGGTCTTGAAAATTGTAAAAGGCGAAGGCGGAGCAAAACCAATAGTTTTTCACCTTGGAGCGCAAGCGCATGTTGGGGAGTCTTGGAAAAGGTCATATGAAACTTTTAATACAAATTCCCTAGGAACGTTAAATTTACTTCAGACAATTGTTGATTTAGATATGGATATATTTAAGCTTGATACTGCCGGTACTTCAGAAGAATATGGAAACGTAAATCCTGAGATGAAAGACCAGTACCGTTTTGATAAAAAGGGAGGGCTCATTCTAGATGAGAAGTCTCCACTTAATCCCCAAAGTATATATGCAACATCTAAAGTAGCTGCAGATTTTTTAACCCGCAATTTCTACAGTGCATATGGTGTTCCAACTGTTGTAACCAGAATGTTTAATAACTATGGACCTCGCCAGAATCCAAGATTTATAACAGGAACAATTATTACCCAGGCTTTAGGCAAAGACACTATAGAGCTTGGATCTCTTACTCCAAAAAGAGACTTCTGTTTTGTGGAAGATGGAGCAATGGGACATATTAACGTAGCACTTTTTGGCAATCCTGGAGAAGTGTATGTTTATGGATATGGAGAAACAATTTCAATAGGCGATTGGTACGATCTTATTATTAAAATCGGAAGAGAAGAAGGGTATTGGAAAAATAAGGAACTGATAAACAAAGGCACTGGTAAAAGAGGACGCTTAGGAAAAAGCGAGGTAGAGGAGCTACGAGTTGACTATGCAAAGCTTAATAAACTTACGGGTTGGACTCCTAAATATTCTTGGGAAGAGGGGCTTAGAAAAACGATAAAGTGGTACGCTTATAACAAAGATAAATGGATAGGAAGGGTAGATTGGTAGGAATGCAAAATCAAAAATACAATGCAGATTTTTGGAAAAATAAAAAAATTTTGGTTACCGGGGGAAGAGGATTTGTAGGAAGCCACGTTGTAAAAAATCTCATAGAGAAAAGAGGAGTATTAAAAGAAAGCATTGTTATCCCGAAAAGTAAAAGTTGTGACCTTAGAATCTATAATGACACCCAGGAGGTTTTAAAGGGCATAAATATAGTGCTGCACCTGGCAGCAGATGTCGGCGGAATTGCGTACAGCAGTTCTCATCCCGCAACTCAAATGAGGAACTGTCTTCTGATAGATGCAAATGTTTTCGAAGCAGCATCAAATGAAAAAGTAGAGAGAATGGTTTGTGTTTCTTCTGCTGTTGCCTATCCGGTAGATGCTCCGTCCCCACTTAAGGAGGAATATCTTTTTTTAGGAGAGCCGGCTCGCGGAGGCTATGGATACGGCTTTGCCAAAAGAATGTCGACTGTTTTAGCAAGGGCATATAAAGAGGAAAAGGGCTTAAACGCTTCAGTTTTGCTATCCTCAAATGCATATGGACCTGGCGATAACTTTGATCTTTCACATGGACACGTAATCCCTTCATTAATAAGGAAATGTTTGAGCGAAAAAGAACTTGTTGTATGGGGAGACGGAACTCAAAAGAGAGATTTTTTCTATGTTGGAGACTTTGCGGAGGGTGTCGTACTTGCAGCAGAGAAGCTTGGAACAGCCGACCCTGTAAATATAGGATCAGCCGACCCAATTACAATTGCGGAGTTAGTTAAGTCTATCGTTAGATTAACTAACTTCAAGGGGAAAATTATATTTGACTCAACAAAACCCCAGGGACAGAAAATTAGAAGTGTAAGTATAGAAAAAGCAAAGAGTCTTATGGGTTTTTTCCCATCCTTCACTTTGGAAGAAGGAATTAAAAGAACGATTGATTGGTATCTTAAGCATGATGGAAAAAGAGATTCAAAAAAGTCTTAGGAGTTTAAGTGTCCTCATTGTCACCCACGAAAGAACCACAGGCTTAAGCCAAGTCTTAAAAAACTGGTTACTTCATAAAACTAAAAGACTTGTTTTTATTGGCCACCCCCTGTATCCTGACAAGAAATCAAATTCTACAATGGAAATATACAATGAGGGGGTTCTTAAAAAGACTTATAAATCTCCCTTTATATTTAAGTCTGGAGTTTTACTTTATATTAAAGATGTTTTTTTTACACTTTATTATGTCCTAAAATCAAAAGACATAGTAGATGTTGCGATTGGCGTAGATAATTTAAACACTTCGGTTTTGCTACTACTTAAGAAAATGAACCGTGTAAAAAAAGTCGTATACCATACTGTTGATTACACTCCAAATCGTTTTGACAATAAGATTCTAAATAATATTTACCACATTCTTGATAGGTGGTGTTGCTACAATGCGGATATTATATGGAATAGTTCGGGAAGGATAAATGAAGGCCGTGTAAAAAATGGTGCGGAAAGAAAAAGAATTGCAAAAACGATTATAACCCCAGATGGAAGCAATTTTGACCCAAAAAAGAGACTCGAAGTCTCAAAGATAGACAGGAATTTGGTGGCGTTTGTAGGACACTTGCGCGAAAGGCTTGGGCTTGAACTTCTAATAACCGCGTTTGCAGAT
>JACQKL010000036.1 GCA_016204535.1 Candidatus Levyibacteriota bacterium | reverse complement strand
CTAGCATTTGCTCCAATTTTGGGTATCAAAATACCAAAAGATGTATCAATCGGTATCAATATTCTTTCTTTTTGGTTGCTTAAAACGTCTGTAAAATTAAATGTTTTTGCAGTTGTTTTCTTTGAAACATTTCCTAAGCCTAAAGTTTCTTCAACTACTTTGTATTTAACCCCTGTCAACTTTTCCAGTCTAAAATTTACTTCGTAATAAATTGCTGGCCCGAAAGTTGCTAATGCTCCGAAAATCGCGAACAACACCAAAAAATTTCCAATACTGCGAAGGATTAAAAACTTAATAACTTCTACACGCGTCATCTAGTGTCCCTACCCAGAGTCGAACTGGGAATCTTCCCGTTAGGAGTGGGATGCTCTATCCAGATTGAGCTATAGGGACAATTAATTCTAGTCGGGATGCTGGGAATTGAACCCAGTCTATACGCACCCGAAGCGTACGTACTACCGTCATACTCCATCCCGATCTTGTAAACTCATTTTACTTTCTTTTGTGTTAGAACGCAACAAAAAGATATCTCTTTATTTTTATTGTGTTTTGTGTCAAGATAGGACTTATGAAATTAAAAGAAATTGGGATTTGGATAAGCGTTACTGTCATTTTAACTGCAACTGTTTGGGGATTGTTGACGTTAGTAAATGGCAATTCATCCCCTTCAACCTCTTCACAGACGGTCAATCCTCCGCCTGTTGTAAAAGAGGATATTGTATCCGGCAACCCACAAAAAGCTAAAGTCACTTTAATCGAATACGCTGATTTTCAATGTCCTGCCTGTGCAGAATATGCTCCGCTTGTGACAAAACTTAAGGAAGATTTTGGTGATAAACTATTGCTCGTTTACAGGTTTTTTCCCTTGCCACAGCACCAAAATGCCATACTTTCATCACAAGCGTCTTTCGCAGCGCGTAAACAAAATAAGTTTTTGGAAATGTCCGATCTTCTTTATGGAAATCAAGTCATGTGGGCAGACTCGGCAAAGGCTAAAGACATTTTCGTAGAATACGCCAAAAAGCTAAACTTAAACCTATCCCAATTTACAACCGATCTTGACTCAGAAGCCGCAAAAAAGTTTATAGAAGAGCAGAAAAATGCAGGGGTTTCTATCGGAATCAGTGGTACGCCAACTTTTTTTGTCAATGGTAAATTTATCCAAAATCCGCCAAGCTATAGTGCATTTAAACAAATAATCCAAGATGAACTCACTCAAAAATAATCTTATCCCCTACTCTTTCTTGCTTTTTGCTTTCTTAGGCTTTGTTGATTCAACTTTTCTAGCAGTTCTGCATTACAAAAACATTACTCCTCCCTGCACCATAACGCAAGGCTGCGAAAAAGTGTTAACCAGTCAATATGCTACCATTAACGAAATTCCAATAGCTGTTCTAGGCAGCATATATTTTACCGTATTAATAATTCTTGGTATTTTGCTATTGCAGAATAATAAAAAATGGCTTAAAAAGGCAATTTTAATCTTTACATCGATGGGAATGGTTGTCGCCCTAATTTTGCTTTACATTCAATTAGTGATTCTACAAGCTCTCTGTCAATATTGCTTTTTGGTGGAGTTGATACTCTTTCTTCTATTTTGGGCTTCAATCAAGGTTTACTTTAGTTCGTCTTCGAGGTAGATGTTGGGAAGGTCTTTTTTCTCCCAATCAAAAATTTCATCTTTATTGAAAACTAAGGCTGATTCTTTAACAGCAATTTCAATTGTTTCGGAAGCGTGAATCAAATTGTACTGTTGGCTCATGGCAAAATCACCTCTAACAGTCCCAGGTTCTGCTTCTCTTGCCTTAGTAATTCCGGTCATTTTTCTAATTGTATCGACTGAGTCTTTTCCTTCCCAAAGCATTGCTACAACCGGATGCGATTTCATGTAAGATTTTAAACCGCCAAAAAAAGGTTTGTCTTTATGATGGGCATACCATTCATCAAGAATTGCATCGTTTAGAGAAATCATTTTAAGGCCCACAAGTTTTAAGCCTTTTCTCTCAAAACGATGAATTACT
>JACQKL010000030.1 GCA_016204535.1 Candidatus Levyibacteriota bacterium | reverse complement strand
CATTATTAGGTAAAAAAATCGAACAATCGCAAAAATTCCTACAAAATGGAATTCGCATTCCCGTGACAAGGCTAAGTGTTAATGGAAATGTTGTGGTTGCAATAAAAACTAAAGATAAAGATCAATATAGCGCAGTGCAACTGGGATTTCAGAAAAGAGAAAAGAAAAGAAGTCCTAAGAGCACAAAATCTCAATATCAATTTTTAAGAGAAGTAAGATTTGCGGACGATGCTACAGATTTACCTACAATTGGGGACGAAATTAAAGCGTCCCTTATTTTTAAGCCGGGAGACATAGTAAATGTAACGGGAATATCTAAGGGAAAAGGTTATGCCGGCGGAGTTAAAAGATATCATTTTAAGGGGGGACCCCGAACTCATGGACAATCAGATAGGGAAAGAGCGCCGGGATCGATTGGGTCTACTACAACTCCTGGAAGAGTCTATCGAGGGAAAAGAATGGCAGGACACATGGGTCATGAGAAAGTGACAGTTAAAAATTTAAGAGTTGTTTCCGTTGATAATAGCTTTATTCTAGTTAAAGGATTAGTTCCGGGCGGAAAAAATAATTTATTGATGTTAAAAAAAGTAGGCGAGGATAAAAAATTTATTCCTTTATATATTGATGAAAAAGAAGCTGCCTCCGCCGAAGGCTCCGGCAAGCCAAAGGAAGTAAAAACAGAACAAAAAGTCGAAGTAAAGGAGGAAGTTGCAAATGCCAACTAAAAAAAACTCAAAACTCTCGCCTCGCGGCGAAGCGGGCAAAGCGCAAAACTCAAAACCACAACTTAAAACTAAAAAGATAACGAAAAAAGTCATTAAGGTTAAAAAAGCGCCATTGAAAATCTCTAAGCTTGAGAATAAAATTCCGGTTTCAAAATCCACAAAAGTAGGAAGTTTAACTGCTTCTGTTTTTGACACGAAAGGAAAAGTAGCTGGAAGTGTAAATTTACCCACTGAAATTTTTGGTGCTAAAGTAAATAATCCTCTTATGTCGCAAGCTGTGAGAGTTTATTTGGCAAATCAAAGATTAGGAACAGTTAAGACTAAAGATAGAGGAGAAGTTCATGGATCAACCAGAAAAATCTGGCAGCAAAAAGGAACAGGTCGAGCAAGACATGGTTCAAGAAAAGCTCCTCTTTTTGTTCACGGAGGAATTGCTTTTGGCCCAAAACCCAAAGACCCCTCCCTCAATCTTTCAAAAAAAATGAAAACAAAAGCACTTTTCAGCGCACTCTCCTCAAAACTTAAGGACAAAGAAATAAAAATTGTCAAAGGCTTGGAAACAATTGCTCCCAAGACCAAAATAATGTGCGAAATACTGAAGAATTTGGAAGTAAGTGACAAAAAAATATTGTTGGTGATGCCAAAGTTAAAGGAATTAAAAAATATTTATAGAGCCAGCCGAAACATTGAAGGAGTTGAAATTTTAAGCGCAAATACACTCAATGCTTACCGAGTTTTGGATAACAAATTAATTCTTTTAATGAAGGATGCAATAGATACCATAAAAAATACGTTTATTAAAAAAGAATAATATGAAACAAGATGTAATTATTGCGCCAATCATAACGGAAAAGTCCATGCAGGATGCAGGGTTAGGTAAGTTTACTTTCAAAGTCGTAACAGAAGCAAGTAAGCCATCGATTAAAAAGGCAATTGAAAAAAGATTTAAAGTAAAAGTTTTAAAAACTTTTGTTTCTTTAGTAAAAGGAAAAACAGCCAGAAGAGGTATAAGAAGAATGGAGATCGTTAAAACTCCTTGGAAAAAAGCAACAGTCAAATTGGAAAAAGGTCAAAAAATTGC
Source organism: Candidatus Levyibacteriota bacterium (assembly GCA_016204535.1). Lineage (GTDB taxonomy): Bacteria > Patescibacteriota > Microgenomatia > Levybacterales > UBA12049 > GWB1-37-8. Next base: position 18,140 of record JACQKL010000030.1, on the reverse strand, counting down.
CCTTTTTGACGTTGGAGGACAAGGAAGCGATAAAAAATAAGAGATAAGAAGAATGAAAATATGAGTAAATTAAAATATATTAGAAAAAAACATTCAGGACGCGATGCCTCAGGACAAGTGTCGGTTAGACATCAGGGCGGAGAGCAAAAACGCTTTATGCGTATTATTGATTTCAGACGCCGAAAAATAGGGGTTGAGGGAAGAGTTGCCGGTATAGAATATGATCCAAATAGGACAACCGAAATTGCCTTAATTCATTATGCGGATGGGGAAAAAGCATATATTCTTCGTCCTCTTGGATTAAATCTAGATGATATGATAAAATCAGGCCCGGACGTTGAGATCAAAACAGGAAATACTCTTCCTTTAAAAGCGCTTCCTTTGGGTACAGTTGTGCATAATGTAGAGCTCTCGCCTGGCCGAGGAGCAACTTTGGGAAGAAGTGCGGGAGTCGGAATTATTGTTCAGGCAAAAGAAGGAAACAATATTGATTTAAGGCTTCCATCCGGAGAAATAAGAAGAGTAACTGGAGATTGTTACGCAACTGTTGGGACTTTAGGGAATATCGACTGGAAAAATGAAGTTTTGGGCAAAGCGGGTCGAAGTCGACATATGGGTATTCGGCCTAAAGTCAGAGGAGTTGCGATGAATCCCAGAGCCCATCCGCATGGAGGAGGAGAGGGTCGAAGCGGAGTCGGAATGACAAAACCCAAAACATATGCCGGCCGTCCTGCGGTTGGAAAAACCAGAAAAAAGAAAAAATATTCTAACAAATACATATTACAAAGGAGAAAAAAATGAGCAGAAGTATAAAAAAGGGTCCGTTTATAGATCCAAAACTGTTAAAAAAAGTTTTGAGGCAAAAACAAATGGGCGATAAAAGTCCGATCAAAACTTGGGCAAGAGCAAGCGAGATCCCGCCTGAGTTTGTCGGACATACGTTGTCTATTCATAACGGAAAAAACTTTATTACGGTTTTTATACTTGAAGGAATGGTTGGGCATAGAGTTGGTGAATTTGCGCCAACGAGAACATTTAGAAGTCATGGAAGAGTAGTGGCAAGGGAAATCTCTAAAACATAATATGGAAATTATAGCAATAAGTCGAACAGTTAGAATAAGTCCCAGGAAAGTAAGATTAGTTGCCGATAACATACGAAAGCTTTCTTTGGACAGGGCATTGAATACGCTTTCTTTAACACAGAAAAGAGGAGCAAGCGTCCTCAAAAATGTGTTAAAAAGCGCGATAGACAATGCGATAAATAATGCTAAGAAAAGTAAGGAAGACCTTTTTATTAAAGGGATTGAGGTGTGGGATGGTCCTGCCCTTAAAAGATTTCATGCGTCAACCAGAGGCAGAGCGCATCCCTACAAGAAAAGAAGTAGCCATATTAAAATAATATTAGGAACGAAAGGAGAAACTCATGGGACAAAAAGTTAATTCAAAAGTTTTAAGACTGGGGCCAATTTATAATTGGAGCAGCCGTTGGTTTGACGACAAAAAATATAAAGATGTCCTTTTGGCAGACTACAATTTAAGAAAAGCTCTAACATCAAAGTTGGGAGCAGCAGGAGTGTCGGAAATTGAGATAGAAAGGTCGATTAATAGTCTAAAACTAACAGTTAACGTATCAAGGCCTGGCATGGTAATTGGAAGGGGCGGAAGCGGTTTGGAGGAGATAAAAGATTACTTATATGAATTTCTGAAAATTCGGAAAAATTCTAAAGCGGCTCCCAAGATAGATATTAGAATAGAAGCTGTTAAAGAGCCAAATTTGGATGCATTTTTGGTTGCAAAAAATATTTCGGATCAATTGGTCAAGCGTCTTCCCCACCGAAGAATCTTGGCCCAAACAGCTGAGAGGGTTATGACAAGCGGCGCAAAGGGAATAAGAATTATTATTTCAGGAAGAGTTGGAGGAGCAGAAATCAGTAGACGAGAAAAAATACAAAAAGGTACGGTTCCATTATCAACTATTAGAGAGCGAATAAATTTTGCCAGTGTTCCAGCTCTGACTAAAAAAGGCTATATTGGAGTAAAAGTTTGGATAAACAAAGGAGAGAAATAATATGTTAGCTCCAAAAAGAGCAAAATACAGAAAACAACAAAAAGGTACAATCAGAGGAAAAGCTCATAAAGGAGTTAAGCTCTCCTTTGGTGAATATGGTCTTTTAGCACAGGAGCGAGGATTGGTCTCCAGCAGACAAATTGAAGCAGCAAGACGCGCAATAACTCATTATACTCAACGAGGAGGAAGACTTTGGATCCGAATTTTTCCTCACAAGCCAATTACCAAAAAACCTGCGGAAGTTGGAATGGGCGGAGGCAAAGGAGATGTATTTGAATTTGTTGTTCCGGTTAAACCGGGTAGAATGTTGTTTGAGATGGGCGGAGTTACAAAAGATATAGCACTTTCCGCACTTAGGCTTGCATCGCATAAATTGAATGTAAAAACAAAAATTGCCATTAAGTCCGAGTATGAGATTTAACTTATTATGAAAACAAAAGAAAAAAAGGAATTACACTTAAAAAACTTAGAGGAACTCAAAAGACAAGTTTCAGAGTTGAAAGAGGCTCTGGTTAATTTAAAGCTTGAAAAATCACAAAATAAACTTAAAAATACCAGTCAGCTTTCTTTAACAAGAAAAAAAATAGCGCAGATATTAACGATTATGAGAGCAAAAGAATTATCCTTGAGTCAGAACAAAAAGAAATAGTATGAAAAAAACGTTTGATGGTATTGTTGTTTCAGTCAAAATGCAAAAAACGGCAACGGTTAGCGTTACGAGGAAATATCCACATCCTCTTTACAAAAAGCTGATTAAAAAAGACGAAAAATTCAAGGTGGATACTTTGAATTTTTCTCCGAAGGTTGGAGATAGAGTAAAAATCATTGAAGTAAGGCCAATATCGAAAACTAAACATTTTAAAATTATGGAGATTTATAAAAAATGATTCAGCATAGAACTTTTTTAAAAGTTGCAGATAATTCAGGAGCAAAAGCGCTTCAGGTTATCCATATTTTTGGGGGAAGTCAGAGAAGATATGGATACGTTGGAGACGTATTAAATTGCGTTGTTAAAGGAGCAAGTAGTATCGGGCAGGTTAAGGACAGCCAGATTGTTAAGGTTGTTCTTGTTAGGACCAGGAAAGAAAAAAGAAGAAAGGATGGATCCCTCATTAGATTTTCAGATAATGCAGGTGTTGTAATAGACAATGCTAAAGACAAAAATCCAATCGGGACAAGAATTTTTGGTCCGATCGCAAGGGAAGTAAAAGATAAAGGTTTTTCAAAAATTGCAAGTATGGCAATTGAGGTTGTTTAGAATTTTTATGATCCCCCTTCGCTTAAAAGCTACGGAGGGATCATGCCTAGCGAAGCTTGAGGACATGATAACTATTAGTAAAAACTATATGTATAAAAAGAATAATGATAGAAAGGATAGCGAAGTGGCATGAAATTGAAAAAAGGTGACGTTGTCAAAATAGTTTTAGGAAAAGATAAGGGCAAAACGGGAAAAATAGAAAAAGTTTTTTCTAAAACTTCAAAAATAAAAATTGAGGGGGTAAATCTTTACAAAAGACATCTCAAAGCTCGGTCTCAGAACCAACCTTCGGAAATAGTTACAATTGCTAAGCCAATGCCGGTATACAATGTTGCCCTTATTTGCCCGCATTGCAAGTTGCCAACCCGCATTGGATTTCTTCTTGCCAAAAATGGTAAAATCAGAGTTTGCAGAAAGTGTAACGGTAAAATATAGTTTATTATGAGTAATTTACAAGATAGGTTTAAAAAAGAAATTGTTGGGAGCCTACAAAAAGAGTTGGGACTTAAGAATTTGATGTCTGTACCTAGACTTTTAAAAATAGTGGTTAATATGGGAGTAAAAGATGCGTTGGAAGATAAAAAGAATTTGGAAAAGGCAGCTTTAGTTATAGCTCAAATTACGGGACAAAAGCCCAAATGGACTTCTGCTAAAAAATCCATATCTTCCTTTAAATTGAAGGAAGGCGATAAAATTGGTCTTGTTGTAACCCTCAGAGGCAGAAAAATGTATGATTTTTTTGAAAGATTAATTAGTATTGTTTTGCCTAGATTTAGAGATTTTCACGGAGTTAAAAAAAAGAGTTTTGATGGAAAGGGCAATTATACATTAGGTTTTATTGAAAGCACTGTTTTCCCAGAGATAGATCCTGGGAAAATCGATAAAATACAGGGATTTGAAGTAAGTATTGTCACGACTGCTTCCGACAATAAAAAAGGCTTTGCGCTACTTAAGGCAATGGGTATGCCATTCGAAAAATAATTTATGGCTAAATTATCTAATATCATAAAATTAAGAAGAAAGCAGAAATACAAGGTAAGAAATAAGAATATCTGTAATATTTGCGGTAGGTCAAAAGCCTATATGGGACGGTTCGGCTTATGTAGACTGTGCTTTAGAGAACTTGCCTTAAAAGGACAATTGCCAGGAGTAGTTAAATCAAGTTGGTAGGAGTAAAACAGTATGAATTATAGGGTTTCAGACCTAATAATAAGAATTAAAAATGCAGCAAGAGCCAGACGAAAAGAAGTTGTTTTAGACAATTTAAAAATTAATAAGGCAATTTGTAAAGTTTTGGTAAGCGAAGGTTTTTTAGAAGGTTTTGATGTTATTACAAAAGATGGAAAAAAAGTTTTAGTAGCTTTAATAAAATACGAAAAAAGAAGCCCTGTTTTGATAGATGTTCTAGTAGTTTCAAAGCCATCTTTACGTAAATATGCAACTGCATCGAGTATTCCGCAGATTCAGAGGAAAGGAAAACATACAATAATTCTTTCGACCAACAAGGGGATTATGACAGGCAGAGAAGCTTTAAAGAAAAATATAGGAGGAGAGATTCTTTTTAGAATCTGGTAAGAATATGTCAAAATTAGCAAAAATTCCGGTTATCATAAAAGAAGGAGTTAACGTCTCTTTTGAAAATGATATTATTAAAATAAGTGGTCCTAAGGGAAGTCTTTCCTTTAGAATTCCTAAAGGAGTAGAGGTTAAAGTAGAAGATGCGTTTTTAATAGTCTCTCAAAAGGACAAAAATAATCAAGAATTAAGGCCATTTTTGGGATTAACTAGGGCAATGCTTTCCAATATGGTTACCGGCGTTGTGACGGGATTTGAGAAAAAGCTTGAACTTTCAGGGGTTGGATATAGGGCCCAAATGGCAGGATCTGACCTCGTTCTTTCTGTTGGTTTTTCTCATCCTGTAAAGATTGCAGCAGTAGATGGATTGAACTTTTCGGTTTCGGAAAATATTATAACAGTTTCCGGAATAGACAAAAATTTGGTTGGGAATATGGCGGCCTACATAAGAAGTGTTCGCCTTCCCGAGCCATACAAGGGAAAAGGTATAAAATATAAGGATGAAAAAATAAGAAGAAAAGTTGGAAAAGCAGCGAAAGCATTAGGAGCGAAATAAAATTAAAAATGAAAAATCGAAAATTAAGACGACAAATTAGAGTACGATCGAAAATTAAGGGTACGAAGGAGAGACCAAGACTGTCGGTATTCAAGTCTAACCGTTTTATCTATGCTCAGCTTATTAATGATGAAAAAGGAGAAACAATGATTGGTGTTTCTGAAAAACATCTAAAGCTTGATTCATCTGGTAAGAGCGCAAGGGCAGAGGCGTTGGGAACTTTATTGGCGAAAAAAGCAATTGGAAAAAAAATTAAAAAAGTCGTATTTGATCGAGGCGGTTCTCCGTATCATGGCAGAATAAGCGCAATTGCTAAAGGAGCAAGAGAAGGAGGACTGGAATTCTAATGAATGATTCTAGATTCAATAAGGCAACAGACGGATTTGAGGAAAAAGTAGTTCAGGTTAACAGAGTTTCCAAGAAAACAAAAGGCGGTAACAAGATTGGCTTTTCGGTTTTAACAGTTGTGGGAAATAAAAAGGGAAAAGTAGGCGTTGGGCTTGGGAAGGGTCCGGAAATAGCTTCAGCCATAAAAAAAGCAGTTTTACTTGGAAAAAAACACGCGATTGATGTTCCAATCATTAACGGTACTATTCCTTTCGAATTTACTATAAAACTGGGAGCAGCAAAAGTAATGTTGAAGCCAGCCCCCCGCGGCTCGGGAGTAATAGCAGGAGGAGCAGTCAGAAGTGTTGTTTCTGCTTGTGGAATTGAGAATATTTCATCAAAAGTAATGGGTACTAAAAATCAGGCAAGTAATGTATATGCAGCAATGGAAGCATTAAAACAAATAGCTCAAAGATACAGGAGGTATAAAAAGACGAAACTGTCCACCGAAACACAGAAATAAAAATTCAGTGGTTGCAAGAGGAATATGAAATTAGAAAGTTTAACCAAAATTACGAAAAGGCATAAAAAAAGACTGGGACAAGGTTATGGATCAGGGCGGGGAAAAACCGGAGGACGGGGAACAAAAGGGCAAAAAGCAAGAAAAAGCATTCCCCTATCTTTTGAGGGTGGAGCTTTAGCTCTTATTAAAAGACTTCCGTTTAGAAGGGGGAGGGGAAAAAATAAGTCTTTTAGAAAGGGACCGATTTGCGTGAACGTTAAAGTTCTCAATTTACTAAAAAAAGGAAGTACTGTTGACATAAAATCACTTATTAAGGAGAGGATTGTAGATTTAGAATCTGCCAACAAGTATGGAATTAAAATTCTAGGAGACGGAGAACTTTCTATCCCTTTAATCATTAAGTTGCCTACATCAAAAGGTGCTCTCAAAAAGATTTTGAAAGCGGGAGGTCGCGTCGAACCGAGTTAGGCTCGGTCGAACATAACACATGAACAACATTTTAAGAATTTTTAGTAGAAGCATACAAACAGAAGAGGTACGTAAGAAACTTTTGTTCACAGCAGGAATTTTTATAGTCTTTAGAATTTTTGCTCATATTCCGGTCGCAGGCGTGAATTTAGGCGCCTTAAAATCTCTTTTCTCGCAAAATCAATTCCTAGGACTTTTGGATATTTTTTCCGGAGGAACACTTGCTAATTTTTCTATAATGGCACTAGGTCTTAATCCCTATATTAACGCGTCAATTATTTTACAGCTTTTAACGCTTGTTTTTCCGAAGCTTGAGGCTTTGTCCAAAGAAGGAGAGCAAGGTAGGCAGAAAATTAATCAATATACGAGAATGCTGACGGTTCCTTTAGCAGTCTTACAGTCAATTGGAATGTATGCTCTTTTAAAAAGCCAGGGAATCATTTCGACTTTAAACCCAGTTGATATTATTTCTTTTATTGTAACAATGACCGCAGGAACAATGTTTTTGGTCTGGCTTGGAGAATTAATTTCGGAGAAAGGAATTGGAAACGGAATATCTCTTCTTATATTTGCCGGAATTGTCGGGAGAATTCCTGTTATTTTCGGACAAACCGTCTCAACGGCAAATGCCAATAATCTCTTTAATTTAATTATTTTTCTTGTAATGGGAATTTTGGTAATAGCTTCAATAATTGTCATAAATGAAGGAACAAGGAGGATAACAGTTTACTACGCTAAAAGAGTTAGGGGCAACAAGATGTACGGAGGTCAATCCACCCATTTGCCGCTTCGGGTTAATCAGGCCGGCGTAATACCGATAATATTTGCAGTTTCGCTAGTGCTCCTACCATCAATAGTTGCTAATTATCTAGCTGTCTCTCCCAATAAAATTTTAAGTAGTATTGCAAATACAATAACCGCTCTTTTCGATCCTTCAGGCGCATTCTATAATGGGTTCTATTTTCTTTTGGTTGTGGGATTTACCTATTTTTACACTGCTGTTATTTTTAACCCCAAAAAGATTGCTGAGGAAATACAAAAGTATGGAGGATTTATACCGGGAATTAGACCCGGCACTCCGACAGCTTCGTACTTAAACTATATTTTAACCCGCATCACATTGGCAGGAGCAATTTTCTTAGGCATCATTGCAATTTTTCCAACGATTGCTCGTTCCATTACAAATGTTCAAACATTACTTTTAGGAGGAACAGGAATTTTAATCGTAGTTTCGGTTGTTCTTGAGACAATTAAAGCAATTGAAGCGCAACTGGTTATGAGAAATTACGAAGGCTTTACTAAGTAATTGAGATATGAAGATAATTTTGGTTGGTATACAAGGAGCAGGAAAATCAACGCAAGGCAACCTTTTATCTAAAAAACTTAACATACCTTATCTTTCGACCGGGCACATCTTTAGGGTCTTAGCGCGCGAAAAAACGCCACTTGGTAGATATATTAAAGAGACAATGAATGCCGGATATCTAATTCCTGATAAAAAAACTGTAGAAATAGTATCAGACTACCTTAAAAGAGACACTTACGGGAATGGTTATATATTGGATGGTTTTCCAAGAACTCTTGAGCAGGTTAAAATGTTTAAAAATGGGGTAGATAAAGTAATTTATCTTAAAGTCTCAGACAAGGAAGCATTATGGAGGCTTTCTTATAGGAATGGATCGGGAAGAGAAGATGAAACACTAATAGCCATTAGAAAAAGGATTGAGCTATTTCATCGGCTAACAGAGCCGGTTTTAGATTATTATCGCAAAATTGGAATTCTCGTTGAAATAGATGGAGAAAAATCAATAGAAGAAATTTTCAAGGAGATTTTAAAAAATTTACAAAGACATAAGCGCATTGAAAAATAAACCTCTTATTATTGGAATAACAGGAGCATTTGGAAGCGGTAAATCAACAGCCGCTAGTTTCCTTGAGAAGAAAGGATTCAGGAAAATTGTCCTCTCGTCCTTTATCGAGAATGAAGCAAAAAAGAGCGGAATTAAAAAGATTACGCGTAGACTTCTTCAGGATATAGGAAATGAATGGCGAGAAAAATACGGAGGAAGCATTCTGGCTAAAAAAGCTATCGCTTTATTAAACAAGAAAAATTTACTCCGTGTCGTTATTGACGGCATAAGAAATTTAAGCGAAATTGAAGAATTCAGAAGAAGCTATCCTTTCATTCTTTTAGCGGTCGTTTCGAACCGTCAAATAAGGTTTGAGCGCCTTAAATTTCTTAAAAGAAGAGAAAGATTAACATGGGATTTATTTGAAAAACTTGATAAACGCGACCTAGGAATCGGAGAAGGAAAGACAGGTCTTCAGGTTGCTTTTTGCATTGCTCTAGCGGATGTATTTATTGACAATAATCAAAATCTGTCAGATTTCAAAAATAAACTTAATCTGTTTTTGAAAAATGAAAAATAAGATTTCTATAGCTATTGATGGGCCGGTTGGGTCAGGAAAAGGTACGTTAGCCGTTGCTTTGTCAAAAAGGCTAAACGCTTTCTATGTATATACAGGCGCTATGTACAGAGAACTAACTCTGGCATGTTTAAGAACAAAAATAGATATTAACAATGAAGGGGAAGTCCTTAAAGTATTTGAGAATATTTCTATCGAACTTAAAAATACAGATTATGGAGTAAGGGCTTTTCTAGATGGGCAAGAAGTTTCAGATGAAATTTTTCAACCCTTAATAAGCAAGACGGTTCCAATTGTGGCTGCATTTCCTAGAATTAGGAAAGAAATGGTTTTAAGACAACAAGAGATGGCAAAAGATGCCCTGGGAAAAGGGAAAAGTGTGGTTATGGAGGGACGCGATATCACAACCGATGTGCTTCACGATGCCGACATAAAGATATATTTAACAGCCGATATTAAGATCAGAGCTCAAAGACGATTAAAACAATTAATAGAAAAAGGAATTAAAACTACTTATGACGAAGTTTTAGAAGATCTAGAAGAAAGGGACCGACAAGATACTCAGAGAACTGCTTCTCCTTTAAGGGTAGTGAAAGAGGCTGTAGTGATTGATACAACTTACGATACCATAGATCAAACCGTTAATAAGGTCATTGCAAAATTAAAAGAAAAAAACTTAATATGACTTTAGGAAACCCTTTGGTAAAAACAAAGGAAGAAATAGAGATAATGCGTCAAGGCGGAAAAATACTGGCGTATGTTTTATCGGAGCTTGCCAATTATATAAAACCAGACATTTCCGAGCTGGACATTGATAGATTAGCAGAAAAATTAATCTTAGAAAAAGGAGCGGTGCCAGGCTTCAAAAAGGTAGACGGCTATAAACATGCCACTTGTATTTCGACAAATGATGTCGTGGTTCATGGAATCCCAACGGAATATAGGTTAAAAGAGGGAGATATAGTTGGAATAGATTGTGGAGTATATTACAAGGGTTTTCATACGGACATGGCACAGACGCTTCGCGTCTCAACTCAAAACTACAATAAGATTGATAAATTTTTGGAGACTGGAGAAAAAGCAATGTGGGAGGGAATAAAAGCCGCAAAGCTGGGTAATAGGATAGGAGACATATCAAAGGCAATTCAAGACGTTGTAGAGGGACAAAGATACTCGGTTGTAAGAAGCCTGATTGGGCATGGAGTAGGGAAAGAGCTTCATGAAGAGCCTGAAGTCCCTGGGTTTTTGGATCAGGCCATAAGCAGAACTCCTAAGCTATATGACGGAATGACAATTGCGGTTGAGGTAATTTACAATATGGGTAAAAGCGATGTCATCTATTCAATAAATGATGGCTGGACCATCAAAAGTAAAGACGGCAGCCTATCTGGGCTTTTTGAGAGAACAATAGCGATAACTCGTGAAGGACCTCTTATTCTGACAAAATAGTTGCCCTTTATAGGTTTGTTTGATATAATACTATTTAATCTCAAAGGTCAAATGTCAAAGCTCAAATCTACATCTTAAAACTGTAAATCTTAAAAGGATTTGAGATTGAAAGATGTGCTTTTGAGATTTGCGTTTTGCGATTTGAGATTTTTATATGGCTCATCAGGGATCTTTTGAAATAGAGGGAGTTGTTAGAGAATCCTTGCCCAATACCCTTTTTAGGGTGGAAATAGCAAACGGAGCCATAATCCTTTGCCATTTATCAGGTAAAATGAGAATGAATTTTATTAAGATTTTGCCGGGAGATAAGGTACGCGTTGAAATGACTCCTTACGATAAAACAAAGGGAAGAATAGTTTATAGATACAAATAAATGCGAATTATGTTTAATTAATATGAAGGTGCAAGCAAGTGTTAAAAAAAGGTGCGCTAAGTGCAAAATAATAAGAAGAAAGGGTGTCATAAGAATAGTTTGTGAAAATCCAAAACACAAACAAAGACAAGGATGAACTATGAGGATTGCAGGATATAATCTACAAGATACAAAAAGAGTTGACATTGCCCTAACCTATATCTATGGAATAGGAAGGCGCAATGTGGTCGGCATTCTTTCTAAAGCAGGAGTTGCAAGCGACAAAAGAGTTAAATTCTTGTCTGAAGATGAACAGAGGAAAATTCAAAAGGTATTGGAAGAGTATAAGTTAGAAGGAGATCTAAGAGCGGAAGTAAACGCAAACATTAAAAGGCTAAAAGAAATTTCATCTTACAGAGGTCTACGTCACAGCAGAAACCTTCCTGTTAGGGGTCAGCGTACCAGGTCTAACGCTAGAACAAAAAGAGGTAAAAGAGTGACAATAGGAGCAATTAAGAAAGAAGAGGCTGTAAAGACAGAGCTTAAAAAGGAAGCTAAGTAATTAATATGGCAGAAATTAAAAAGGTTGCGGTTTCGGGAGCTGGCCGTGCGTATATAACTTCTACATTTAACAATACGTTAATAACGATAACCAATGATAAGGGAGATCCTATTGGCTGGAGTTCTGCTGGGGCAGCAGGTTTTAAGGGTACCAGAAAGTCCACGCCCTTTGCTGCTTCTTCTGCTATGGATGCTGTTGTAAAAAAGGCAATCGAGAAAGGCTTAAGAACAGTTGAAGTATATGTTAAGGGACCAGGATCAGGTCGGGATTCAGCTCTTAGGGCAATTAAAAGCGGTGGGTTGTCAATTTCTTTAATCGCAGACATAACACCAATTCCACATAATGGCCCAAGAGCAAAAAAGAAGAGGAGAATCTAATGGCTAGATATACAGGACCAAAACATAAAATAGCAAGGAGAGAAGGCATAAATATTCTTGAAAAAGAATCGGCAAGTTTGCAAAGACGTTTAAATGTTCCGCCTGGTGGGGTTGCGGGAAAAAAGAAGAGGAGAAGGCTTTCCGAATACGGAGAGCAACTGAGGGAAAAACAAAAGGCAAAAGCAATCTATGGACTTTTGGAAAAACAGTTTCGTAATCTTGTTAAGATGGTTAGTCGTAAAAAAGGCGAAACAGGGGAAATGTTAATGTCTCTTCTCGAGACAAGATTAGACAATGTAGTCTATCGTTTGGGTTTTGCAAAAACCAGAACACATGCTCGCCAATTGGTTAGCCATAGACACGTTTTGGTTAACGGAGAAAAAATAAATATTCCTTCTTACCCCGTAAAAGTAAACGACATTATCACGCTAACGCCCAAAATGCAAAAGAATGTACAGGTATTAAAATTATTGGAAGAAAAGGATAAAAAGATTGTTCCATATCTTAAAAAAGAAGGAATTGCAGGGAAACTCTTGAGAATGCCAAAAAAAGACGATGTACCCTCAACGTTTGATTTGCAGCTGATTATTGAATATTATTCGAGATAATAGTATAATAACGTTTATGGCAAATCCAGTATTTAAGGTAAAAGAAGAAAAAATTAACGAGAATCACAGCGAATTTACAATAGAACCTTTAGAGCCCGGATATGGGCATACTTTAGGTAATGCTTTAAGGAGAGCGCTTCTTGCGTCCATCCCCGGCGCAGCAGTCACATCCATCAAGATAACAGGCGTCAAACATAAATTCTCAACCATCCCAGGGGTTAAGGAAAACGTAGTTGATCTTTTGCTTAACATAAAAGGTTTAAACTTTCGTCTTCTTGATGGAGAAACTAAAGGTAAAGCATCGTTGTCTGTAAAAGGACAAAAAAAGATAACAGGTGCAGACTTTGATCTTCCGGAAAACATTGAAATCGCAAATAAAGATCATTATATAGCATCGATCAATGATAAAAAGGCAAAACTTGAAATGGAGTTAACAATCGAAGATGGTCTAGGATACTCATCGGCAGAAGAAAGAAGAGCAACTCAGTTAGGTTTAATTCCAACAGACGCGGTATTTACTCCAGTTAAAAGAGTAAGCTATGAAGTCTCTGCGACTAGAGTGGGAAGACAAACGGATTTAGACAAATTAATTTTAAATGTTTGGACCAATGGAGTTGTAAGTGCAAAAGATGCCCTAGAGGAAGCATCTAAAATTTTAAATTCTTATTTTTTGCAAATTTACGAACCAAAGTCTGTGGCAACTTCGGAGAGCGCAAGCATTGGCTCATCTTTTGCTGACAGTCTCTCCAAGTTAACAATTGACGAGCTAGATTTGCCAACCCGTATTTATAATAGTCTTCGAAATGGCGGAATCGAAACCTTGGGTCAACTTTTATCTACAACAAAAAAAGATTTGATATCAATGCGCAATATGGGCAATAAATCCATAATGGTTATTGAGGAAAAACTTAAAGAAAAAGGCGTTGCGCTGGCGAGTTAGACAATAGACAATAGATAGTAGAAGATAGAAATTTGAAGATTGAAGATAGAGGGTAGAGATAGCTGTTTTCTATCTTCCAACTTCTACCTTCAAAATATCCAACTTCAATTTTCTATTTTCTACAGTCAAGTTTATGAGAAAGAATGTTTTTGGTAGACAACTTAGTAGGGATACAAATGAAAGAAAATCGCTTTTTAAAAGTCTTATTTCGTCTTTGATTTTAAAGGAGAGTATTAAAACAACTTTGGCTAAGGCAAAGGCAATAAAAGGAGACGTTGATAAGATAGTTAATAAAGCAAAAAAGAAAGAAAATCTTGCAGTTCAGCTTTTGCAAAAAAGCCTTGGAATAGAAGCTATGAATAAAGTTATAAAAGATATAGCGCCAAGATTCAAAGATCGAACTAGTGGATATACCAGATTTGTTAGGCTTGGCAGAAGATTCTCGGACAATGCGGATATGGTTTTGATGGAATGGGTTGTTAAATCTCAAAACTTAGACGTTAAAGAATTACCAGTAGGTAAAGTAGAAAAAAAACCAGAAGTTAAAAAAGAAACGAAAAGAAAAGTCACTAAAAAATAATGAAAGATATGACGGTATCAACAAAACTATCAGACATAAAGCGTTCATGGCATTTATTTGATGCTAAAGGAAAAATATTGGGAAGAATTTCAAGTGAAATTGCTAAGGCGTTGATTGGAAAATCCAAACCTTATTTTGTTAATAATCTGGATTGTGGAGATTATGTGGTGGTAATCAACGCAAGTGAGATTAAAGTTAGCGGGAAAAAAGAAATACAGAAGAAATACTCACGTCATTCCGGTTATCCAGGAGGATACAAAGAAGAAACTCTGGTGGAACTTCGGCAAAGAAATCCAACAGAAATAATCAGATTTGCAGTTTTGGGAATGTTGCCTCAAAATAAATTAAGAGCTAAAATGTTAGCAAGACTTTTTATTTTTAAAGACGAAGAACATTCCTACAAAGATAAATTCAAAAGTCAAAATTCAAAAATCAAAACTAAGGCTAAAACTGAAGAGAAGAAAGCTTAAAATAAATTATGGATCCAAAGATTGAAGAAAAAAAAGTTACAACAAATAAGAAAATCTTAAGTAAGGATTTCGTTTCTGCTATTGGAAGACGTAAGTCTTCAACCGCGCAGGTACGGCTTTATAAAAAAGATGCGGTTTGGGGAAGAACAGAAATTCATACGGGAGAAATTGTTGTTAACAATAAGCCTGCTTTGGAATATTTCGGCGACATTTTTGAAAGAGTTTGTAGAGGGCCATTCCAAATTACAAATACTCAAAACAAATTCGCCGTTTCGATCAAGCTTAGAGGTGGAGGAAAAGTTGGACAATTGGAGGCGGCAGTCTTAGGAATTGCAAGGGGATTGGATAAGATAGACCGCGAAAAATATCATTCTCTTCTTAAAGCAAAAGGATTATTAACTCGTGATGCAAGAGTTAGAGAAAGAAGAAAAGTTGGAATGGGCGGAAAATCAAGGCGCAAGAAGCAATCTCCAAAGAGATAAGCTTACCCTCTAGTCTTCCATCTTTCTGAACTCTACCACTAATCCACCCTTTCTGCTAGAATAAGGGAGATTTTGGTTTTCCTTTTTAAGCCTTATGAATCAACTTAAATTTTCAGAAGATTTCCTGAATAGGATTATTTGTGGGGATGCTGTAGAAATAATGAAGCAAATGCCTGATGGGTCTGTTGATTTGGTTATAACTTCTCCTCCCTACAATTTAAAAAACTCTACGGGGAATGGAATGAAAGATGGACGTGGTGGAAAATGGGCAAATGCCGCATTACAAAATGGATACACCCATCATGATGATTGCATGCCGCACGATAAATACGTAAAGTGGCAAAAAGAATGTCTGACGCAAATGATGAGGCTTATTCCCGATACAGGCGCTATTTTTTATAATCATAAGCGAAGAGTTCAAAACGGCCTTTTGCAAGATAGACAAGACATAGTAGATGAATTTCCTGTACGACAAATTATTATTTGGAAACGAAAAGGCGGACTTAACTTCAACGCGGGTTATTTTTTACCAACCTATGAAGTTATTTATTTAATTGCTAAACCTAAATTTAAACTTGCTCCTAAAGCAAATGCTCTTGGAGATGTTTGGGAATTTACGCAAGAAATGAACAACAAACATCCCGCTGCATTTCCTGTTAAATTAATTGATAGGATAGTATCGTCAACTAATGCAAAGATTATATTGGACCCTTTTATGGGATCGGGAACAACTGCAATTTCAGCGATTAATTTTGATCGGAATTATATTGGGATAGAAATTTCACCAGAGTATTGTAAGATGGCAGAAACTAGGATTAAAAGACATATGCCGCAGGGAAGACTTTTGGAGATATGACAAAACCAATAATTTACACAAAACAGTCCTTAATTGATAAGTTAAAAGAAATTGCAGGGATGGGATGGATTCCAAATGCCCGAAAAGGTAATTCCGGCGGCATTGGAAATACTCTTGAAGATTTACTCGGCATTAAAGAAAATAATTTACCAATACCAAATGCTAGTGAATGGGAATTAAAAACGCAAAGAATAAATTCTTCATCCCTAACAACTTTGTTTCACATTGAACCATCCCCTCGAGCTATTCGTTTTATACCACAAGTACTTTTACCAAAATATGGTTGGGCACATAAAGAAGACAGTAAAAAATATCCAACAGGGGAGATGAGCTTTAGGCAAACTATCCACGGTTTATCGAGAAGTGATCGAGGATTTATCGTAACAATCGATAGAAAAGAAAAGAAAGTCTTGATCTCATTTGATCCAAAAGCTGTTGATATACGTCATGCAAAGTGGCTTAACTCTGTTAAAGAACGTGTTGGGCTAAACGAACTAAATCCCCAACCATATTGGGGTTTTGATGATCTTGAGCATAAAGCAGGAACGAAATTGTTAAACTGTTTTTATGTTCAGGCAGAAGTAAAGATTGAAAGAAAAAAAGAATTTTATAAATATTCAAAAGTAAAGATGTTGCAAAAATTTAGCTTTGAGGGTTTTCTAAAAGCGATTGAAGAAGCAAAAATATTAGTGGATTTCGACGCAAGAACAGGACACAATCATGGAACAAAGTTTAGGCTTAGACAGGATTGCTTGCCAACGCTTTACGGAAAAGTAATAAAAGTTATTTAAGAAAGAAGTTTATAGACTCTACGGCCTTACGCCGGAAGAAATTAAAATCGTGTAGGGGAACTAAAAAAGTAACCGACTGACGCCACTGTATGTCAGGTTGACATACACCTTAATTTACTGTATAATATAAATATATGTTTAATACTGTATCTGCTAGGCAAATTCAAAGGGGATATAGAAAGGTATTGGAAAATGCAAATAAATCCAAAGAGCCTATCATCGTGATGTCTAACAATAAACCACTAGGAGCTATTATTGGCATTGATCTTTTAGAAAAGCTTCAAATGGAAGCGGTACTGAATGAGGCTTTGAAAGAATATAAGGCCGGAAAGACAAAAACAATATCTACAATGGAAGAGCTTGAAGCTGATTTTGAGGAAATGAGAAAAGAAGCAAGTGCTTAAGGCATGATAGAGATCCAATATTCTTCAAAGTATTTATCTTCGCGAAAGAAATTTTTAAGCAATAAATTCGGTTTTTCAATTATAAAACATGCTGTTTATATAGTTTTAAGAATTTTTTATTATTGCATAATAATTTTGTTTCCTCTTCGCACCATAAAGAGTATATTCCGGATTTTTGTTTTACTTCCTTTACGAACTGATCCCAGTTGACCCAGCGTATGTTTTCTACTTCGTCTTTATTTATTATCGGTTTTTCTTCACTGAACGCTATTAGGACAGGACAGATCTCATTTTCGAAAATATTGTTCATAGCAACTTTATATTTATAGTTTGAGATAATCTCGAAAATGTCTGCTTGATCAATCCCTAATTCGTAGCGGAGTCTTCGTTTGGAAGCTTCGATATTTGATTCGTTAAGCATAGGGTGTCCGCAAACAGAATTGGACCACACAAGCGGAAACGTTTTTTTCGTATGGCTTCTCTGTTGTAATAACAAATTGCCCTTTTTATTAAACAGGAAAAGGGAGAAGCCACGATGTAATCGCGTATTGCTGTTATGGGTTTTGAGTTTTGGTGCAGTTCCTAAAACCTTATTGTTTTCATCGACCAAAACGACATAATCATTATTTATTGTTTTTTCCATAATGCCAGTAAAAAACTGATTAGTAAATAGATGAGTAATGCTTGCCAAAGAAGGATTGAGATAAGAGCAGTGCTTAAGACTAGGGAAATAAATTCTCTTCTCAGTCCATAGACATTAATTAAAAAAGCTCCAATCCTGCCAAAAACAAATAATGCGAAAAGCCCAATCAGTGGCGAAAAAATTACCGGAAAAAGAATTGGACGCCGTGTCACTTGCCGGATAGTCATGAAGGGATAAAAAGTTAAACCGGCTAAAGTTTTGGTCCAGATATACGCGCTGAAAATCACAAAAGTACTTTTCTTCATGCCACTTCGCTATCCTTTCTATCATTATTCTTTTTATACATATAGTTTTTACTAATAGTTATCATGTCCTCAAGCTTCGCTAGGCATGATCCCTCCGTAGCTTTTAAGCGAAGGGGGAT
>JACQKL010000034.1 GCA_016204535.1 Candidatus Levyibacteriota bacterium | reverse complement strand
TCCTTCTGCGATAGATACCACTTCTGTTAATTTATTGTCTGCCCTTGCAATAACTGGAGATAATTTAAGAAGAATTGGTTTGACTCTTCCTGCTTCCGATATTGCTGATAATAATTCCCTTAAACTTGCAGGATCTTCAAACGTTCTTCCTTCTCTTGTATTTGGACAACTTATATTAATTACAGTATAGATGCCGAAAGATTTTAATAATTTATATGAGTTAACAAAGTCAGCTATGGCTTTATCTCCTAATATATCTGGAGAATGTGTTTTTGCAATATTAACTCCAAAGGCTTTTGATTTTGCTGTTTTTAATCTCTCTGCTACTATCTCTGCCGGATCTCCATTTAGGCCCATTCTATTTAATAATCCCTTTTCTTTATGCAGTCTAAATAATCTTGGTTTTTCATTTCCTTTTCCGCCTTCATAAGTTACGCTGCCGACTTCAACATAACCAAAACCATATTCTAAAGCAGAATCTATTAATTCCCCATTTTTATCAAATCCTGCTGCTAGGCCAAGCGGATTATTTATTTCAACTCCAAATAATTCTGTTTTACTTTCTTCTGTTTTAAATTCGTCTGGAGCCAGAAGTTTATGTTTCATTGCCCATTTTCCTATATTATGGGCTTGTTCTGGATCTAATTGAAATAATAACCAATGAGCTAGTTTTTCTAACATGCTCTTTTTCTCAATTCATTTAGCATATTTCTATAGGTTTGAGCGGCACCAACCCAATCATCAGTTTCCGAATATGTGCCGGTAGGGAACATTAATGCTCTGCCTACATTTGCAATTAATTCTGTTGGATTAAAGCTAGTGGCTAAAGAAGTTACTTCACCACCTTGTGTGCCTATTCCTGGAACCAGTTTAAGTGATAGATCTCCAGAGTAAAATTTTACTCTTCCTATTTCCTCGGGGGTTATGTGATTTGCTGTACTTGGTGCTCCAAGTACTATACCTGCTAGACCAAACCTATTTGCATCTCTGGTTTGTTTTATATAAAATCTTGTATGAGGAACTCCATCTATCTGTTTAATATCCTTAGTTTCATAGCAAGCAACGTCATCTGATACGTCTACCCACATATTTTTTATTTTTGCATAATCTGGACTGCTCATAAGCCCCATGGTAATTAGTCCAATATTTCTATCTATTCCTTGCTCTATTGCTTCTTTCATATTTCCAGCAAATGGTGCAAGAGTAACCGCGTGAGCCCCTCTTAATGCTGCCCTAAATATCCCAGCATCATTTGTCTTACCAATATCTGCTTCCTTACTATCTTGAATAAAGACTAGTCCCTTATCTTGTGCGAACATTCCTAGCTCACACAAAAGGGCATTATCTTCAACATATCTAACATTTGGCTTAAAAGCGGCAATGTATGGTTCGACAGCCCCTAAATATCTTAAAACCCAATCTCTTTTATTAATTCCAGCTGGTAACCCTGAACCTTTTTCACTTCTACCCATAATATATTCTGGAGGATCTATGCCGGCGCATAAAATAGAATTTCTTTTATCAACAGAGGCGAACCAACTTTCCCTTAAATCAAATTTCATTCTAACCACCTTTGAACTCCGGGCCATTGTGCTCTTTTTGATTTAAGTCTATCAACAATCTCCCCTCTAATATCTGGATATCCAATACTTAATATTTTTTGTCCTTTCTCTCTGGTCTTTATACTTCCTAATAATGCAACCAAAGTTTCAAGTCCTTCATCACTTCGCAACATTGCTTTAGCCCACTCGTTTTTGTCTTCCATTCTACTACAAAGGGATTTATAAACTTCTTGGCTTACAATTCTAATTTCTTGTAAATATTGCCATGCAGATTCATCTAGAGGAATTATTGCGTGAGATTTTAATCCCAGTTTTCTCATTTCTTCTACGCCGCTTTCAAGTCGGTCTACGTAAAAAAATATATGTGTTGTTTTTCCTCCGGCTTTTATAATTGTTGGCACCCACATATCTCTAGGAGAACTCCCTTCATTGTTTAAATCTGCAACATGAACAACTTCTTTTCCTTTCATAGTTGCGCCTACTGTTTTACATTGTCCTGTTTCGTCTCTTTTGTAAATCATAGTATGTGGTAGTTGTAATATTTGAGCTACTGGACTGGAAAAACACCAGTCTCTTGATTCTCCTCCAGACACTATCCCATTAAATCCTTCACCAACCTCTGTCCTGACTATTGTGGCAAGATCCCTACAAGCGATTGCATATGCTGCTCCATCGTTCATAATTGCTGCGCTTTGAACATAATAAGGTCCAATTTCATAAGAAGTATATGGGAAAAAAGTTCTTGTAAACTGAAACCCACCTGGGCTTTTTGCAAGGGCAGCAAGATTTCTCCTTTGCATCTCTTTATTAAACTCACTCATTTTTTAATGCCTCTCTTTAAAGTAATAAACTCTAAACTTTTTTTATAATCTTCCATAGATTCTTAATTTATAAGTATATATT
>JACQKL010000032.1 GCA_016204535.1 Candidatus Levyibacteriota bacterium | reverse complement strand
TATCGGTCGGGATTGTAGGATTACCAAATGTGGGGAAGTCGACGTTATTTAATGCCTTATTGAAAAAGCAGCAGGCTTTTGTTGCGAATTATCCTTTTGCGACAATAGAACCAAATATAGGAATCGTTCCAGTGCCAGACAGTCGTCTGGAAAGATTAGCGCAGATAACCAAAGACGAGGAGAAATTAAGCGGATTTCCACCGATTAAGCCGGCGACTGTAAATTTTGTCGATATTGCAGGATTGGTAAAAGGCGCATCAGAGGGCGCAGGGCTGGGAAATAAATTTTTGTCTCATATCCGTGAAGTTTCAATTATCGCCCATGTGGTTCGGGCTTTTGAAGATCCCAATGTTATTCGAGAGGGAAGTGTTGGCCCCAAAGAAGATTATGAAGCAATTGAAATAGAACTGATTTTGGCAGATTTACAAACAATTCAGCAAGCACAAAGTAAAGTAAAAAGGTTTGCCAAAGAAACAGAAAAAACGGCAATCGAGAAATTATTAAAAGGATTAAATGAAGGAAAGCCTGCCAGAGAAATTATTTTATCAGACGAAGAGCAGGAATTTGCCAAGACATTTTTTCTCCTGTCAGCAAAACTCGAATTAATAGTTTTGAATGTTTCGGAAGAATCGCTGAAAAACGCAGAACAAATTACGCGGAAGTACGCTGAATCGTTAGAAGTTAATGGTCAAAAGTTAGTTGCTATTTCAGCCAAAGTTGAGTCGGAATTATCCGAGCTTTCAGAAGAAGAGCAAAGGGAATATTTAAAAACTTTAGGAGTTACAGAAAGTGGCTTGGAAAGATTGATTAAAAAATCCTACGCGACTTTGGGTCTTATTTCTTTTTTAACTTGCGGAGAGAAAGAAGTTAGGGCTTGGACCATTCAAAAAGGCACGAAAGCGGTTGATGCAGCCGGCGTAATTCACACGGATTTTACAAAAAAATTCATCAAAGCAGAAGTAATATCTTATAATGATTTTGTGGAATTAGGCGGGTGGAAAGCTGCAAGAGAGAAGGGGAAAGCGAGAATGGAAGGAAGAGATTATATAGTTAACGATGGTGATGTCATAGAGTTTAAGATAGGATCTTAAAGACAGAGACCCCACACAGTTTGCCGTTCGCCTTTTCAGAACTATTCGTTCACGGCTCACGAAGCACTTTGTGCGGGGCAAGTGTCGTAGAATTCAAAATCGGCGCATGAAAAGACTTTTAGAACTTCGAAAAGAATTGAGAGAAATTGCGGATCCGAAAAGAGCGAAGGTTTCGCAGAGATATTTTAAAACCGGAAAAGGGGAGTATGCGGAAGGAGATATATTCTTGGGCTTAGATGTTCCTCAAAGAAGAAAATTGGCGAAAAAATATTCTGATTTGAACATCAAACAATTACAAATATTGATTGATAGTAAATTTCATGAAGAACGAATGATTGCATTGTTTATTTTAATTAATAAATATAAAACCACTAATCACAAGAAAATAATCTTCCATTTTTATCTAAAAAATACAAAAAATATAAATAATTGGGACTTAATAGATTTGTCCGCTCCCAATATCGTTGGACAGCACTTATTTAATCTTTTTGCTCGGCAACCACGTGTTTCAGATGACGCTCAGCTGCAAATTTCTAAAGAACAATCATTAAACTCTGCCTCGCTAAGTAAAAGTCGGCTCCAATCGAAACTCCAGCCGACTTTTAGTTCATCTGAAAACGGATTGCCTCGCTATAATAATCTTTTACCGAATCTTGCAAAATCGGAAAATTTGTGGGAAAGAAGGATTGCGGTTTTAGCGACTTATCAATTTATAAAAAATAATAAATACGATTTGACATTGAAAATAGCGAAGATACTTCTGTACGACAAAGAGGACTTGATCCATAAGGCAGTCGGCTGGATGCTTAGAGAAATAGGGAAGAGAGATCTAAAAACAGAAAAGGAGTTTTTGAAAAAACATTCCCTAAAAATGCCGCGAGTAATGCTTCGCTACGCTATCGAGAAATTTCCCGAAAAACTAAGACAAGCATATTTGAAGAAGGATTGAGCTTTTGAGCCTTGCTTTTTAAGCCTAAAATATGCTAGGATTAAACGAATGAGATCATATGAATTGGTTTTGGTTACGAAACCGTCTTTAACTGATACTTTGAGGAAAAAGCTAATTGTAGGCGTGAAAGTCTTGTTAAAGGATTTAAAAATTGTAAAAGAGAATGAAATAGGACAAAAACCTTTGGCATATAAAATTAAAAAAGAAACAAACGGGTTTTATTGGGATTTTATACTAGAAGGGGAGAATGTGCCCTTGGGCTTTGGGAAAAAGCTGTTGGAAAACGACAATATTTTAAGACATTTACTTTTAAGAACAAAATAAGAATATGGCAAGAAGTTTAAATAGAGTGCAATTGATTGGGAATTTAACAAGAGATCCGGAACTAAGGTACACGCCTAACGGTACAGCCGTTTGTTCTTTTGGTTTGGCTACTAACAGGAGTTGGAAGACAGATGCAGGGGAGAAGCACGACGAGGCAGAATTCCATAATATTGTTGCCTGGAATAAATTAGCCGAACTATGCAGTCAATTTTTGGTAAAAGGCAGAAAGGTATATTTGGAGGGAAGGCTTTCAACCAGAAATTGGACAGCTCAGGATGGAACGCAGCGAAATAGAACAGAAATAGTTATATCTGACATGATACTTCTGGATTCAAGAAGACCTGAAGGCGAAGTCGCTTCTCCCAAAGTCTCAGAAGCAGAAGAAGAAAAACCGGTTGAAGAAGTTTCAAAAGAGATTAAGAAAAAAGTAAAAGACGAAACAGCTGTCTCCGCCAAAGGTGCGAGCGAGCCAACGGAAGAGGTTGCGCCGGATGATATACCTTTTTAACAATTAACAATATGAAAAAAGTAATTAGAAAACCAAGGAGAAAAATTTCGGTTCCAAAAACCTGTTATTTTTGCGACAAAGCCTTGGAGCCTAGCTTTTGGGAAACGGGCGCTTTACAAAAGTTTCTGACGGAAAGGGGTAAAATTATTCCATCTTCAAGAAATGGGCTTTGCCTGAAGCATCAAAGAAAAATTACGGTGAACATAAAATACTCAAGACATCTCTCGCTTATGGCCTAACTTCTCCATAGTCTTCCGGACTTATCTATTGATCAGAGGGGAGCAAAGTGGCATAATGAGAGGATCTTCATGAAAAATAAGTTAAAATTGCTGCAAATTTTATTAATAGCTATCTCCTCAGCTTTAATTGGGTATTACGTTGGCATTAATAATGTAAAGCTTACTTGGAAAAATTACAAACCCTCCCTGGCAGTTATTAATAAAGAAGCGCCGGCTGAATTTGGGTCGGTTGATTTTTCTTTTTTTTGGAATGTTTGGAGAAATCTTGAGTCAAATTATTATGATAAAACAAAACTTGATCCCCAGAAAATGCTGAATGGAGCAATATCAGGTATGGTTCAAAGTCTGGGAGATCCTTATACGGTATATTTGCCGCCTCAACAAAACAGCAACTTTAAGGACGGTTTAGCCGGACAATTTTCAGGGATTGGAGCAGAATTAGGAATGCAGGACAAACAAATTATTGTGGTCGCCCCTTTGGCGGGCAGCCCGGCAGAAAAAGCAGGAATTAAAGCAGGAGACGCAATATTAAAAGTAGATAAAGAACCGACAACAGATTGGACATTGCCTTTTGCGGTCGATAAAATTAGAGGCCCAAAGGGCACAGGCGTTACTTTGACAATTTTACATAAGTCTTCGGATAATCCAATGGATATAAACATAGTAAGAGATACGATAACAGTAAAAAGCGTTGAGGGATGGATAAAAGATGCAAAAGATATACAGAGGATTAATGTTCCCAAAAAAGAAGGCAAGATAGCCTATATCAGACTTTCGCAATTTGGAGACTCCACCAATAACGATTGGATTTCTATTGTCAATAAATTTTCCCTGCAAATGACAGAGGACAAGAGCATAAAAGGTTTGATAATCGATCTTCGGAATAACCCGGGAGGTTATCTTGCCGACGCGGTTTATATATCCTCAGAATTTCTCAAACAGGGAACGCCGGTTGTCATGGAGGAAACTGGCCTTGGCGCAAAAAATACACTTTCTGTTACACGAAAAGGGCTGCTGTACGAAATTCCGCTAATTGTTCTTATTAATAAAGGTTCTGCTTCGGCAAGCGAAATTGTATCAGGCGCATTAAGAGATAATAATAGGGCAATTTTGATTGGGGAAACATCTTTTGGTAAGGGAACAATTCAACAGGCAACCGATTTAGGAAATGGAGCGGGCATTCACGTAACTATTGCCAAATGGTTGACCCCAAAGGGTAACTGGGTCAATGACAGCAAAGGTTTGAAGCCCAATATAGAAGTTTCACTCGATACAAAAGATCCAAGTCGCGATCTGCAGCTTGAAAAAGCGGTTTTGCAATTGCTATAATGAGTCCTATGAGAAAGTTAATTTTAATTATTGTAGTACTTTTAATACTACTTGGTGTCTGGAATTGGGTATCTACTACTTTTCCTGATTTTTCTAAGTTTGTGCAAAAACCTGGGATTATAAGTGAGCCCTCCAAGAAAGTTGAAGTAGTTACCGAAGAATCAGTGACTGTAAATGCAGTTAAAAAGGTCAGCTCATCGGTTGTAACAGTTTCGCAAGAAGTTTCTCCAACGCAAAAAAGTTTTAATTTTGGACCTTTTTCGATTTTTGATATTCCTACTCAACCATCGGAGCCTCAAGGTATAGGATCGGGATTTATTGTCTCAACTGACGGCTTAATTATAACTAATAAACATGTCGTCTCGGATACGCAAGCAAAATATAGAATAGTGACATCAGACGATAAAGAGTTTGCGGTTGAAAGAATTTACCGTGATCCTTTAAATGATGTTGCAATTCTTAAAATTACTCCTCCACCTGGCGGTTTGAAGGCAGTTGAGTTGGGAGACTCTAGTAATCTTCAGGTTGGTCAATTTGTGATCGCCATTGGAACTGCTTTGGGAGAATTCAAAAGTACAGTTACAACAGGTGTAATATCAGGTTTGGGAAGAGGGATTACGGCGGGAAGCGAATTCCAAGGATTTGTTGAAAAACTTGATAATGTAATCCAAACAGATGCTGCAATCAATCCCGGAAACTCGGGGGGACCCTTGCTTAATTCCAAAGCCCAAGTTATTGGCGTCAATACCGCCGTAGCCTCCCAAGGCCAGAATATTGGCTTTGCACTTCCGATAAATATTATTAAAGACAGTCTTGAAAATTTTAATAAAAGCGGTCAGTTCAATAGACCATATCTTGGAATAAGATATAAAAATATAGGTCGAGACGTCGCTCTTTTAAACGACGTTCCCCAAGGGGCATATATTCAAGAAGTAGTGGATGGGTCACCGGCCGAAAAAGCCGGTATTAAAGCAGGGGATATTATCTTAGCGATGGATGAAAAAAAAATCCAAGGAGAAAATAGCGAAGTAGCAGCAATAATTGCTGGTAAAAAAATAGGTGATTCGATTAATATTTCCGTATGGCGAGATGGAAAAACTTTGGAATTAAAAGCGACATTAGCATCCGCTCCTAACCAATAAATGAATTTTCAAAAAAATATTCTCCTTAAAAATTACAGCAATTATAAAATTGGCGGGCCTGCTAAGTATTTTATTGAAGTGACATCAGCAGAAGAATTGAAGGAAGTCTTCCGACAAGCTCCCTTCGACGCGGTTCAGGGTAAACAGGATAAAATTGCGATTTTAGGTGGAGGGACAAATATTCTAATAAGCGATCAGGGATTTGATGGCTTAGTCATCCACAATAAAATTGGAGGCATAGAAAGATCAGAGGATAATGTAATTGCGGGCTCCGGAGTTTTAATAAAAGAGCTTTTGGATTTTTGTATTGAAAATTCTCTGTCTGGACTTGAATGGGCAGGAGGACTGCCCGGAACTTTGGGGGGCGCTGTTCGGGGCAATGCCGGAGCTTTTAAGGGCGAAACAAAAGATAATATTGTTGAGGTTAAGAGTTTGGGCTTAAAAAATAATTCTGCAATGCAGAATGAAAAAATAAGAAATAAAAAAGAGTGCAAATTTTCTTATCGGGATAGTATCTTTAAGTCGGGGGAGGCAAGCGTGGAATTTATAATATCGGTTACGCTTAATTTAAGGCCCGGCGATAAAGAAGAAATCCGAAAATCGATCCAGCAAAAAATTGATTACAGAAATTTAAAACACCCCATGAATTATCCAAACATCGGAAGTATTTTTAAAAATATTCCGCTTGATTCTTTGCAAAAACAATTGCAAGAAAAGTTTTTGCCCTATGTAAAAACAGATCCTTTCCTGGTTGTGCCAACTACCAAACTTCTTGCGCTTTCCGGTTTAAAAGGAAGAAGATGCAAAGGAGCAATGATTTCCGACAAGCACCCGAATTTTATTGTCAATGTTGACAGCGCGAGTGAAAAAGATATTCGTGCTCTTATTAAAATAGCCAAGGAGACGATTAGAAAAAGATATGGGATTCCACTAGAGGAAGAAATTATCTATTTACCGCGATAGCTCTATAACCAGAAATAGAATGTAAATTCCCAATAGCATAATTCCATTGCCTCGTGATATAAATTGCTTTGTAAGAAAGAAAAAATAAAATAATCCAAGAGCAGTGGCAATAAAAATAAGAGTAATAAAAAAATTGCTTGCTGTTATTACTTCTCCTCCGCCCAACAGAGTAAATATACCAAATAAAAAGGTACTTGCTGCCCCAGCCCCTATATAATCTCCCATTGCGATTTCTTTTTTGCCTGAGATAACAGATCTAATAGCAAGGGTCAATTCCGGCAAATCTGTTCCAAGAGCTATTACGAAAAGACCAATATAAAACGCTGATATATTTAAAATACCCGCAAAATAAATTGTTTTATCAACGATAATACTACTTGATACAAAAACAATGCCTATACCCAAAAGTATTTTAAGAATATCTTTGTATGAATAGGCCTTTATGTTTAAAAGCTGTTCGTTGCCTTTGTCGAAAATACCGTTTTTTCTCTCGATCAAAAAAAGTAAAACAACATATGCAATAACCAAAATAACTCCTTCAAAAATAGTTATTTTTTTATCTAATATAAATAAAGAAGGTGCAAGAATAACTCCAAATGTTGCCATAAGTGTTTTGTTGCCCATCTCATGTTTTAGGCTAATTCCTTTACCAAAAAAAGCAAGAAGAGGAATAATGACAAGAAATAAAACGACAATTCCACCAAGTAAATTTCCAACGAATATCTCAGACTTATGACTTGCTACAGCCTGTAAACCTACCGAAAGCTCAGGCGTTGAGGTTAATATCCCTAAAAAAACAAAAGAGAAAGCAAACGGTGAAAGTTTAAGTTTCCTGGAGAATTTACTTGCGGATGATACAATGAGGCCGGAGCCAAACCAGATAAAGATAAATGCAAGAATATAAAAGAAAAGATTTGCAAAAAACATTATTGCACTTATTATATAAAGGATTTAATCACGTCGTCAATCTCTCCATCAAGAAGTGTTGGTAAGTTATGCCACGATTTGTTAAGCCGGTGATCCGTTAATCTATCCTGAGGGAAATTATAAGTTCTGATTTTTTCCGCTCTCATACCCCGGCCAACTTGAGTTGACTTAAGGGATGCTATTTCTTCATGTTGTTTTTCAACTTCAATTTCCCAGAGCTTTGAGCGTAAAAGATCCATCGCAATTTCTCTATTTTGCGCTTGAAATCTTTCTGTTTGAGCGGTAACAATAATGCCGGTTGGTTTGTGTTTTAATCTGACAGCAGTTGAAACTTTGTTAACATTTTGCCCTCCATGCCCGCCAGCTCTAAATGCTTCAAATTCTATATCATCAGGATTTATGTGTAGGTCAATATCTTCAAGCTCTGGCAGAACAAAAACTGTTGCAGTTGAGGTATGAATTCGGCCGCGTTTCTCGGTTGTGGGTATCCTTTGCACCCGATGTACTCCTGCCTCAAACTTAAAAGTTTTAAAAGGTGCTGGGGTATTATGACCGGCTGAAATTTTTATTACTCCCTCATCAATTTGTTCCGCTTTAAATCCATTAAGGGTGGCAAACCTTAAATACATTCTTAAAAGCTCTTCTCTCCACAACTTTGCCTCTTCGCCGCCGGCAGCGCCTTTAATTTCCATAATTACATTGCGGTTGTCCAAGGATTCACCGGAATTTTCATCTTTACCAAGCGAATCTTCAAGTTCTTTTTTTTGAGCTTCTAAGTCGGCAATTTCTTTTTCAGCCATTTCCTTCAAGTCAGGATCGGCAAGAAGAAGCGATTTGGTGTCTTCAATTTTTTTCTCAAGTGCCTCAATTTGGACTTTTCTATAATCGTACATTGTATGCGAATAATTACGAATAATATTAGTCCGAATATATTCGAATCGATTCGAAGTATTTTTATTCGGATCTATTCGTGGTAGCTATTTGATCGCCATGAGCATTTCGCGTAAGGTTTTAGGTGTCTGATCTTTTTGTTTTTGATCTTCCTGTTTTTTAATTTTCTTGGTTAAATACTGTTTGGCAATATTTTGTTTTTGTTGGAATTTTTGAATTCGTGATGCACTATCAACAAATTTTTGTTCTCCTGTATAAAAAGGATGGCATTTATTGCATAACTCAACTCGGATCTCTTCTTGAGTTGAGCCCGTTGTGAACCTATTTCCGCAGGCACAAATAACTTGAGCCTGGTTAAAATATTGTGGATGAATGTTGGCTTTCATAGGTAAAATTATACCCTTTCTTGAAAAAATAAGCAAGGTGATATATAATTTTTAGTCATGAGAAAAGAATCAGAAAGAGTCGTGATAAAACTCAACACATTAATAATAGGATCGCCCAATGTAGTTATAGGACAGGGAGACGAACCTGGTTCCATGGTCTTGGCTTGGAATTTGACAGAAGCGATAAAAAGAAGCGAAAATAGAGATACGATAAGTCGGCAAAGAGGCTTATCGATGAAAAAACTACTTGCAAGATCCTCACCTACACTTGGAGAGGGAAGACCCCAACTGCCAAATGCTTCTAAAGAACCCACTGATCAAGAAAATATTGAGTAGATAAAGACTAGGTGATTTTTTTCTGTGCGTCTTCGATAGAGAGTATTTCCTGTTCGCGGGTTTTCATGTTGCGAAGAGTTACAGTATTATTTTTTGCTTCATCCGGACCGATGATGACAGCAAAAGGAATTCCTTTCTGATCTGCGTATTTTAACTGTTTGTCAAGTTTGGCATTCTCATCTAAGTAGATTTCGGTATTGATGTTTGCACTTCTTAATTTTTCCGCAATT
>JACQKL010000031.1 GCA_016204535.1 Candidatus Levyibacteriota bacterium | reverse complement strand
GAGTAAATGAACGAACCCTTCGATATGATCTTAAAAAATTGCAGGAGAGCGGGTTTATTCGCAAACTCGGCACTACCAAAGGCGTCTACTACGAACCGCAATAGCCACCTATTTCATCTCCTCCATTGGCGACATGAGTTGAAAATAATTATTTTCCGGATCCGCAAAGGTTGCAATTTGCATACTTGGTTCCTCGGATGGCGCATAAGGTTTGGCAATTACTTTAGCTCCAAGCTCACTAATTCTTTTAAATTCCCCTTCTACATCTTCTGTTTCAAAATTAAGCATTATTCTTTCCGGATTTGTATTTTTCCCCATAACTTTATCATGCGGTCCGATGGTAACAAATCCCACGCCAACCCTAAATCCGTAAAAATTCCCCTCCATCCAATCGGGATCTTTTTGAAATATCTTTTTATAAAAATCAGTCAATTCCTTTGGATTCTCTGAGAAAATTAGAATTGAATTAAAATCTAACATAATTAATCACCCCCTAAGCAAATTAATCTTCCAATATTCTTCTATCTTTTTCAGTAATTATTATCACTTTTTAAGATTTCTGAAAACTATACGCTACCTTGACCCCCCTACCTTGACACCCCCGGGGCGGGTTACGTTGACACCTAAGTTAGGATTTATTTAAAAGAATTTTCTTGTTTTTTGTTGTTTTAATTTTCCAAATAAGTACTGCTACTGGTATAAATGAGTAAATAAGCCAATCAGTCAAAATTATAATGTCTTTGTCTGGAAAATTAAACCCTAGAGCTCTACTTGGCTCAATCTGAAGAATATGCATAAAATATTCCTGTGCTAATTTTGGGACCAGAATAGCAAGAATAATGATTGCGCTTCCTTTCCAACTATTAAGCAGTATTTTTTCTCCAGTTAGATGAGTGAAAAAAAGATAAAAAATAAAGAAATTTTCAAAGAAATTAGGAAAGATAAAAAGTGTCAATCGTGAGTCTAAAATTACAAAAAGCAAAACTCCCACAAGCCTATACAAAAACGAACCAATGCCAATAATACACGCAAGATTGTCCTTCCAGGAAAGAGAAACTAGGGCAGCAAAAGCAAGATAATAAATATCCAAAATTTTATCCCAGACCTGATATGATTCGAAGTTTTGAGCTGTTCTAAGCGGAAGATTGCCAAAATCAACGCCGTCAATATATACAGAAAGCACGATACCCAAAAGAGGCCAGCGTAAAATTGTAAATGGAATTAGTAATCTTAGAGCTGTCCAGAAAAAATATTCCATTTTACTCTTTGAGTTATACCCAACGTACCGCTTGCGCTTTGCGGATATTTTCCATCCTTGCCCTTTTTTGAGCCAAAGTTGGCTTCTCTTTTTCTGGAACATTTGGCCTTGGATGTCCTTTAAAAAGATCGCCTTTCAGATGTTTTGCCGGACCAATCATGTCCAAGATCTTTTTGGCATCGGGGTCGTCGGCAACCAATATATTTCCTTCAACATGTGCCATTTTTTTCTCAATTAGCCAGGCTTGATCATCCCAACTGCCACTTGAGCGTTTACCGGCTAGCCTCTGAATTTTCCCAGGTTTTCCCACATCGTGATATCTAAAAGTCGTAAACTCTTCTTTTGGACGAACTTCAACTCGATAGTAATTTCCCTCACCTTTAGTTCCAATTTTCGCCCTTCTTTGTCCCTCTGGTTGCGCCAACGCGCGCTGCCTTTTGGACATTCTCTGCCAAACCCTCCTAGCTTTTTTGATATTTTTGCGCGCCGCAATCTTCTGCTTATCTTTCATAATTTTTCACCTCCTATTTAACAACAAAAAGTATAGTATCTTAGTAATTTAATTACTTCAGTAAGAAAAATCACAATGATTGTTTTGTAAGGTAGATCACAAAATTTTTGCAATATAGATTACAATTTCTTACTCAATTTTATTAACTAACGGACATTACATGGGATCTGGCTTCCAGCAAAATCTGGGCGTATGTCTTGTTCATGTCCGGATGAATGAGGCTTAAATGTTCGCGGGCAACCTCTGTTAGCCTATCCACAGTTTCCTCTGTATTTCTCGCTTCGATTGTCATTATTTGATTGCATCTCTCCAACGGACAGGTAAATGAATATTGCATTACATTTCACCTCCACCTTTCTTTTTATATAATCCTATCAGCTCTGACGACTCCAGGATGTGTCCTTCCATTTTCATTTGCACTTCGTCTTTCGTTGCGCCTTCTGATAAATTTAATGGACTGTCAAGAGCAAATAACTTAAAAAAATAGCGATGAGTTCCACTGGGAGGGCAGGGTCCGCCATAGGCTGTTTTTCCAAAATCTGTCATCCCCTGGGTACTTTTCGCTGGTACCTGATCCTCAAGTATCTGCAAAGTTGAAGAGGGAATATCATATACTACCCAATGGGTAAATACTCCCATCGGCGCATCCGGATCTTCAACGATAAGAACCAAACTCTTGGTATCCCTAGTTACTTTGGAGAACGTCAGCGGAGGATTTACATTTTCCCCATCGCAGGTATACTTATTTGGTATATATTTATTGTTATGAAAAGCTGTGCTTATTATCGTCATCAAAATCACGCTACCATTAAATGGTATAGCTTTCTGTAACTTTAATCACTAAAACAATAGTAAAGCAATAATCTGCTCCTATAAAGAGCATTGATCTGTAGTGAAAAAGGGTATATTATATACTATACGCTAAATGAAAGCGCTATCGAGTTATCCTGCCGATAGAGACTTAAGAAAAACAGGAATTGGACCTCTGAAATTAGCCTCCTGGGGAACTCATCTTTGTCAATTTTACAAAACTAAAAAAGACCTTCTTTCTGTTGTAGTTCCCTATTTCAAGATGGGTTTGGAAAATAATGAGATGTGTGTTTGGGTTACTTCCGAAAGTGTTAATACCAAAGAAGCAATTGAAGCGATGAGAAAAGCTGTTCCCAGTTTCTCCAAGTTCCAAAAAAAAGGGCAGATTGAAATTTTTCCCTACACGGAATGGTACTTAAAAGGCGGATATTTTGAGATGAGGAGAGTTTTAAATGATTGGATTAAAAAATACAAGCTAGCGCTCTCGAAAGGATTTGCTGGCCTTAGAGTCTCTGGAAATCCTTTTTGGATAGACAACAAAAAGGACTGGAAAGCTTTTACCGATTATGAAGCTGAAATCGACAAGGTAATTAGCAATTACAAATTACTTGTTTTGTG
>JACQKL010000027.1 GCA_016204535.1 Candidatus Levyibacteriota bacterium | reverse complement strand
TATTGCTTTCAGTCCCGTGGTAAGATTTCCTTCAAAACCTTGATAACTTGGTAACTTTTCCCTTGGATAAATTCTTGAGTTTTGGTTCTTGTGAACTTGGTGTAGTTTTCTCTTCTTGTAATTCCATTTAATTTTGTCTACAATTTTTCTGATAAGGCTAATGTATTCCGATCTACGGATCGGAATCGCCGAATCTTTTGTTGGATTAAGGACTCAGAGTTTTAAGCTCCATGCGGGCTTGAAAGAGCAACTCTCCAATAGAAATAAGGAAAGGAACTACGTGCTTGAATCTTAGTTCCGCAAAAGCGGACAAATAAAATACAGAAAAGACCCCGCCGTGGCGGGGAATTCTCAGTGAGGTTTGGCTAGCGGATTTAAGCACTGATTCGGGGACGGTCACCGTCTAATCAGTGGTAACTCTGACAATGGTGGTTTGAGCAATGTCAACTACAATTGGTCTGACAATCGGAATGACAATATTGCTTTCAGTCCCGTGATAGTTTCTCACTCCTTAACAGATTTAATCCAACCGCCTAGCATTTTGCCTATCTCAATAAGAGATGCTGCTAGGCGTTGGTATTTTTTACTGTCTACGCATTTGGTCTCAGAAGAAATTCTTAGAAGTATTTTTAATAGGTCAGCTTTAATACTTGCTTTTTGCAAAACTGGCAGTTTCTGCTCGTGAGAAAGATATCCTGCAGTAATAATCATTTCGATAAGGCTTAAGGCGACTTGATCAATTTTTTGTCCAAGACTATATTTTTTGCTTTTCGGAAAAAGAACAAGGATTTGGGTTAGATCTTTGTAAAGCTCGTATAGCTTAGCAAAGATGGGAATATCTAGGCTACTATAGGCAGTGTGTGTGTGTGTGTGAATATGGTTTAAATGAAGAATTTTTGCTACTCATACAATGATCTTATTGCTATTTCAAATCTTTTTCAAGCCTGGAGCGAGTTTAGAAAAGGGAAAAGTAAGCGTTTTGATGTTCAGAACTTTGAAAGAAGGTTGGAAGATAACTTATTTAATTTACAGAGAAGTTTAAAGAATAAAACTTATAGACATGGGAAATATCAATCCTTTTATGTCAATGACCCAAAGCAAAGACATATCCACAAAGCTTGTGTTTCCGACAGGATAATTCACCATTTGTTATATAACTATCTTTATGAAATCTTTGACAGAACTTTTATTTTCGACTCTTTTTCCTGCAGATTAGGAAAAGGAACGCATAGGGGAGTTTTGCGTTTAGCAACATTCGCAAGAAAGATTAGTAAAAACTATACAAGATCTTGTTTTGCTTTAAAACTTGATATAAAAAAGTTTTTT
Organism: Candidatus Levyibacteriota bacterium; assembly: GCA_016204535.1. Classification (GTDB taxonomy): domain Bacteria; phylum Patescibacteriota; class Microgenomatia; order Levybacterales; family UBA12049; genus GWB1-37-8. Next base: position 10,708 of record JACQKL010000027.1, on the reverse strand, counting down.
GCCAGTGTTGACCATAAAGTTCTATTAAACTTGCTTAAGAAAAAAATAAAAGACGAAGATATTCTTTGGTTAATAGAACAAATAATCGATAGTTTTCATTCAAAAAGCGCAGGTGTTAGCCTCGCAAGGCGAGGCCTTGCAAGCTCAAATAGAGGGATTCCTCTTGGGAATTTAACCAGCCAGATTTTTGCAAATATCTACCTGAATGAATTAGACCAATTTGTCAAACACAAACTAAAAGTAAAATATTATTTAAGGTATGCAGATGATTTTATTGTTTTGGATTCAGATAGGAGTAATTGCAACCAGTATACCAGTATATTGGCACAATTCCTAAAAGACAGATTAAAACTACAACTTCATCCAAAGAAGATTATGATAAGAAAGTTAAATTGGGGAATTGACTTCTTAGACTATATAGTTTTATCCTACTACATACTGCCAAGAACAAAAACCAAAAGAAGAATATTTAAGAAATTAGAAGAGAAAACAGGAAGTAGCAATTTTAATCAATCTTTACAATCTTATCTTGGGTATCTAAAACATGCGAATACTCATGAGTTAACGCAAGAGCTAAAAAATCAAGTTTGTGGTTCTGGAAAAATAAATTCAATCAAGTTATTGACATTGCATAATTTTTAAGAAATACTGAATAGGGTGATGCGTTTTAACTATGGCGCAGATTGAAAATAGAGGTGAAAAAATTCATGTCACGCACATTAATATAAGACAAAGCATATTTTTTTTGGTTCTAAAATTAATATTATTAGATATTTTAGCTGCATTTTTGTCTATATTATATTTTTCTTCGGTTTCGAATAAGTTTCTGCCGGAAGTTATTAATAATACGATTTTATCTTATAACTTATCGTTTTTTTTAATTCTAATTTTTGCAAAGGTTATTCTCACTATTTATATTGTTATGTTGTGGATCAACGAGTATTATGAAGTTTGGCCTAACAATTTAATACATCGAAGCGGATTTATCCTTAAAAAAGAAGAAAAACATCCTTTTTCACAGATGAGGTCAGTCAAGATAGAGCAGGGATTTTTTGGAAAAATTTTTGGATTTGGTACGATATCTTTATATAATTGGTATCTGAAAACATATGCCGCTTTATATTTAATCCATAATCCAATTAAATATTTTCATATTATTGAAGGACTAGTTCCAAAAACGGAAAAAGAGAAAGAAGTTTTTTTGGATAATACAACTGCAGGGCAACCTTAACAAGTATTATGGAAACTTCGATTAGCGAATTGTTAAATTTATCCGGGAAAACGGCAATTGTAACAGGGGCTGTCGGAATTGGCTATGGAATTGCAAAACGCCTTTGTGAAGCTCAAGCAAATGTCGTACTGGCTTCCCGTGACCTAAATGAGGTAAATGAATCAGTTTACAAACTTACTCAAAGGGGTTGGAAGGCAAAGTCAATACGCGCGGATGTCTCAGTGGAGGAAGACGTAAAGAAAATGGTTGAAGAAAGTTTGAATACGTATGGCTCTTTGGATATTTTGGTGAACAATGCTGGTATTTATCCATCCATCCCTATTATGCAAATGACGCTTTCCGATTTTGATAAAGTACTGGCAGTAAATCTTAAAGGCGTATTTTTATGTACAAAGTATGTTGCAGAACAAATGATTAAAGTAGGAAAAGGTGGAAGAATAATTAATATTACCTCAATTGATGCCTTGCATCCCTCATCGGTCGGACTCGCTCACTATGATGCATCCAAGCATGGCGTCTGGGGGTTTACCAAAAATGTTGCCTTGGAATTAGCAAAGTATAGAATATGGGTAAACGCAATTGCGCCCGGCGGAATTCTTACTCCTGGCGTACGAAATTTGCAAAGAGCTCATTCGGTTTCGGGAGTTAGTATGCTTAATGTGATGAAAGAGTTTTTGACAAAAATCCCGATGCAACGAATGGGAGAACCAGATGACATTGGGAAAGTTGCATTATTTCTTGCTTCAGATATGTCCTCATATATGACCGGAAGTCAAATTGTTGTTGACGGAGGAGTTTTATTATCGTAGGGAAGGGAGGCTTGCCCCTCCGAAGCCCAGTAGACTGTATGAAAATAAAACAAATTGTAATGAGCCCCACTTCGTTCTGCAGTGCAGAACTTCGTTGGGGGCGAAGGGGGGTGATGTAAAATGATAAATTATCAAAACTGGGGAGGGTATGGGATGATGAATTCCGGATCCGGAATTGCAAATATTTTCTGGATAGTTCTCCTAGTTGATCTTATTTTTTTAGGGGTTTGGCTTTGGAAGCAAATCCAGAAAAAATAATTTTATTTTTTCGCCTATTGACAAAGACTATGTCATCTAATACGATATGTTGAATCTTAAAGAGACGTTCTTTTTATATGAATGACAAAAAAATTATTCTGGCAATAATAATTTTAACTATTGCTATTCTGGGGGGAGGCGTTTACATACTTTCCGCAACAAATACTCCAAAGATTATTGCCTTACAAAATGCAAAAGCTTATGTGGAAAATTCGACGAGTTTAGACTTTGGAACAATACCGATAAATAAAGGAAATCTTACAAAAAGCTTCATTATCAAAAATACGGGCATTGACACGCTTAAACTATACAACATAAAGACTTCGTGCCATTGCACAACAGCGCAAGTTTCAATAAATGGGAGCAACAGTCCAAGTTTTGGCATGGATAGTTTGTCGTCATGGGTGGGGGAAGTAAGGCCTGGTAAAGAGGCAAAATTAAACATTATCTTTGATCCTGCATTTCATGGAGATTCAGGACTTGGACCAATAAACAGGTTTGTCTCCGTTGAAACCAACGACAAATCCAATGCAAAATTAACCTTCACCATTACCGGCAATGTAATCAAGTAAAATGCGTAAAATTCAATTAAAAAGAAAATATAAAAACATATTGAAAAAAGCAGTTCCTCTTTGGTTGACTTTAATATTGTTATTAAATTCTATTCTGGCAACGGGATTTATCGAGTATTATCTTATGAAGAAAAACTTTAATTCACAGTTGTTGGCCCTTTCTCAAACAACAAAAAATCCTCAAGAACTTGTTTTAATTCTCAAACAAAAAGTATTACCCCAGAAAGGATACCCTTTGTCTGTCAAATGGAATGATATCGGAAGAAAGCTTATGGAATCTGGCGTTATAGACAAGAAAAAATACGAGGAATTATTCTTGCAGGATCAATATGCAAAAGAACAAATGAAATATTTAGGTAAAAACTCAAGTGACCATATGATGATTAATGAAAAAAATTCCCGCTTTATGGTAAATACTTTATGGGCATTGGGACTGGTTAACAAAAACAAAATTCTAACTGAAGGGTCAATGAAAACATACGGCGAGGGTGATGTGATGAGATTTGCCTCGACAGGAGGATGGAATTTAGGAACGAAACAGACCTCCGAACTTTACGCATCAACGGAAATTATAAAACTTACTTCCGAACAGGAGGAGATAGTTAAAAAAATTGCCCAAAATGTTTATCGCCCCTGCTGCGGCAATTCGACCGAATTTCCCGACTGCAATCATGGAATGGCAGCGCTAGGGTATATAGAAGCTGCCGTTGCCCAAGGAGTTTCGGAAAAACAGATTTATAAAGATCTTTTGAAACTGAATGCGTTTTGGTTTCCGCAACAATACGTAGAGCTTGCAGCGTATCTCAATTCCCAAAAAACTGATTGGGATAAAGTTGATGCAAAAGTAGCATTGTCTTCTCAATATTCTTCGGCACAAGGAGCCCAGCAAACGCAACAAAATGTTCAAAATATCCCGGGACTCAACATTCAGCAGGGAGGCTGTGGCGCATAAATGGAGGGAATAGTCTTTCAAACATCGCTAATAGCCTCATTCATTGCGGGAATTGTTGCGCTTTTTGCTCCATGCTGCATTTCTTTTTTATTGCCGGCATATCTTGGGAATGTTTTTAAAGAGAAAGAAAAGGTTGTTTTAATGACCTTAGTCTTTGGGTTTGGTATTTTTGTAGTCATGATGCCGGCAGTCTTGGGAGTGGCAGCTCTCTCCAAAGCGCTTTTTATCTATCATGATAATATTTATTTCTTGGGTGGAATTGTCATGTTGACAATAGCCCTAATTACATTTTTAGGACTAAAGCTGCCAATGCCAAGCCTTCCAGGTTTTACTACTCAAAAAACCGACGTCCTTTCGGTTTTTACTCTGGGAATCTTTTCGGGAATTACTAGCGCTTGCTGCGCGCCGGTTTTGGCCGGCATATTAACCTTGACATTTCTCTCTTCAAATTTTTGGGGAGCTCTGTCGATTGGAGCAGTCTACGTTTTGGGAATGGTGATGCCCCTTTTTCTGATAGCAGTATTTCTTTCCGGAAAAATGACTAAATTTATGTTTTTGAGAAAACCGCTTTTTAGTTTTGTGTTTTTAGGAAAGGAAAGAGTCGTAACTGTAAGTAGTCTGTTGGCAAGCATTGTCTTTGCCTTTACAGGGCTCATGATTCTTTATCTTCAAGCAATTGGAAGACTAGGGATGGGAGATATTAGCGGATTTACAAAAATAATTACCAATGTCAATAATTTTGTAAATCGATATGCGGGAGATAACCTTATTCTCAATCTTGTCTTTGTCGCAATTCTTATTTTCGGCCTTTATAAAATTAGTAGAAAAATATAGATTGAATAATTGACTAATTTCTCGAAGGGTTCAAGTGCCGGCTTTAGATCTCTTAAAGAACTTATTTTTTCAGGCGTCATGATATTTTAAAGCCCGAGAATTTTTCAGCAATTGGTCCACCTTGCTTTGTAACCTTCTTAACATTGCAGCTAGCGTAGTAAATATCTCGTAAGTTGGTGCCATCTTCTTTATTGACCTTAGATATTTTTTCTCTTCGCTATTCATAATATTACAATTTTAGATAAAATTCTTTTTCTTTGCTTGACACAATTAGGACATTTAAAAGACAATGCGATTTATTAGCAGTGGTGCGGGGTTTACAAATGCAATTTTAATAGGTATTATAGACTAATGACTGCACAAAAATTTATTATTCCTTTTGAGAAGTTAACAATTGAGGATGTTTCAGAAGTCGGAGGAAAAAATGCCTCACTTGGCGAAATGATCCAAGCCCTCACCAAGAAAGGAATAAAGATTCCCTCAGGCTATGCAATTACGGCAACTGGTTATAAATTTTTTCTCTCCAAAACGAAGCTGGGCGAATACATAAAAAAAGAGTTAGTCAATCTTAGGGAAGGAAACTTGGACAAGCTAGCTGAGGTTTCAAAAAAGATTCAAGAGAGATTTCTGCAAACACCTTTCCCAAAAGAAATCGAAGATAGCATTGGAGACGCCCATAAAATTTTTGAAAAAAAATATGGCAACAATTCAGATTGCGCAGTCAGATCTTCAGCAACAGCCGAAGATTTACCGACAGCCTCTTTTGCAGGAGAGCATGAAACCTACTTAAATGTTAGAGGCGTAGAAGAAATATTGTATTCCGTAAAAAAAGCAATGGCTTCACTTTTTACTCCGCGAGCCATTTCCTACAGAATAGAGAAGAAATTCGACCATTTAGCTGTTTTTTTATCGGTTGGTGTACAAAAAATGGTTCGTTCTGACTTGGCATCATCGGGCGTAATGTTTACTCTGGATACTGAATCGGGTTTCCCAAACGTTGTCATCATCAGCGGTTCTTGGGGCTTAGGAGAAATGATTGTGCAGGGCAAAGTTACGCCGGATGAGTTTATGGTCTTTAAAAAAACATTGGGGCAAAAGAAAGCTTCTGGTTTGGCAAAATTTTTAAAAAAAGACGAGTTTGTACCGATCATCAAAAAGAAACTGGGTTCGAAGCTGCAAAAAATGATTTATCAATCCCAAGAGGGAACAAAAGTTATCGAAACAAAAAAGGAAGAAAGAAATAAATTTGTTCTGACAGATGAAGAAATTTTAACGCTGTCTAAATGGGGAGTCGCAATTGAAAAGCATTATTCGGAGAAAAATAAGCGCTGGACCCCAATGGATTTGGAATGGGCAAAAGATGGAAACGATGGCGCGTTACATATTGTTCAAGCAAGACCCGAAACAGTTCATTCCCAAAAAGATTTCGCAAAAGTTACGGAATACATTAAAAAAGGCGGCGGGAAAAAGCTTTTAGCAGGCGCATCTGTTGGGGCAAAAATTGCAACCGGAGTTGTCAATATTATTAAAGATCCAAAACAAATAAACAAATTTAACCAGGGAGAGATTTTAGTCACCACTATCACCGATCCGGATTGGGGACCGATTATGAAATTGGCCTCGGCAATAGTTACTGATAAAGGAGGTCGAACTTCCCATGCGGCAATTGTCGCAAGGGAACTGGGGATTCCGGCGGTGGTTGGAGCAGGAAACGCAACCACAGTTTTAAAAACTGGCGATAAAGTTACGGTTGATACCACAGGTAGTGATGGGGTGGTATACGAAGGTGAATCGGATTTTAAAATTATCGAACACGATGTTCGAAAAATTCCTAAACCTAAAACGCATATCATGATGAATATTGCCAGTCCTGAAATTGCTTTTGAAAAGTCTTTTTTGCCAAACAAAGGAGTAGGTCTTGCCAGAGAGGAATTTATTATCGAATCGGAAGTTGGAATCCACCCAATGGCGCTTGTGAATTTTGCGAAATTGGATCCTAAAACTAAAGATAAAATCGAGGAAAAAACAGTCGGCTACACCGACAAAATTAAATTTTACATTGACACACTTTCTTTTGGTATTGCCCAAATTGCCGTTGCTTTTTATCCAAACCCCGTCATTCTTCGCTTCTCCGACTTTAAAACTAATGAGTACAGACAACTTATTGGAGGAGAAATCTACGAACCATTGGAAGAAAACCCGATGATTGGTTGGCGTGGAGCATCAAGATATTATGATGACGGCTTTCTTCCGGCATTTCAATTGGAAGTTGAAGCAGTCAAAAAAGTCCGACATGAGATGGGACTTAAGAATTTAATGGTCATGATACCTTTCTGTAGAACTCCTGAAGAAGGAAAAAAAGTTATCGATATTATCGAGAAATCCGGCTTATCCAGGGAAAGGGGTCTAAAAATATATGTGATGTGCGAGATTCCTTCCAATATTTTGTTGGCGGATCGTTTCTTAGACATATTTGACGGGATGAGTATCGGGTCGAATGATTTATTGCAATTAACATTAGGTATTGACAGAGACGGTAGCGAAAAGGTTGCTAAAATCGCCAACGAAAACAATGAAGCAGTTAAGAAGCTCATTAAAGAAGTTATTGAGATTTGTAAAAAAAGACGTAAATATATTGGAATTTGTGGACAAGCGCCTTCGGATTATCCTGAATTTGCAGCTTTCTTAGTTAAATGCGGAATTGATAGCATTTCTCTAAATCCAGATGTGTTAGTTACGACAACGATTGCAATATATAATGCAGAACATAAGTGAAAATTTCAGATATAAATTTAAGAATAATTCAGGATTCAAGAGGTGAGGATACGCTGGAGGTGGTTGTGATAGCGGACGCCTTAACCGCAATTGCTTCAGTCCCTGCGGGTAAAAGCAAAGGTAAACATGAGGTTTTCTCACAGGACCCAACAGCCTGTCTGACTAAACTTGAAGAGGTCAAAGATAAAATCTTAAACGTTGATTTTGTTTCCGTTTCGGAATTCGACAATCGTTTAAAAGAATTGGATGGAACAATTAATAAATCCAATCTGGGTGGAAATTTAATTTTGGTTCTTTCCATTGCTTTCACCAAACTTCTTGCCAAATCAAATAATTTACAAACGTATCAGTTAATAGAGCAGGTAATGGAAAAAAAGTCTCGAAAATTTCCCTACCTCTACTTTAATTTAATAGGCGGAGGATTACACGCTAAAGATAGTCTGCCGTTTCAGGAATATCTTTTGGTTGCTAAATTTGCTTCGCCTTTGGAAGGACTGGAATACGCAAAATTGCAAGTTAGCAAATTAAAAGAAGATATTATAAAAAACTTTGGTGAAGAAAGATATGGAGATGAAGGAGCGTTTGCAATAAAAAATAACGATCCGCTACTTGGGCTTGAAATTTTAAAACGTAATGTTGACAATCAAAATGTTAGTCTCGCATTGGATGTGGCGGCTTCAACTTTTTATGAAAATGGACAATATAAAATCGGAGAAAAAACTTTTGACACTTCCACAATGCTTGATTTATATAAGAGTTTAATTTCTGCTTTTCCGCTTTTGTCAATCGAAGATCCTTTCTCCGAAGATGACAAAGAAGGGTTTAGGCAAATTTATGCATTGCTCAAAGATACGATTTGGATTATCGGAGATGATTTAACCGTTACCAGCAAGATCCTTATTCAAAAAGCTTATGATGGGAGAGAAATAACAGGGGTAATTATTAAACCTAATCAAATTGGGTCGGTTTCGGAAACTTTGAATGCGATAAAACTAGCTAAAAATTTAGGTTTAAAAATAATAGTTTCTCACAGGTCAGGGGAAACTAATGATGATTTTATAGCCGATTTAGCTTTTGGCGTAGGGGCAGACGGACTAAAAAGCGGTTCCCCAACTCAACCGCAAAGGATGATTAAATACAACCGATTAATCGAAATAGAAAAACAGATTAGCTAGTATCTTACGACTTCTTTTACTTGCGAAACGAGTTCTTTAAGGGTAAAATTTGTTTTGACAAGATAGTCATAGACACCAAGTTTTAAAGCCTGCGAAACCCTTTTTTGATCAGAGGTATTGCTTAAAATTATTACCGGAGTATTCTTGCCCCAGCGGTCTTTTCTAAGGATTGAAAGCATGGCTAATCCATCCATTTTTGGCAAGATGATATCAAGCAAAATTAAATCCGGATGATGCTTTAGCGCAAGCTTTATTCCTTTTTCGGCAGTTTGCGCCCGGAATGTCTTAAACTCTTCACTCTCGAATTTATCAGTCAATAGTTCCAAAAATATCGGCTCATCCTCGATAATTAAAAGCTTTTTTTTATGGTTTGTTATCTTGGCCATAGTACCTATTTCTCTATATATAGAAACATATATCGAACAATTTTTGTTAAAAAGCTGTGATTGGAATTACAGATTTTCTTCATAAATTTTGTTTAAAGATTTGTTTCCGCTTGCAAAGATGCAAGGTCATTAATTACAATCAAATGGTGCGAATAACTAATCAACTTTTTTTTCACAAGCTTGCCCATTTGTTTAGTTACGACTTCTCGCGAGAAACCTGAAATTAGTGCTATATCTTGGTGGGTAAACCAATAATCAATTATAACTCCTTCCCGCACTTTTTTGCCAAAAAGTGCGGCAAGACTCAAAAGCGAAAGGGTGATTACGTGCTCTGAGTCGTCAAAAATTATCGACTCAATTTTTTTAAGAAGTATTGATGAATAGGATATTGATTGTTCTGCAAAGGCGTAAGAGGCGTTTGGATTTTTCCTGAGGAATTGTATTAATTTTTCCCTCGGAACCTTATAAATCTCAACAGGCGTTATAGATTCGTAATAATGTCCATCCGGAATTTTGTCACTTTGCAAATTTAAAGGAAAAAAAGTTTGAGGCGAAAAAATAAAGGGGGTAAATTCATTTCCGTTAGGGGAGAGAATGTTTTGCCTGACAAACCCTTGATTAATATAGTAAACATCTTTTGTTTCATCACCGGGCAAAACAATTCTTTCTTTTCTTCGGTAGAGTGTTGGCTTGGAATGTCTGAAAAAAGCGTGAATTGTCATTTGTAGGGTAACGAAAAATAAAAGGTTGAGCCTTGTCCCTTTGTACTTTTAACCCATATTTCACCTTGGTGTAATTTAGTAATTTGTTGAGAGAGATAAAGCCCTATTCCCAGACCAGGATACGCTTTGTTTGTGTTGTGGTTATGTATTCGATAAAATCTGTTAAAGATTTTATCTTGGTGGTCTTTCTGGATACCAATTCCGTAATCGGTAACGCTTACAACTATTTTGTCACTGTTGTCTTTAAGATCTACAACAATTTTCCCCTTTTTAGGAGAGAATTTAATAGCGTTGGATAAAAGATTAATTAATACTTGCCTTATCCACTCCCTGTCGGCGAATACTTTTCTATTTATTTTACCTTTCGTAAAAATTTTGTGTTTTTTCGTTGTCACCCGCATATTATCGGTAACTTCTTTTATAAGTCTTTGCAGGCTGAATTTGCTTTTGTAAAGCTCCAAGTTTCCGGCCTGAATTCTGGAGACGTTGAGAAGATCGTTAACAAGCTTGGTTAGTCGAGCGACTTCGTGTTTTGTTCCAGCTAGATATTTTTTGGCTCGTTGGTTGTCGTCAAGTATTTCCAGAAGTATTTCATTCATAGCTTTAATAGTTGCAACAGGAGATTTTAATTCATGGGCTGCAATGCTAATGAAGTCGTCTTTACGCTCTTCTAGAGTTTTACGATCAGTTATATCGCGAATGATAGCTGTAAAAAAGCTTTTTTTATCTACCTGCCAGTGCGCCAGAGAAAGTTCTATTGGAAATTCATTTCCGTTTTTTTTAAGACCGGCAAGTTCAATAGTTTTTCCAATTATTTTGGGCTTGCCGTTTGAAAGAAAGGAGTTAAATCCTCTTTTATGAAATTGGCGAAGTCTTTCTGGCATGAGGATGGGAAGCGGTTTGTTCTTAATTTCCAAAGCCGAATAACCGAACATTTCTTCTGCTCCTTTGTTGAAATATATTATATCGCCGCGAGAGTCGGCTGAAATAATAG
>JACQKL010000029.1 GCA_016204535.1 Candidatus Levyibacteriota bacterium | reverse complement strand
ACGGGGAGGAAGGAGGGGAAGACGTCAAGTCAGCACGGCCCTTATGTCCTGGGCTACACACACACTACAATGGCGAAAAACAATGGGCTGCAAGCCGGCAACGGCAAGCTAATCCCTGAAATTTCGTCTCAGTTCAGATTGTGGGCTGAAACCCGCCCGCATGAAGTTGGAATAGGTAGTAATCGCGGATCAGCATGCCGCGGTGAATACGTTCTCGGGTCTTGTACAAAAATAAATTGCGCCTTTCAGCCAATTTTTCCAGAAAGTGGAAATCTTTCTTAAGATAGGTAAAGTCTTTAAAGTAAAATAGCATCCTCCAGCAGTAATGCTTGGAGCGAGAAGGGCTAAAGTAACAGTTATTAGCTTGAAGTCAAGACGGTCCCGCACTTTTGCGACCATTCGTACAAATCGGGAAGCAACTTACTAAAAGTAAGTGCGGGATAATTGGGCTCAAGATGATAATAGATGGAAATTTGGTTACAAAGGGAGATCCAGTATTGACTTTTATGTGTTCATGATTGACAATGAAAGTAGGTATCAGTGTGAACTAATACCGAGTAAATATTGGAAGTCTGCAGAGGTCATAGTACTGCATTTATGTAAACTAAACGTAGGAAGGACCAAAACTATTGCAATATGGGTTCTTATAAAATTCTAAGTCCTTGGTATATTGTTGGTTTTACCGACGGAGAAGGATGTTTTGCAATTCTTATAAATAAGCATAAGACAAAGAAGCTTAAGGTAGATGCTAATCTTTGTTTTGAGATCGAACTTCGGGCAGATGACAGGCCGGTTTTGGAACTAATCCAAAAAAGACTTAACTGCGGCAGAATAGTAGAACTTAATTATAAGAGATACGGATGGAAGCCTCATGTAAAGTATGTCGTTAGAAAACAGAGCGATATTCTTTTTAAGGTTATACCGTTTTTTAAACAATTTCCTCTCAGGGGCAAAAAAGGAAAAGATTTTAAACTTTTTTGCAAGGCTTCGGAAATTTTTAGAAAGAAGCAACATCTAACAGAAATAGGTATTAATCAGCTTAGGAAAATTAGGGAATTTATGAATGAGCGTAGACCCATGTTTGGATAGTCGTTCGCGAGGGTACGGGAAAACCGTGCGCCCCGTGGGGGGAGATAGGTTTAGATTGATTTAACAACCTAATCTCAGAACACCGCCCGTCAAGGCAGCAAAGTCGGGAGTGGCCGAAGGTCGATTTTGTCGATCGAGGCCAAATTCGGCGATGAAGCTTAAGTCGTAACAAGGTATCCCTAGCCGAAGCTGGGGATGGATCACCTCCTTTCTAAAAATTTTAAGAAGAGTTAAAAGCCTTTTTAAGAAAAGTAGGAAAGCGAGATGAACGGCAAGTTAACAATTGACGATTAACTATTAACAGTTGACTTTTGTTAATTGTGAAATGTTAAAAGTTAAATGTTGACGAATACGTTAACACTAAGTGCTATAGACACTTGGTCCGATGTCAAATCGGACGAACAATATCTATAATTTTATTTCCTACCACTTCTTGATTGAGGGATGCACCAGACGGTGCGTCCCGAAACCCTCCTAACATCGCTCCGTGAGCTCCGCCAGAGGCGGACAGGCATGAAAAGGCGAACGGTAAGATGAGGAGGGTTATTTCGTCTCAGAACAATCCTTTTAAAGATAAATTCTTAAATCCGCCTAGTTCTGCTTTGCAGAAGGGTGGTTTTTTTTGTGTTATAATTGTTTATAAAGTGAAAATCGGTTTTTTTACGGATGCTTATTATCCTCAGGTAAACGGTGTAGTTGCCTCAGTTCATGATACGGCAGAAGAGTTAAGAAAAAAAGGACACAGGGTCTTAATAATTGCTCCACGATACCCAAATTATGAAGACCAGGATGGTGTAGTTAGGCTTTCTTCAATTTCTGTTCAGAAAAGTTTAAATATCCGTTTGGCAACTCATTTTCCTGAAAAGGCTTTAATTAACTTATACAAAGAGCAATTCGATATTATTCATTCACATGGTGGAGGAGTAATATCCTTATTAGGACTAGAGTTGGCAAGTATTAAAAAAATTCCTATTGTTTTTACTTATCATACGGCATGGGGCGAATATTCTCATTATTTTTTCAAAGGTTTAATAAAGCCCGGAATATTAAATTTTATGAGTAAAATATTTTGCAATCATTGCGATTCTATTGTTGCCCCAAGCGAAAAAATAAAGAAAGAACTTCTTTCTTTTGGTGTTGAAAAGCCTATTTCAGTTATTCCAACAGGATTAGATCTTGAAAAATTTAAAAAAGGAGAAAAAGGCTATCTTAAGAAACAACTTAATATAAAAGAGAGTAACAAAATTTTACTTACTGTTGGGAGGCTGGGCGCTGAAAAATCTATTGATTTTTTAATTAAATCATTTGGGATTATCTCTCGTAAAAACAAAAACGTAGTATTGGTAATTGTTGGAGATGGGCCTGACAAACAAAGTCTTCAAGAGCTTGCAAATAGCTTGGGATTAAAAGAAAAAGTATATTTTTTCGGAAATACAGATCCAAACAACATGCCTTCAGTCTATACAGATGCGGACATATTTTTGTTTGCCTCTACGACCGAAACCCAAGGATTGGTTATTCCTGAGTCTATGGCTTGTGGCACTCCAGCCGTTGCGGTATCAGATACTGTTTTGCAAAATATTATTAAAAACAAAAGAAATGGAATAATTACAGAAAAAGATTTAAATAAATATTCACAAGCTGTTTTGGAATTACTTATAAATGAGAAATATCTTTCAGAGCTTTCAAAAAATGCCAAAACGGATTCTTCAGAATTTTCTATTACAAAAACCACGTCAACTCTAGAAGGATTATACTCAAGTTTAATTAATAAAAGTCCAGCTTCATCTGCTGTCAGCTCAATCTCTGTGGTTATCCCCGCATTTAATGAAGAAAAATATATAGAAAGATGCTTAAAGTCTCTTATGCGTCAAGCACATCCTAATAAACCTTACGAAGTCATTGTTGTTGATAATAACTCTACAGACAACACCGCTAAAATTGCCAAAAAACTTCACGCAAAGGTGATTTCAGAAAAAAGACAAGGGTATGTCTTCTCGCTAAAAAGAGGCATGATGGAAGCAACGGGAGATATTATTGCCGTAACTGATGCTGACACTCAAGTAAGCAACAATTGGCTTTCAGTAATAGAAAAAGCGTTCGAAAAAAAGGAAGTTGTGGCTGTTACGGGACGGGTAAATCTCGATTCAAGATCAAAACTGGTTAATATCTCTTTGAGCGCTTTGTACATGTTGTTTTTGAACATAAGCTCATTTATCGGAAGACCAAACCTTACGGGATTTAATTTTGCAGTAAGAAGAGAGACTTTTACCAAATCAGGAGGAATAAATACATTATTTAAGATGAGTCCTGATGTGGATTTGGGTATAAGATTAAATAAAATGGGTAAAGTGAGCGTTGTTAATAACCTATCTGTTTTGACATCTGTCAGACGATGGGAGGAAAGATTTGTGCCAACGCTTTGGGAATATGCAAAAGGGTATGTTTATACAACATGGCTTCGTAAACCTCCCCGAGTAAAGCAAAAACCCATACGCTAACTTGCATCTCTAGCTTTGATTTTTAGTTATTTTATGTTAAACTTGTTAAAGTAATTTAAGGTAAATTTTACGTGGCGCGGTGGCGAAGAGGTAACGCAGGAGTCTGCAAAACTTCCATGCAAGGGTTCGATTCCCTTCCGCGCCTCACAAGGATCGGTGGTTCATTGGTAGAACGACACGTCAAACCACGTCAGACGTGGTCAAACATGCCAGGCTTCACTGACCTGCTCGCCAGGAAGCGCACTTAGTTCATTGGTAGAACGCTTCACTGATAATGAAGAAGTGGATGGTTCGATTCCATCAGTGCGCACCAAGTCTAACTTGGCGCACAAAAGGCGCAGCAGGCGGGCAATGAAGAAGTACATGGCCGCCCACCAAGTAAAGGCGAGCTATGACTTAGGATTCGCGGGATCAAAATAGTCAATTATATTTGAAACCCCTTCTATATTTTGAGCAACTATAATTCTGTGGTCAGGAAGAACTAGCCACTCTTTCATCCACTCTTTTTCCGCTAATTCTGTAGCTAATTTCTTTGAAACTCCTATATCTGAAGTTTCGATTAAGACCCTCTTGGTTCTTGAGAAAGGCTGATTGGGTTGGCCATAATTTTTTACTGCGTATCCCAATGGATATTGAATTTGATTCATGATTTCATTTTGTGCAACTGGCGTAATGTCTATTTTCCTTGTTGTTTTTTCTTTTTCCCTTGATAAGAAAAGTTTAAATATGCGACCGGGATAATTTGTCGTCTTTGGATAACGGACTCTTACAGAAGGAAGCTTGCTGGATACGACTACCATTTCTGGATTCTGTACTCTTTGTATTTCAGTAAGGTTGGGGTATTTTCTGAGAAGCTCGTCTACCTGTAGGACATTTGTTTCCAGGAACCCACTAAATATGTCAGGTATTGCATCGGTTGGCAGAGTGGGTATTTCGTTAGCATAAATTTTTGATGGGTCATATTCTTTTTCAAGATTCAAAATATCAAGCTCACTAGCTACTGTCTGATATCCGTGTAAAAAGACTGCGAATGGAAATATTTTTCCCGTTCTGTGGTTTTGAATAACTGCTAAAGCAGGTTTTCTCGTGGAATTTCTTATTTCTCTTGCAGTAATAAGAGCTTGAATTACAGGATCAGGATGTTCAATATTTTTGTCTATATAATACTGTATTCCTTCGACTCGATTTTCATGATTGCCATTCAAAGCTTCTTCTTTCGCTCCCAAGCCTCCACATCCTTTTGGTTTTTCTCCTTTTTTAATAGTGTCTCCATCTACATGACTCATTACTACGGTAAATTGCACATGCTCACTTCCAAATATTTCTTTATCTTTTGTTCCCGCTGTAGCAATTGAACGCACAGATATGATGTTATCAGGACAGGGAGTTATTATTCTTGCGTCTCCGCATGTTACGATGCCCCACAAACTTCCTCTATTATGATTTTCTTTCCATGCAGAACTCAACTCTTTGGCTTCTTCAGAATTATTATCTGCTTTAAGAAACTCTGGGGTTATGGGAGTATCTTCTAGATGTCGCAAGACTTCGTTCGCCGGCATAAGTCGGTATTATATGTTTTTTAGGCCAAATTTGCAATTATAATTGCAAATTTTAATCCTTTGTTGTAATATCAGCTTTATGTCGCAACAGGGAGAAACATTTTTTACGAGCATCGGGTGTATGGATGGAAGGTCAGAGTGTACTGTTGCGAAGTGGGGCAGGAAAAAGTTTGACGTAAAGTTTGCGGATACAATCACAGAAGCAGGGTTGGTAGGACTTTTATCCAAGAGCAATACTGATCGGTATCTTTTAGAGTCTTTAAAGAAAAAAATTTTTATTTCTATTGAAAAACACCACTCAAAACAGGTAGTTGTCAGCGGTCATCAAGACTGTGCTGGCAATCCGGTTGAGGACGAAAAACATAGACAAGATACGCTAAAAGCAGCAGCAATAATTAAATCTTTTGTGCCAACCAACATCGAAATAATTCCGGTTTTTGTCAAAAGAGATTTAAAACAAGGGTGGATGGTTGAGAAACTCTAATTGCCCCTGTATACTACGCATGTGGCAATTAAGACGTACAATCAGGCGATAAGATATCTAGAAAGTTTTATCGGAAAAATTTATTACAAAATCGATCCACAGTATTTAAAACATCACGATCCATT
>JACQKL010000033.1 GCA_016204535.1 Candidatus Levyibacteriota bacterium | reverse complement strand
TTACAGAAGAGCACGGGCAGCTTCGGAAAATATTGTTCCCACCTCAACCGGTGCAACAATAGCAGCTTCTAAAGCGATTCCGGAGCTTGCGGGAATATTTAACGGTTTGGCAATTAGAGTTCCTGTTGTTGTTGGATCTTTATCGGATTTTACTTTTTTGTTAAAAAAAGAAACGTCAAAAGAAGAAATAAATGAAGTCTTTAAAAAAGAAGCACAAAATCCAAGATATCAAGATATTCTTGAGGTCACAGAGGATCCGCTTGTGTCATCGGACATAATTGGGAATTCTCATTCGGCAATTGTTGATTTATCTTTAACTCAAGTCGTTTCGGGAAATATGGTAAAAGTTATTGCTTGGTATGATAATGAATGGGCGTATGCAAACCGTTTGGTAGAAGAAGTTGTAATGGCAGGAAAGGGAGTAAATGGATAACCCTGCGATTTTACCCCATATTCGAATAATTACAGTCTCAGGAAGAATTGGTTCAGGCTCGACTACTTTGGCTCACAAGCTTTCAAAAATTTTAAACTGGAGACATATTGAAGGGGGAGAGGTTTTTTGGGAGGCTTTAAAAACAAAAATGGGGCTGGAAGAAAAAGACACGAACCTTCGGTCGGATAAAGAGGATCAAGACTTTGATGCATCGTTAAGGAAAATTCTTACAGAGGGAAAAAATTTAATATTGGAAACAAAATTGGCTGGATTCAATGCTCAGGGAATTCCGGGTGTTTTCAAAATCGGCGTTGTCTGCGAGGATCAGCGGGGGATAGATAAAACTGAGATTAGGATTGATAGGTTAATGAATAGGGCAAAAATTTCTATCGAAAAAGCCAAAGAAGAAACCTTGGAAAGAGAAAAAAATGATTTGGATAAATGGAGAAGAATGTATGCCAATAACGACCCAAACTGGAATTATTGGGATAAAAAATATTACGACCTAGTAATTAACACCTACTCTCACAACCAAGACGAAACCCTCAAAATCGCTCTTGAGAAAATTGGATACATTGTGTAACTAATCTCACTGCAAAGTTACCAATTTACATTTAACCTATAATGTGATATAAATAATAACCTGTGTCAAAGTAGGTATTTCTTAAAGAAGATCAAAAGAATAAATTATGATGAACAGAATTGAGAACGTTAGGGGAGATAGTCCTTCTTCTCGAGACCATCTTTATAGAACGGGCAATGGGGAAGGCGGCGATACTTCGGCAAAAGAAAATCTGATGCCAGTTGAAGTTGGATTGGCAGATTTAGAGAAAGATACTAAAGTGGTAGCTGAAATATTTAGTCAGCCTAGCGTGATAGAGCATTTAGCTGGAGTTGCGCCTAAAGGAACTGAAAGAAATATTTCAGGATTTAGAAGGAATATACTAAAGTATATGTCTAAAGACTCTGGTATTGATGATGAGAGGCTCAAGGAACTTGGTAAAACTATTTTTCAGGCAACAAAAGAAGAAATAAGAGAGTATTATAAAAACTCTACCAGTTCAGAACTATATGTTGCCAAGATTAACGGAGAGGTTGTTGGGACAATTACTTTGGAAAAACCTACAGGATCAGGTATGTTATGGGCAGGAGTGTCAAAAATGGCAGTTTCTCAAGAAGCAAGAGGTAAAGGTGTAGCCACAAAGCTTTTACGAACTCTTATAGATCGCATGAGTCAGCTTGGATTTCAGGGTGCGACTGCTGGTATTATTAGAGGTGTAGAAGGAGATTCAATACCGCTTCATTTATTTGAGGAGGAGGGATTTGAATCAAGAGGTACATTGAAAAAAATATGTTTAGGATGGAGTAAAATTGAAGGAAAGTTCATCTATAGAGATTCGATACGGATGGAGTGGAGAGCTCCCCAACCCCAAAAACCGTTAGGTAAGTCCGGTTAAGGTCTGCATTTTATCATTGTTTTTTGTTTTTTTTATGGTACAATTCAGACATGAAAGTCTCAGATGTAATGTCAAGACATGTGGAATTTGTAACCAGCGACACTAAGGTTTTGGATGTGGCGCGCATCATTTTTGGCCGCAGAATCAATGGGCTTCCTGTTTGCAAAGGTAAAAAAGTTGTCGGATTTATCACCGAGACGGATATCCTCTCAAAGCTTCATCCCACAATGCAGGAATTCGCAGAGGATCCTCTTTCTTCTGTTAATTTTGAAAGCATGGAAGGGAAAGTCAGGGAAGTTCTCGAGCTAACTGCGAAAGACATAACGAGTAAGACCCCAACAGTTGTAAATGCTAATGATCCGCTTTTGAAAGCAGACTCCATAATGAGAGTGAAAGACGTCGGAAGACTTCCCGTGGTTGATGATAGAGAAAATCTAGTTGGAATTATTTCCATGGGCGACATATTTAAGTCTATTGTCGGAAAGAAAATGCCCTATTTGGAGAGTGAGGAATACCACGATTGGATTTCTCGACACTTCGATATGGCTATGGGTTGGGAATCAAGACTTACAGCGGAAATACCCCCCCTTGTTGATCTTTTTAAAAAAAATAATGTTAAAAAAATTCTAGATATTGGCTGCGGAACCGGTGGGCACGCAATCGAATTGGCAAAAAACGGTTTTGAAGTAGTGGGTTTGGAAAACAGTCAATTAATGTTTAAAGTGGCCCAAGATAAATGGAGTAAGCTAGCTAAAAGTTTGAAGAAAAAAGTTAAATTTTTAAAGGGAGACTATATCGATCTTTTAAGTAATATCCATAACCACTACGAGGCTGCAATTTTTATGGGGTCCGCATTGTCGCATATTCCGTACAAATATATGCAGGTATTAGATAAGTTAGAATCGATTCTTTCCAAAAAGAATGCCTGTATTGTTTTGCAGCTAAGTAACCACGAAAAAGCTATTGATTATAATAATGGCCTGCGTAGATTCACTGTAAAACAATCCAGACTTTCTCCGGAATGGAAACATGCTTATCTTTGGTTTTATGATAGCTCTTATGATACAAAAGGAGATCCGTTAATGCTGAATGCGGCAATATTTGATTTTGATGGAAGTGTGTGGACAATAAGGGGAATTAATAGAGTAGCAACCATTCCTTTCTCGATAAAAGATTTGCAGAGTATATTTAACAGATTTAATTTTCCCAAAGTGTCATTCTACGGAAGCGAGGGTTTTAAGCCATTATTTGTCGATAAGTTCAAGCCGGATAAGAGCGAATGGCTAAATGTCGTGGCGAGGAGATAGAGAGTATGAATATGCAAAAGATTTTTCTTTTGGCATTTTCTTTTTTAATCTTTTTGTTAAGCTTTAGCATTTCCCTTTCCACGTCAAAGGTGGCTTTTGCGCAAAAGATCGCGCCGCCAGAAGAAACAAGCATTAACTACGAGCTTCCGTATCCGGGCCTTTTGCCGGATAATCCTTTATACGTTTTAAGAGTAATAAGAGATAGGACGGTTGGTTTTCTTATTTCCTCATCTTTAAAAAAGGCAGAATTTAATTTATTGCAGGCAGACAAAAGATTAAATGCTGGCATTTATCTTTTTAATAAAAATAAAATTCCGCTGAGCTTCTCCACTATTTCCAAAGCAGAAAATTATTTCGAAGAAGCAATAGAAAAAATAAAGCAAGCACGGAAAGAGGGGATGAATATCACAGAGATTGTCAATAAATTAAGAGATGCTGCTAAAAAACACGAAGAAGTATTAATTTCTCTTGGAGATAGATCGCCTAAGAATTTTAAAAATAATTTTGAATCGCTACGAGAAAGAGTAGTTGAATTTCAAAAAGAAGTAAGAAAGCTTAAATCAAAAACATAATGTAGAATAAACTATCTGAAAACATTTTTTCTTCAATTTGTTATTTAGAGTTCCTCTTCAGAAATAAGCGGCGTAAAATGAAGCTAAAAAAACAACTGCCCCACTTTGATACAGAAATTTCTAGTTGACACAATAGATTTAGTGTTTTAAGATACAGACAAACGCTATTAGTAGTGTTAAAATGTTGAAAATTTGCTGAGATCGACACGAAAATTAACTTTTGATATTTAATCTTTTATTTTGGTATGAAGTGTCCATATTGTGGAAATAATGAAACAGAGGTGGTTGAGACAAGAGCAAGTGAAGACGTAGATACGATTAGAAGACGAAGAGAATGTTTGAAATGTAAAAAAAGATTCACAACCTACGAAAGAATAGAGAATGTTAACTTGGTGGTTATAAAAAAAGACGGAAAAAGAGAACAGTTTGATAGGGACAAATTAAAAAATGGCATAATCAGATCTTGTCAAAAAACAAAAGTATCAATGGAGGCAATCGAAAAAATAGTAACGGAAGTTGAAAGAGAGCTAAGGGGCGCTGATTCGGTTGAAGTAGAAAGTAAAAAAATAGGTCAAATGGTGGCGATGAAATTAAAAAAAATAGACAAGGTCGCGTATATCAGATTTTCAAGTGTATTTAAAAGATTCGTCGATGTAGAGGATTTCGAAAAAGAGGTCAGAAGATTAATTAAATAAAAATTATATGACAAAGTTAGATGGAATAAGAGAAAAAGTATTTTTGGACAGATATTCTTTCAAGGATAAAAGGGGCAATCCGGTAGAGAAAACTCCCAACGAAATGTGGAGAAGGATTGCTCGGGGTATTGCTGCAGCTGAAGAAAGAAAGGTACGAAAAACTTGGGAGAAAAAATTTTACGAAGTTATGGAAGACTTTAAATTTGTCCCGGGGGGAAGGGTTTTGGCTGGTGCAGGGACAGGGTTTGATGTAACATTTTATAACTGTTTTGTTCTGCCAAGTCCACAAGATTCTAGGGACGGTATTTTGGATAACCTTAAAGCAATGATTGAAATAATGGCAAGAGGCGGAGGGGTGGGAATTAATATTTCTTCGCTTCGCCCCAGAGGTGCTCGGGTTAAAAAAGTAAATGGATTTTCCTCAGGGCCTTGTAATTGGGCAGAGATGTATTCTTTGGCAACTCATGACATTATCCAGCAAGGGGGCTCCCGAAGAGGCGCATTGATGCTTATGCTTTGGGATTGGCATCCTGATATTGAAGAATTTATTACGGTCAAACAGGATTTAAGGCGTATTAACGGCGCCAATCTTTCGGTTTGTGTTTCTGACAAATTTATGGATGCAGTTCGTAAAAATAAAGACTGGGATTTGATTTTTCCGGATCTTAAAGATAAGGAATACGACGAGAAATGGGACGGAATAATGGATAATTGGAAAAAATTGGGCAAGAAAGTAAAAGTGTATAAGACTATTAAAGCCAGAGATCTATGGAATTTAATTTGCGAAGCTGCGTGGAGAAGTGCAGAGCCGGGAGTGGTGTTTATGGAACGCTATAATAAATGGTATAACAATTGGTATTGGAACAAAGTAAACTGCGTAAATCCTTGTGGAGAAGAGGGATTGCCGTCCTGGGGAGTTTGTAATCTTGGCTCTTTAAACCTCTCTGCTTTTGTTAAGCTTCCCTTAGCAAAAAGCGGATACTCTTTTGAAAAGCCAGGAGAAATGGATTACGAAAAACTGGCTGAACACGCCAAGATTGCCGTGAGGTTTCAAGATAATGTAGTTGATTTGGATAAATACATTTTCCCAGAAATTAGAAAAGTTCAGGTTGAGGGTGAGCGAAGAATTGGATTGGGAACAATGGGCTTAGGGGATACCCTCATAAAAATGCACATTCGTTATGGTTCAAAAGAGTCATTAATAGTAATTGATAAAATCTTTAAAACTATTAGAAATGCAGCCTACGAGGCCTCAATTGAAATTGCCAAAGAAAAAGGAGCTTTCCCCAAATTTAATGCTAAGAAATATCTAGCTGGTTATTTTATCAAACAATTGCCCGTCAAAGTCAAAAATAAAATGAAAAAATACGGTGTACGCAATTCTCTAATTTTGCAAGAAGCGCCAACCGGCTCAACCAGTCTTTTGTCAGGAGTCTCCTCGGGGATTGAGCCTGTTTTTGAATTCGAGTTTATTAGGCGTGACCGTTTGGGAGAACACAAAATGTATCATTCCTTATTCGATGAGTGGAGAAAAGCCAATCCGGGAAGCCCAAGACCTCCCTATTTCGTTTCGGCCAACGATCTAACACCCGAGGATCATGTTAAAGTTCAGGCTACAATCCAAAAATACGTTGATGCCTCAATTTCAAAAACCGTCAATGCTCCAAAAACACATACAGTTGAAGATGTTAAAAAGCTTTATGCCTTAGCTTATACGTTAGGCTGTAAAGGAATTGCCTATATGCGAGAAGGTTCAAGAGAAGGTGTTTTAACTAGGGTAGAAGAGAAGAAAAAAGAGGAACAAGTAGTAGTTAAAAAATCTTCTCAGCCGGTTATGCCACGCCCAATGCAGCTTGAGGGAGCAACCTATCAGATCGAAACTCCAGTTGGAAAAACATACATAACGATTAATCATGGGCAGAACCGCGAGCCTTTTGAAGTCTTTATAACGATTGGAAAGAGCGGTTCTGATGTTGCGGCAATGGCTGATGCTTTAGGCAGAATGATTTCTCTAAGTTTAAGATTGGCAGAGAGTGTACCTGCCAGAGAGAGGATAAGGCAAGTAGTTGCTCAACTGGTTGGAATTGGAGGAGCAAGAAGTGTTGGATTTGGAAAAGACAGAGTTCGCTCTTTGCCTGATGCTGTCGCTAAGGTTTTAGCAATACATTACGGCTTTGTTATAAATGGTAAGGTTGAAGATAGAAAAGATCTAAATAGTGGTAATGGCGTTGTTCCTAATGGGATGGGCAATGGTTTAAGTAAAAAAGAAATTAAAGAACCTTCAGAGCTTGAGGATAAAGACGTAGTTAAAATACAACAATTGACAATTGCTGGAGAAGTAGCTGGCGTAGGCAATGAGCCGTCAACAACACTTTATGATATTTGCCCTGAATGTGGAGGAGGAAGTTTGGCTTATGAAGAAGGCTGCAGGAAATGTTATGCCTGCGGATACTCAGAGTGTTAGATGCGAATGGATCCGAATATAATTAGTTCAAATATATTCGAATTTATTCGGATTAATAGCATTCGTAAAAATTAACATAGAGC
>JACQKL010000003.1 GCA_016204535.1 Candidatus Levyibacteriota bacterium | reverse complement strand
TTTTTCTGGATATTTGCTGACGAAATTTAAACTGATTCGGCCACCATTAGAATGACCGAGTAAAATTACTTTCCCTTTTTCTTTATCCAATATTTGTTTCAACCAATAGATATAGTTACTTATATTCAATACTTTTTTTTCGTTTAACTCTTCTGTCAAGCCCGGTACTTTTAACATAAGAACCTGTATGCCCTTTTTACTAAGAATGTTATTGAACTCTTTATATCGGTCAATTGAATATGTCCATCCATGCAGAATTATTACTTTTTTCATAAACCAAAAACCTTTCTTCTATTCTGCCAGGCAAGCTCTCTTCTAACAAGCTTTTTAATATCATCTTTATCCAAAAGTATTTTTTCTATAATTCCTTCCAGGAATCTCGCTCCTTTAAAAAGTAGAGTTTCCGATCCCCGGACATTGGCTAAAATATAATTCAAGCCCTCTTTGGGATTTAAAAACCTTTTTACTATAGTTTTTTGAGCTAGTTTTGGATAAGTATACTTTGAAACTCGAGGGCCAATAAGAATGATTTGAGAAAGCTTCATGCGGTTTATTATTTCGGCGATTTTTTCGTGTTCTGGACCCTCTTCGTTTCCCAACTCAATAATATCTCCTAACACTAGCCATTTTTCTTTTGCCGGATAAATATCAAAAAGTTCAAGTATTGATTTTACCCCATCGGGAGTTGCATTGTATGTACTGTCTATAATAGTTGTGTTTTTGATACCTTTAAAAACGGAATTTCTTCCGGGCGGAAGAATAAAGTTGGAAAATTTTGGATCGAAAAAAACTTCGAGATTTTTTAAAAGCAAATTAGCCATCTGAATCGAGTAGCATATATTTTTTGGAACAATATAATTGATCGAATACTTTATACCATCGATCATAAATTCTGTACGATCTTTGTAAACTTTGTAATCTTTTAGATTTTTTTGTGTTACTTGTCTGACATTGACTTTTGTTCTTTGAAGCTCTTTTCTAATAAGCAGAGAGTCCCCATTTACGATTGCTAGTTTTCGGGTATATTCCAGGAAATATCCAAATTCAAAAGTAATAGCAGTCTCAACAGTAGCGAATTTTTTGCTTTTTACTAAAGAATCAAAGTTTATAGAATGTGTAAGGCTGGAGCTTATCCAAAGTGTGATTTCAGGTCTCAAAAGACTGGCTAAAAATTTTCCTTCCCTCGGCCTATCACAATCTGCTTCGACAACATAAATTTTCTCTTTAGGGATTTTTTTAAAAGCCTTAAACGGAGCAAGTAAAAAAAGAAAAAACCATTCATTGAAAGTTAGGTTTTTCCGCATTAATCCTAAGATATCAAAAGGTATACCATATGAACTATTTGCATGATGTGAATATTTGGCAATACTTCCAAGTTGGGATTCAATCAAATGCAAAAGCGTTGTTTTACCTGATGATCCGGTTATTACTACGATTTTGGGGTTCCAGAAAGACAGTTGAATCCCTGCCCAAAACCTAAAATAATAAGCAATTGGAAAATAAAGCAGTTTCTTAATTCTTGCAATCATTAATTGTATTAGCTAAAGCTTAGACCAAACTATACCCAAATTATATTTTATCAATTATGAAGACATAAATCTATCTTAGGAGACGTATGGGAGACTTAAGAGAAAATTCCCGAGGTTCAAATCTATTTAACCTCGGGTGTTATTTAGGTTCAAACATAAGGATTGTATCTTGTTGTATCTTGAGATTAGAAATTCGATACAATACCATAAAGGTATGCCGTATAGGAATGAAGTTTTAACTCCTGGTCAAATTTACCATGTTTTTAATCGAGGGGTAGCTACTCTTCCAATATATTTGACCTCAAGACATTACTGGAGATTCCTTGATTTAATTGATTATTATCGTTTTTTAAATACACCATTTAGTTTCTCTAAGTTATTAAATACACCGAGAGAAGAAAGGCAGAATTTGCTAACGCAGTTAAAGAAGCAAAATGCGATTCACGTAGAAGTCTTAGTTTTTTGTTTGATGCCCAACCACTTTCATTTTTTACTGAAGCAAGTAAGTGAAAATGGAACTTCTACTTTTATGAGAAACCTTCAGAATAGTTACGTGCGATACTTTAATACTATAAACGAGCGTGTGGGCCCTTTATTTCAATCTATGTTTAAAACAGTAAGAATTGAAACCGACGAGCAATTACTGCATGTTTCAAGATATATTCATCTTAATCCATCGACGGCTTATATAGTAAAGTCGGAAAAACTTGAGGATTATCCTTGGTCATCATTTAGGTCATATCTAACAGAAGGTTATAATCGTTTTAGCTTTATCAATTCTGAAATTATTTTAAGTTTTTTTAAAAACAGAAGTGAATATAGAAAGTTTGTTTTTGATCAATTGGAATATCAACGGGAATTAGACAAAATCAAACATCTGGTCTTTGATTAAAGTCATATAATATAATTGCCCTGAGTAAATAAATCCTTAGGTGCAAAGCTAATTAACCTCGGGTGTTCAAAGCTACATTTGCAAATAACAAAGATTCATAATCGATGACTTCTTCTTAAGGTTTGAAAAAATGCTATTTCTTCCTCGCCTAACGGTTTGATACAGGAAAGTAAGCTTAAGGGAAGACCTCTTTCTTTAGTTTGCAAACGGAAATCAGTGCCTTCATCCCCTTCTGCAATTGGATACTTAATTAAGGCTTTACGCGCTAATCCGATTATGATGCCTTTTCTTTTTTTAGCAACGATGATTGCTTGGTTTATTAAATTAGGATTAAATCCTAATCTTTGGAATATCTCACTCGCTTCTTTGAAATCTATTGTCTTTTTAGGCCTATCATAATCGAGTATATAGTTTAAAGCAGTTTGAGTATAGACGCTTATGTCTAATCCCAAAATAGAGCAAAATCGATGCGCTACTGCAGTATCGCAAGATGAAATCTCTGTTTCTCTTAATGCAGCATCTTTTCCATATGGACTAATCGTGCTTACATCGATTAATTGCGGGAGTCTTTCAAACGGAAAGTTAATGGGATGCGGAAGAAAATAAATATCTCCTGCTTGTGGTAAGTCTGGATTTTCGTTGCTTAATTCTGTATAGCCGGGTATTCGGCCATTAATGATTGCGTGTTCAATTGTTTCTAGAGTTGTGCAATGGTATCCTATGCACTCAGGAGTATCGATGGCCTTTCTCCAGAGGCCAAGTGTGATTTTTTCCCTGCCTTGCTGAGTTAATTCTAGCTGATCCAGGATGTTTATCTCTTGTTCAATCATAAGGACAAGAATAGGTTTTCGAGGGCGACTCTTTGGTTAACATTGGTGCTTTTTATAATAGTATATGTTTTTTGAAGTAGCCTTAGAAATCTTAGATATTGTGAATTCTTATAATCTTTTATTAATTTTTCTCTTACAACAATAGACATTTTTTCAAGCCAGACAGTTGATTCTTCTTTGTTCGCCGCAATATCTTGGGCCAATTTTAGTTTATAGCCTACTCCTTTTTCAGATAGAGATATTAAGACATTAAGATATTCGGATATTTCTTCTTTGGATAAGTCTAGATTGCTGCTTGTAAGTTCAATAACCTTGCAGCGTGAGATTATAGTTGGTAACAGAAATTCTTTTTTTGAAGCTGAAATTATTATTATTGTATTTGCGGGTGGCTCTTCCAGAACTTTTAGTAAGGCATTTTGCGCTTCTTGAGTAATGTTTTCATAAGTTTCCAAAATAACAGCTTTCACTTTTCCTCTAAATGGTTTAAGAAAAATTTTTTTCTGAATATTTCTTACATCTTCGATTCCTATTGCTTTTTCGAAAGAATTAATATTGGCATCGATCGCATCAATACCCTCTTTTTTTAAAAAGTCCGTAACATATTCCAAAGCTTTATTTTTGTCTTTTGAAATAATTAGAAAGCTTTGCATAAAATTAGCTTCTTGCTTGACATTATAATCCAGTTTTACCTATTATGGAAGTAATGTCTACTTCGACTCTCAATTTTCAACAATTACCGGAGCATGCCACTCTTCTTGATATTTTACTCTCCGATAATTTAATAACCAAAGAACAGTATGAAGATATAAAAGTAAAAAGCGCAAGTCAGAGCATACCAAGCGAAAGTATTTTGGAATCAATGAACATAGTAGATGAAAAAGTGCTTGCTAAGGCAAAGGCAAAGCTCATAGGTGTTCCCTTTATATCTTTAGAATCAACATCCTTTGCTCCCCAAACTCTTAGTCTTATTCCCAAGGCTGTCGTTGAAAGATTTTCTCTAATACCTTTCTTGTATGACGACAAGACAAAAACTCTTTCTATAGCCATGAGTAATCCTGTAGACTTGGAAGCACTACAGTTTGTAGCGCAAAAAACTGGCTTGACAATCAAGTCTTATGCCGCATCCAAAGAAGAAGTAAAGAAAGCCATAGGTGAACAGTATAGTCAGGAAATTGTAGGAGAAGTCGGTGAAGCGCTTAGAGAAACGGAAGATTACAAAAAGACCCGAACCGTTGATAGTAAGCAAATTGGAGAAATAATTAAAGAGGCGCCGATCGCAAAAATAGTTTCAACCATTTTAGAATACGCGGTAACTTCAAGAGCCTCGGATGTCCACATCGAACCTCAAGAAGATAGAATTAGAGTCAGATATAGGATAGATGGAATTTTATACGATAAACTAAGTCTTCCTAAAAATGTTCAGGATGCTGTAATATCACGTATAAAAATCCTCTCGGAAATGAAAATAGACGAACATCGTATTCCTCAGGATGGCCGATTTAATTTCAAAATTGCCAAGGAAGAAACGGATTTGCGTATATCGGTTTTGCCAACTGTGCATGGAGAAAAAATAGTGATGAGGTTGTTACGAAAAACAGGGGGTATACCAACTCTAGATGATTTAGGTCTTACCGGCAATACCCTTAGGAATTTGGAGACTGCAATGCTTAGGCCTCATGGAATTATTCTTGTTTGTGGCCCAACTGGCAGCGGTAAAACAACCACTCTTTATTCTATCTTGGCCAAACTTAACACAACCAGAGTTAATATTATGTCGCTTGAAGATCCTATTGAATATCAACTGTCCGGTGTAAATCAGGTTGCGGTAAATCCGGCGGTTGGCCTTACCTTCGCAACAGGACTGAGGGCCTTTCTTAGGCAAGATCCAAATATAATACTGGTTGGAGAAATAAGAGACAAGGAAACAAATGAACTTTCCCTGCAAGCAGCACTTACTGGACATTTAGTTTTTTCAACTCTTCATACCTCGAATGCCGCTGGTGCTTTACCAAGACTTCTTGACTTGGGAGCAGAAAATTTTCTCTTAGCATCCACAATGAATGCAATTGCAGGACAAAGGATTGTTAGAAGAATATGTGATAATTGCAAAGAGGAATATGTTCCCGTGCTTCAAATTATAGAAGAAATTAGCAAAGTGTTGGGAAAACTTATGCCCTCAAACCTAAAGGGAGAATTAAAATTAAGTCGCGGTAAAGGTTGCGATCAATGTGGAAAATCAGGATATTTAGGCAGAATCGGAATTTTTGAAACACTGCCTGTGACAGCCAAAATTGCTAGCATGGTGTTGGAAAATGCAGATAGTGCTACAATAGAAAAAGAAGCAATTATGGAGGGAATGATTACGATGAAGCAAGACGGATACTCCAAAGTTTTGCAAGGAATAACAACGGTTGAGGAAGTCTTGCGCGTTGCACAAGAATGAAATTAAATCTCATATGGATATACAAGAACTTTTTAAAATAACAGTTCAAGAAAAAGCGTCCGATTTACATCTTCTGGCCGGAGTCCCTCCAACCATTCGGGTAGATGGTGTCTTAAGGTATCTAACAGGGTTTGCGCCTCTTGAAGCTCAAATAATAGAGGAAATGATATTTTCTTTAATTACCCCTACTCAAAAAGAGCTTTTGATAGCCAATAAGGAATTAGACTTTTCGATCGGTTTTGGAGGAGGAACATATGGAAATCTTGGCCGCTTCCGCGCCAACTTATACTATCAAAGAAAATATTTATCTGGCGCTTTCCGTTTATTTCCACCCCATATATTAACCATAGAAGAGCTTCATCTACCCAAAATAATACATACTTTTTCGGATTTGACTCAAGGGTTTATTCTGGTTACAGGCCCGACAGGGCACGGAAAATCCTCGACTCTTGCGTCGATAATTAACGAGATAAATCTTAAGCGAGCGGTACATATAGTTACTATCGAAGATCCAGTTGAATATGTGTATTCCGAAGGGAAAAGCATAATTAGTCAACGGGAAATGGGCATAGATACGCATTCTTGGGATTTTGCATTGCGGTCTGCTCTTCGTGAAGATCCAGATGTAGTTTTGGTTGGAGAAATGCGGGACGCGGAAACTATCGCTGCTGCAATTACTATTGCTGAAACAGGGCATTTAGTTTTTTCAACTCTACACACTAATTCTGCAGCGCAAAGTATAGATCGAATTCTTGACTCATTTCCTGGAGCTCAACAAAATCAAATAAAAATTCAGCTTGCAGCCACCCTTAAGGGTGTTGTTTCTCAACGTTTACTACCGATGATAAATGGCGGCAGGATTCCTGCCGTAGAGGTTTTACTTGGAATTCCTGCAGTTGCCAGCATAATAAGGGAAGGGAAAACTCATCTTATAGACTCTGTTATTCAAACCTCCAAAGATAAAGGAATGATTAGTATTGACTCATCTCTGGCCGCCTTGGTTTTGTCAGGAAGCATTAGTCTTGAGACAGGGAAAAGCTACTCTCTACACCCTGAGGACTTCTTAAGAATGGTAGGTTGAATTAGGCATGAAACTGTATTATAAAGCTGTAACTAACAAAAGAGAATCGGTGGATGGATTAATTGACGCAAGAAATCCAAGCGAGGCTGCAGCCTATCTTCGAAGCAAAGGACTTATTCCAATAACAATAGTTAAAAAAGAAAAAAATAAATTTAAAGAGATGCTTCCCTTCATAGGTAATAAGGTTAGATCAGGCGACCTAGTAACTTTTACCCGACAATTGTCATCGCTTTTGACTTCCGGGCTTACACTTTTAAGAAGCTTGGAAATTCTTAAAAGTCAGACAGGCAATAGCGCATTGGTTGAAATAATAAGTGGCGTTATAAAAGACATACAAGAGGGAGCAAGTTTTTCCAAGGCAATTTCCAAGTATCCGGAGGTTTTCTCACCAGTCTACATAGCCTTAATTGGGGCATCGGAAGGATCAGGACTTTTGGACAAAGCATTTTTAAGGTTGGCGGATACTTTGGAAAAACAACAAAAATTAGCAAAT
>JACQKL010000028.1 GCA_016204535.1 Candidatus Levyibacteriota bacterium | reverse complement strand
TCCTTCTGCGATAGATACCACTTCTGTTAATTTATTGTCTGCCCTTGCAATAACTGGAGATAATTTAAGAAGAATTGGTTTGACTCTTCCTGCTTCCGATATTGCTGATAATAATTCCCTTAAACTTGCAGGATCTTCAAAAGTTCTTCCTTCTCTTGTGTTTGGACAACTTATATTAATTACGGTATAGATGCCGAGAGATTTTAATAATTGATATGAATTAACAAAGT
This sequence comes from Candidatus Levyibacteriota bacterium, assembly GCA_016204535.1. Lineage (GTDB taxonomy): Bacteria > Patescibacteriota > Microgenomatia > Levybacterales > UBA12049 > GWB1-37-8. The sequence goes on along the minus strand of JACQKL010000028.1, from coordinate 2,140 downwards.
CAGCTATAGCTTTATCTCCTATTATATCCGGGGAATGTGTTTTTGCAATATTAACTCCAAATGCTTTTGATTTTGCTTTTTTTAATCTATCAGCAACTATTTCTGCTGGATCTCCATTTAGGCCCATTCTATTTAACAATCCCTGTTCTTCATGCAATCTAAATAATCTTGGTTTTTCATTTCCTTTTCCCCCTTCGTAAGTTACGCTGCCGACTTCAACATAACCAAAACCATAATCTAAAACAGAATTTACTAATTCTCCGTTTTTATCAAATCCTGCTGCTAAACCTACTGGATTATTTATTTCAACTCCAAATAATTCTGTTTTACTTTCTTCTGTTTTAAATTCGCCTGGAGCTAGAATTTTATGTTTCGTTGCCCATTTTCCTATATTATGGGCTTGTTCTGGATCTAATTGAAATAATAACCAGTGAGCTAGTTTTTTTAACATGTTATTTTAAAGTTGAGAAGTATGTTCTATTGCTGCAGCATGCATATCTTTAGCTTGATAAATTCCTCTTCCAACAATTCCGTGGAATCTATTGCCAGCAACTTTTGTAGCATCTGAAATATTTCCGCCTTGTGCAATAAAGCCAGCAGCATAGAATACAGGAGAAACTCCCTCTGCTTCAACAACATCTCTGACTTGTTTTATTACTTCTGGCTTATTTCCAGGAACAACAAAATTATTTATTCCTGCTCTTGCAGCAATTCTATACATATCTAAAGCTCCTTCATCAGTTATAAACCCACCTTCACTTACTGCATAAGCTGGGTGCGTCATTCTTCCTCCGACAATAACCTTTAATCCTTGGTCTAAAGCATGATAAATCCAGGCTCTTTCTGTTTCTGGTCCGGATTGTGGGAATAATATAACCGCATCTACTCCAACTTTTTTCATTAACCTCGCATAATTCTTTCCTGTATCTGGAATATCTGTTCCTGCCTTTTGATGATCATAGATTATTGGTTTATCGGTATGTTTTCTTACTGCTTCAACAACTGCCGGAAGACCAAATCCCAATCCTAGTTCAAATCCAATTTTATATCCTCCAATTCCTTCAACATCAGCAGTTTGTTTTACTAATTCCTCGAATTGCTCCAATGTTTCAACATCACATGCAGGAATAACGCTTCTATCTCTTTCAATAATTTTTTGTTCTAATTTTCCGCATCTTTCTATTATCCCTTCTCTTGCAGCATCTGTTCCGTAAACTCTTATATAATTTGTTAATCTTTCTAAACCATTTATTTTTAATTTTTGTCCGCTTCTCAGAGTAGGCTCTGATTTAAGAAAGTCATAAATTTCTAAAGCAGTAGCAATTGAAATAACTTTTGTTCCTGTTTTTCTTTCATATCCCTCTATTGCGCCTTTTCCATCTATTCCAACCTCTTGCCTATCTACGCCAATTGTAAGTAACGGAAAACTAAACTCTCCCAAGAAGTTCAACATATTTAGGGCCTCATATTTTGCATCGCCTGCAGTAAAAACGTCATCTAACTGAACAAGCCTATCTCCATTTTTAGGAGACCTACCAATAACCCACGATTTAATTCTGTCTGACTGAGAAAGATGTTGTGATGCCTGAATAAATTCCCTTATGGTGCGCGCCCCACCATAATCTACCGAAGAAGCCTCACCGTGATCTTTTGGAACCCTTCTTGTTGAAAATCTAGGAACATTTCTTCCTTTTCTTGCCATTTCATTAGTTGTCGCAACAACAATTTCCCTTCCCTTATCAGGGATTCCATATAGTAAATCAAATTCGAGACCAGAATTTGAGATTGCATCTGCATAAAATCCACCCAGCGCTGCAGATGTCTTTCCATCATCAAAATCTCCAATATTAACGAACCAAGGAGAAATTCTTTTACTCTTTAAGGTTCTATCATCAGAAGGATTTTCAAATATTTTCAGAGCTCCTGTCCTTAATAAAAAAAGTATAAACTCTTTCTTATATTCATCCATATTACTTTTTGATTAAATCTGATTTATAAGTATATATTTAATATAAAATAATCAATAGAATATATTTCTTCTTTTATTTTACTTCAAATAATTCATCTAAATTAATTTCCATAGCTGAAACCGGCATTTCCAAGCTGAAATTTTTTAGAACTATTGGGTTAATTTCTCCTA
>JACQKL010000023.1 GCA_016204535.1 Candidatus Levyibacteriota bacterium | reverse complement strand
ATAAGATTCAGAACTATCTTTGTGACTATCATAATATTTGTCTGATTTTGCTTTGGCTGCCGTAAAATCCTGCCAAGCTTGCCTGAGGTTAGCTTCCAACTTCTCTTTTTCAAGGGTTGCAACAGTTTGTCCTGCCCCAATCCAATCTCCAGTTTTTACTCCCACCCAGTTAACCCGGCCTGCAATTTCAAATCGCAAAACTGCCCGATCCTCTGCTTCAATCTTGCCAGATAAAGTCAGCTCCTCTTTAATATCTCCTCTTTTGACAACTGTAAGTTGATTAGGCGCTTTTCTCAAATCTTGAAAAAATTTACCTCCAACTATGCCAACAAGAATTAATAATGCGATAATAAATTTTTTGCTTAGAAAAAGCTTGAGCATAAATTAGCATGTGAATTCTAGCACAAATTTAAAGTAAATTCAGATTGGTTTGAAAATAAGAACTAACTTTTATATAATTACAGCCTTATGGTGGAAGTACCTAATTTTTCCAAGAATCACGAAAAAATATTGCCGAATCAAATTCTGCTTTTTGCAGAACCGATTTTTAAATCCCCTACGCTCGATGCAAGTAAAGAAACTAAGTTTAGAATTCCATTAGGTGTTGAAGCATGGGTAGAACAACTTGCAGACTTACTTTCTCAAGAAAAACTAACTCAAGAAAAACTCACAGAAGCCTTTGGCAAAGAATATCTTTCTATACTTAGCGCCTTAAAAGAGATGAACGTACCTTTCCGAATAATTATTGCGCATAGAAAAGCAATGGATGAAGGAATCACCTTTACGATACTTAGGGATTTTAATGTCAAAAGCTTAGGTTTACATGAAGCTATATCCGAAACATGTTTTCCTCGGGATATGTTGGTTGATTTTGATGGGCAAATATTTATTAATCCCCGAGCCAACTTTAAATTTACCGATAACTCCGGTATTACATCTTCGCTTGGGGAAGGGGGCAGGGTTTTGAAATTGGGTAAAAAAGTATTTGTACCTGACCCACGTGAATTTGTACAGCCAAAAAGCCAATATGTCAACGACTTAAATAGTTTATCAAACCGTTTTCAATTTGGGTATTTGCCATATCCCTTAACACGGGAGATTGATATAAAATCAAAAACAAATAGAATTTTTCCAAATGATCATCTCGATAGGGTAGCTGCATTTATAAAAGGAGGGGACGGCGGGGAATATCTTTTGCTTGACGGTAATTATGTTGCCGAGTCTCGTTTTCCTTATGGAAAATATTGGCCAAAAATTAATGCAGAGTGTCAAAAGCTAAATGTTAATCCTGTTGTTGTCGACCGAAAACCAGACTCTATACCTTATGCGCTAAATTTGGAACAATTTGCCGATGGCAGTGTTTTACTTACGGGCGGAGACCATTCTCTTGCCAAAATAATAAAAGAATTAGTGGGCGATAATAAGACTTATACCACGCGTCTACCGATTGTTTTTTATCCACTTTTCAGACGCGGGGGAATTCGTTGTATGTTTCTTCATGCTCCCCAAAAAATTTTAGGAAAACCTTAAAATACTAGCCTACTCTAACTTTGCGTATTCTTTCTATCTAACGCAACCTTATCAAGCAAATCTTGTGAAGTTTTCGTAAATTTAGTATAATAAAAACCATATATGCCGCATGAACCAAAAAAACGTCATTCAAGGCAAAGACAGGGAAAAAGACGGGCAAGTATCAAGCTCGAGATCGTAGGTTTTGTGGTTTGCCCAAACTGCAAAAGTACTATATTGCCTCACGTTGTTTGCAAGAAATGCGGGTTTTATAATGGAAGGCAAGTTTTGACTATAAAGACAAATCCGCCAGCTGGCGGAAAAAAAGAAAAAACCGCCTAATAGTGAGTGGTAATCGAACTATGAAAACTCCCTTAGATCCTCGGCATAAGAAACGACAAAAAATAGTTGAAGATTTATTCAAGATAGCTTTTCATAAACAAAAAGTAGATAATCATACAAAAAAAATATTAGAACATCTTGATTTTATTGATAAGAAGATAGAAGCTGCTGCTCCGGAATTTTCTACAGACAAAATAAACAAAGTCGATCTTGCAATCTTAAGACTGGCAGTTTATGAACTGTTGGTTGAAAAGAAAGAGCCTCCAAAAGTAATTATTGATGAGGCAATTGAGCTTGCCAAAGAATATGGGGGAGACTCAAGCCCTGCTTTTATAAATGGGGCGCTCGGGAATATCAAGCTGAAATAACGTTATGGATCTTCCGAAATTAAAAAATAAAAAACTTTTTGAAGAGGCTTTTACCCACAGAAGTTATTTAAATGAAGCAAAAATTAAAGTTTCTTCAAATGAACGCTTAGAATTCTTGGGAGATAGCATACTTTCTTTTGTAGTTTCAAATTATCTGTATACGAATTATCCTCACTTCGACGAAGGAACTTTAACCAACATTCGATCCCTTTTGGTAAATACCAAGAGTCTATCGCAAGTCGCACGAGAGCTGCAGATGGGGCGACTTTTGAAACTTTCTAAAGGAGAAGAGGAGTCGATGGGACGAGAAAACGCAACGCTTCTTGAGAATAGTTTTGAAGCATATCTAGGAGCGCTTTTTTTGGATCAGGGGATGGCAGCCGTAATTAAATTTTTAGAGCTAGTTCTTTTTCCAAAAACACAAGAGCTGGTGGACAAAAAGATGTTTAAAGACCCCAAAAGTTTGCTTCAGGAAAAGGTACAAGCTAAAAAACAAAGTTCTCCTATCTATAAAGTGTTAGAAGAAAAAGGCCCTGCTCATGCTAGAGTCTTTAGGGTAGGAGTATTCGTGGAGGGAAAAATGCTAGCAGAAGGTAAAGGAAAATCCAAACAGATTGCAGAAGAATCCGCTGCAAAAGCGGCTCTTGAGGAAAAAAGGTAAAGCTGGTATAATTTGTATTAATCAAAACTATTTTTGAATTTTGTGAGTTTTGACTTTTAAGTTTTAACTAATATGTCAGTTGTAATTAGATTGTCTAAGGTGGGAAAACGCGGAGAGGGAAAGTATCGTATTGTCGTAACGGAAAAGAGATGCCGACGTGATGGAAAACCGATAGAAACCCTTGGCTGGTTTGAAAAGAAAGTATTAGAGCAAAAAAACAATATTAACAAAGCAAGATATAGCTACTGGATTTCTAAAGGAGCAAAACCAAGCGATGCAGTTACAAAAATTTTATTAAGTTAACTTGGGGATGAAAAAAGCATTAGAATATATTATCTCCCTTATCGTTGATAAGCCAAAAAGAGTAGAAATATCTGAAACGGAAGATAACGGTATGGTAAATTTTACCATTTCTGTTGATTCTTCTGACATGGGAAAAGTTATCGGAAAAAACGGCAAAGTAATAAGAGCTATAAGAAATGTTACAAAAATATCCGCCATCAAACAAAATAAAAAGATAAATATTGCGCTAGTTGAAAGCTCTTCTTAAAACCTCTATGAGAATTTCTATTCTGACTCTTTTCCCTGAAATGTTCAAGGGCCCATTTGACTACTCAATAATTAAAAAAGCCCTCATTAAAAATAAAGTTAGAATAGAATTTATAAATATTCGCGATTTCGGTATTGGAAAACATAAGGTTGTTGATGATAGGCCATATGGCGGAGGACACGGAATGATACTTAGAGTTGACGTTTTAGAAAAAGCAATTTTTCATGCAAAAGACAGCAAATTAAGATCAGATATCCAAAAAGTTATTCTTTTAAGCCCACATGGAACTACTTTTAATCAGAAAAAAGCCAGGGAATTGTCCAATTTTAAACATCTTATCCTAGTTTGCGGACATTATGAGGGAATTGACGAAAGAGCCAAAAAATTTATAGACGAAGAGTTGTCTGTCGGCGATTTTATAGTTACGGGCGGAGAAATTCCCGCAATGCTTGTCGTTGATTCGATAGTAAGACTAATAAGCGGTGTTTTGAAAGAAGGGGTTACGACCACCGAGTCTTTCTCTCCTTTCCTTGAATATCCGCAATACACGAAACCTAACACCTATAAAAATCTGAGTGTGCCCCCAATTCTTTTAAGCGGAAATCACAGAAAAATAAAAGAATGGCGGGATAAGGCTTCGATGAAAACTACCCTTAAGCTTCGTCCAGACCTACTTAGGGAAAAATGATTTAAAAGGGATTAGATTTTTCTCCCGAAGGGGAAGAAATAAGTTGTGGCAAGATCGGTGAAGATATGTTTTCAAAACTTACTAGTTTATTTATTAATAAAAGCCCTTTTTGTGTTGGGGGATAGATACGACTATCCTCCTTACTATCAATAGGGCCAAGGGGTTTATAATAAAACGATAAATTTACTGTGGCTGTTTTTTCTCCCATTTTCATAAGTGAAACTTCCGATAAAGGAATTGTGTTACTGATAGTTCTTACAAAACTATTGACAGCAAAGACATTGGCATTAAGAGGCATAGATACATCTATAGTTAAAAACTTATCGTCCTTTTCAGATTTAGATAGGTCACCGATTTGAAATGAGAATGTGCCAAGATTAACGCCTGTCTTTTGGGATGCATAATAAATAGCATTCAATATTCCGCTAAAATCTTTACTCAAAGGCAATGCGAGATTTAAGGTAGAAAGCTGGGAATCAAGAGAGCCCTCATTGGTATCAACCAGCACTTTTAAGTTTTCTTTTAACAACTCTAGTTTTATTTCGGCATCTTTTGCTTCTTCTCTGACCCGAAGGAATGTCTTAAATTGCGGAATTGTAAACTGAAAAAAAAGAATAATGCATGTCAATATAACAACTATTGGGAGAATATAGGGCTTATTCCGTCCAAAAATAAATATTAAAGATTTAAGATCTAAATTGATTTTTCCATTCATAATATTATAAGTTTGATTTTACGGACACCTGATAAGAATTTTTAATTTCATCGAAAACCAGACTATTGAGAGTTAAAGAACTAATAATCTCTTTTTTATGAGCCATATCGGACAAACTATTAATTAACTCGCCAATAGGGAAAAGAGAAGAAGAGTTAGCTGTTATAACAATAATTTTATTATCTATCTCGAACTCCTCTATCGATAATTTGGCAGGGGTTTTTGCAAGTATAGTGCTTGTTATTTTGGATAAATCTTTTCTTTTATCTAAAATTTCCTGAATTCCGTCTATTCTATTTCCTAAAACAAAGAGCTTAACCCTTTTCTCTTGAAGCTGAGACATTCTTCTTAAGAGATCGTCTTTTTCTTTTGTAGAAGAAAAGCTGTTCACTTGAATCAAGAGGAAAAGAATCAAAGATATTACCCCAAGCTCTATCAGAAAAAAGACTGCAATAAAGTTAAAAATTTTCAATCTTTTTTGCCGTCTTAACGACTCTTCATCTTTTCTCAGTAGAAGATTTATATCCGTACTCATATTTCGACTTTGTTCAATATGGCCCTGGGTTTATCGAACGGGTCATAAGCCTCTCATTGCAAGACCTAAAGCAATAGTATAATCTGTTGTATTACTAAGTAGTTCCGCAGGCAACTTTTGATTTGTAATAATTTTCCATGGATTCACAACCACAGTTTCTATCCCTAATTTTTCTGCAAAAAAAAGATTGATCCCGGGGAGCCTTGCAGTCTCTCCCGATAACAATATTTGCTGAACCCTAGAATCATCTTTGTATTTTTGAGAGTAAAAAGCTAAAGCCTTTTTAATTTCCAAAAGAATTGTGGCCAGAATTGGTTCTTCGGATTTACCAATTTGTTTTCCAACTCCTTCTTTAGAAAATCCATATATTTTCTTATATTCTTCCGATTGAGATAGGGTTAATCCAAAATCTGTTTCTATAGCTCTACTTATTGCATTTCCCCCTACCTGTATCGAATAAGTCAAAACCAGAACTCCGTCTTTAATTATAGCCAAAGATGTATTAACTGCGCCTATGCTGACAATAATGGTCGGAGGAAGGCTCGAAGAAACCAATGCTCGAACAATTGCTAAAGTTTCGGTCTCTATAGAATTTAAGTTTAAGCCTGCCATTTGCAATATTTTTTGGTATTTATTAACTAAAGTCGTCGGTGCTCCTACCATTAGAATTTGCATTTGTTCTTCAGAAGTTGATTTCAATGGCCGTTTTAAGACATTCCAAACTAAGGTTATTTCCGATAAAGTAACTGGTATATGGCGCTCGGCCTCCCAATAAATTGCCAGAGATAATTCTTTGTCCGATAAAACCGGCATCTCTATAACTTTTGTATAGACTTGACTGTCGGCTAGAGCAATATTGACATTCTTGCTATTAACTTTTAAGTTCTCAACAGTTTTTTTTAGGCTTTGCGCCATTTCCGCTTCATCAAGCGGTGACTCGGAAAGCATACCTTTGGAAGGTGTGGACATAACCTGAAAAGCATCAAGAATAAAACCGTTATTTTGTTTCGACAGTGAAACTGCCTTAATTTTAATCAGTCCAATATCCAGACCAATAGACTTATTAAATATCATATTTCTCTAAAACTAATTTGCGACAAAAAGGCCATATGATAAATATGGCAGGTAAGTCTGTGGATAGCCCTTAAAAGAAGTAATTTTACGACTTGCCGAACCGGACTTTCCCGTTGATTCAATTTTAAAGCCTTGAGACGGCAAGGCTGTACAATTATGTCCTCCGAGATTACAAGCACTTACTCCAACAACTGCATCTTTGTAAAGCGGAATGACTCGTATGAAAATTATGTCCTCTACACCCTTTGCCAAATCATTACTCCCTTCTGGAGTAGCAACTATAAATGTTTGATCTTCAATTTCAAAATTAACTGTTGCGGTTGTGTAAAAATTATTTCCCCGACTACAACTATCGTAAGCGTAGCGATAAGTCTTAATTGTGTTCGGGAGTAAAGTATCCCTAGTAACAACTATTGCCTGAATTGCAGCCGGGGCTGTGGGTGTTCCGCATACCTCGGAAGCCGATCCCCAATATAAATGAAAAAAATTATTAGGAGGCGTTAGAGATATCGCTGTTGAGTAATTTGGGGTGCCGTTGGCATTGCGTCCCACAAACCAAATATCAGCTCCTTCATCTTTTGAAATAAGATTGCCTCCGTTTATCAAAAAAGTAGAGCTTTGAATCTCTTGGACATCAGTCGAATAGCTGGAATTTCCTGGATTATTTCCATTTATAGTTATAGGGACATTGCTTTGTATTGCGCGTTCTATTCCAGCCTCGGCAGCAGCCAAAGCTTTTTGAGATTCTGCTTCTTCGGTCGAGATCCTTAGGTTTGTGATACTTCTTGAAGCAAGAGATAAGCCTATTGTTGAGGCAACCACAACGACCAGAATTACAATCAACAGAATTTGTCCACTTTGCGAAAATAATCGCAAAGAAACATTCTTATTTTTTTTCTGAGCCATATATTTAGCATAACAAGCGCCCTATAACATTGTCAACTTGTGAAAATGTTTATTTTCTATAATTTCTTATAGTAACCGATGTTTCGAATAAAATCGGCGGCGTGCTATATTCAACTAATCCGCTCGTATTCTTGGGTTTAAGCTTAAAGCTTACCTTAACTATCGGCACATCTGTTGACGCATTCTGCCTGCAGGCAAAAGCACACTCTATCATGGCAACGGAATTGGTATTTATAAGCGAAACTCCGTTGGCAGTAATTGTAAAGGGAGATACGGAAGTACAATTATAAACTATTGGGTTACCATCAAACGGGGTTACTTTTATAAAATTAAAGTTCACGACTGGAGTTGGGGTCGGAGCAAAAGAAGCCGGGCAATTCGTAGCATAACTTGTTCCATCATCGCTAAATCCATTAAAGTCTTTAGCATACTCTATATTTTTTGCTATCTGAGCTAAAGTATAATTTCCATTCTGTCTAATATCCTCAATTACTGTTGTTTTTTTTGCTCCTCGAAGAGATGAGGTGACTATTCCGGCTACAACCGATCCCACAGCAATAAGAACAATAACCGAAGCTAATAACTCCACTAAAGTAAATCCATGGCTTAATTTTGAATTTGGCATCATGGTGATTGCTTTTGATAAATATTGGATAAACAAGTGATAAGTTCTTCTTGGTGACAAAAGATATTTCCACTTGGACACTTACTGTCAGACCATAAAACTTTTACCGCTACCTTACTTCCTTTTAAGCATGATGGACCCATGCAAGCCGGATCGGCTAAACATGAATCTGAAGCATGCTCAAATCTTACTTCTCTAGAAAATATCTCGACGTTTTGTCCGCAAACTAAAGGGGGAGGATCAGATTCTCTTAATGTTGCCTTATTCTGGTCAAGACAATATGTAGTACCAGTGACATAAGAAATGAAATTGCTCCAGTTGGAATCTCTTATTTGTTTTACAACCGACATTGCCTCTGCTGCATAAGAATTAGCCAGGCTTTGATTCTTCGTGTACTGAGCATTACTTAAAGAAGCATTTACCACAACTATAATAGCACTTAGGACCAGTATTGAAACGCCAAACGCCAGCAAAATTTCTAGCAGTGTTTGACCTCGTGAACTTTTTTGTTTTTTCATTGATTAATGCCCCCAAGCGACGTAACTGTAATAGTTCTTTGGCGATTATCGCTATCTATTAAGACAATTTGACCTCCCGCAGTTACGCCACCTTTTAAGACTGGAAATATATAAGATGCTGGGGATGTGTCTGGCGCTGGTTTAAAACTAATATCCGCCGGAAGAAGTTTAGTGTAAATTATATTAGAGAAATTAGACACCCCATTGTTACAATGGATTATCAAGTTATAAGACTTTGCTACGATACTTATTTGCACTTCATAACTATCAAGCGTGTTGGTTTGAAGCGAGCAATTTATGCCAACTTTTATTTGAGATGCGACTCGAGATTTTGCTGTATTCAGCGTAGTAACCAAATCGTTGGTGGCGTTTTGCAAAGTCTGAACTTTATTGTAGTTATTAAACCCAGCAATACCAACCATACCAAGAATTGCTGTAATGCTCAATATAACCATGAGCTCAATTAAGGTAAACCCT
>JACQKL010000026.1 GCA_016204535.1 Candidatus Levyibacteriota bacterium | reverse complement strand
GCTTTGTGCTTCATGCAAATCTGGGCCAGAAAAAAAATGCTTTTTCAAAGAAATAGTAGATAATATTGTAAACAGTGTTCCTCCTAAAAAGCAGCAGACTCCTATATGTAAAGGCTCTAAAGCTACACTAGAAGCTGAAAAAGCTCATGCAGAAATTGCCCATTACAGAACGGTCGCAAGAGAGGTACTGAATTGTCCAAATGTAAATCGCATCAATCCATCTTATCCCGGCCGCAATGGTCTCTAAAGCAAGGCTATCATTGATAAAATTCCAAGACTTGCTCCCAGAATTGCCCCTCCGACAACATCTGTTGTCCAGTGCTCCCCCAGATAGACACGGCTTACAAACATCGCAACGTCAAAGAAAATTAAAAATCCCAAGATTATAAACTTTTGCGTGGGAGATAATTTTTTGGAACGCCAAACAATTAAACCTACTATTATACTTATAAAAGCAGTTCTCCCTGTATGACCGGAGGGATAGGAATTTTGCGCGCGGATGTAAAACTGCGGAAAATCTATAATCTTTTCTGTTCTTAACATAAATTCAGGCGGCGGAGGGTGACTGACAAAAAATTTTCCATATAGTTCAATCAAATGAAATAATCCAAAGAATCCCAAAGCTAAAATTCCTCTTATTTTTCTTAAAAAGATTAACGCTATTAACAAAACCCCTAGACTTACTTCGAAAACCCCAATATCGCTAAAAATTGAAAATATAGAATCAAAACGCCTGCTAATATTATCCTGAAGTCTTACAGTAGTATTGAAGTCAAATTGAGTAAAGATATCTTTGTGAACGACGTAGGAGAACAATACAAACAGTAAGAAAAATAAAAACCCGATTGCAAAAAATTTTAATCTTTGTTTCATTATTAAGCGAGGACCCCGACCAAGTTAAATTTTAAGATCTTTCAGAAATTGGCGAAACGCTCCGTTAATGTCAGGATGTAAAAGAGCAAACTCAACGACCGTTTTCATGTACTCAAGTTTATTTCCCGTATCGTAATACCTTCCGCCCTTTATTTCAGCTGCAATCATCCGCTTTTTGTCCGCAAGCATAAGTTTGAGCGCATCATTATAGTAAAACTCTTCACCTTCTTTTAAATTAGCTAAAACTTGATCAAGATAACCAAAAATATCAGGAGTAAATAAGTATCCAGACACTATTGCCAGATCTGAAGGAGAACTTGTTTTGCCTGGCTTTTCGACAATCGTCTTAACATCCATAACACTTTCTTCGATATTTTTTCCTCCTACGAATCCGTATCGATCATAATCTTCGTCCCTTGTTACCTTTACGCCTCCCAAGACTGAGCAGTTGTATTTCTCATACATCGCAAGCATTTGTTTGAACCTAGATGGAGATGCCAAAATGAAATCATCGCTCCATGTATAGATAAAGGGCTCATCTCCGATAAGATGCTCTACGTTTATAAGAGGAGTTCCATTTCCATATGGACCCTTTTGTCTCACATATACAAAATTTGCCATTGAGGAGATTTTTTTGACTTCATTAAGAAGTGGTATTTTTCTATCTCCTCCCATCTCAAGGTTTTTTATAAGATCTAAATTTGCCGCGTCAAAATGATCTTCAATTGTTCTTTTGTGGTATCCCGTTACTAAAATAATATCTGTAATTCCAGCATCAACTAACTCCTCAACGACATATTGAATAACAGGCTTATCAACAATCGGAAGCATTTCTTTAGGCATTGCTTTTGTTTGAGGAAGAAACCGCGTTCCGAACCCTGCGGCAGGAATAACGGCTTTTCGTATTTTGCTCATGTTTATTAATTTTACCCTCCTGCCCTTTACATGTCAATTAGTTTTTGTTAAAATACGAATGTATTCGAATACAATTACTCCGAATTTACCCTAGATATCTTACTATTCGGATTTATTTGGATTATTAATATTCGAATTAATTCGTATTATGGCAACGACGCCCGTTATCTTTCTAAGGGAAGCTATAGATGAACTTAAGAAAGTTGTCTGGCCAAGTAAACAAGAAGTTACACGTTTAACGCTTGTTGTTATAATTATCAGCTTAATTGTCGGAGTATTTTTAGGAGGATTGGATTTTGTATTTACTAAAATAATGGAAATAGTAGTAAAATAATTTTATGGATACACAAAAAACACCAACAACAGAACAAGTAACGGAACAAACACAAGCAACTCCCGAAGAAGGAAAGTGGTATATTGTCCATACATATTCAGGACACGAAAATAAAGTTAAAAAATCTCTTCATCAGAGAATCCAGAGTCTGGGATTCACAGATAGGATTTTTGAAATAATTGTTCCAACTCGAAACACGATTAAAGTATCTCAAGGCAAAAAAGAAACCGTAAAAGAAAAAATCTTTCCGGGGTATGTTCTGATAAGAATGATTTTAGATGATGAAAGTTGGCTGTTAGTTCGAACAACGCAGGGAGTAACTGCTTTTGTAGGCGCCGGTAATAAACCATCTTCAATTTCTGAAGAAGAAGTTAAGGCAATTCAAAAGTTTATGAAGCTGGAAGAACCCCTTTACAAAGCAGCCTTTACCAAAGGGGAGGCTGTGAAGATCGTTGACGGCCCATTCTCTGATTTCCTAGGAGCAGTTGACGAAATTGACGAAACAAAAGGCAAACTAAAAGTACTGGTTTCTATCTTTGGACGCGAAACACCTGTAGAATTAGACTTTTTGCAAGTTGCTAAGCTCTAATTTGTTGACGGTAGAGAGCAGAACCTAGAAGCTAGAAGTTAGAGGATAGAAATTCTATCTTCCATTTTCAAACATAAAAATCTAACTTCAAGCTTCTATTATCTAGTGTCAAAAATAAGTATGGCTAAGAAAGTAAAAACAATTATAAAATTAAACATCAAAGCCGGTGAGGCGACTCCTGCTCCTCCGGTTGGACCGGCTCTTGGACAGCATGGGTTACCAATCATGGAATTTGTGAAGGCGTTTAACGATAAAACTGCCGCACAAAAAGGCACGATTATTCCGGCAGTAATAACTGTTTTTACAGACAGAACATTTTCTTTTATTACTAAAAAACCTCCGGTTGCGGAAATGATTAAAAAAGCTTTGAAGAAAGAAAAAGGTTCACAAAAAGCTGGCAAAGAGATTATTGGCTCTTTAACGCAAGCGCAAGCGGAACAAATTGCCAAGGCTAAAATGGAAGATTTGAATACTAATGATGTTCAGGCAGCTGTTAAAATAGTAGCAGGCACAGCGCGATCCATGGGGATCGAAGTGAGGTAATCATGGGTAAGATAAAAATCAGAGAGTTAGGGAACGAAGCTCTTGAGCAAAAACAAAAAGAACAATCTAAAATTAAATCTAAAGAAAAAAAACTGGTTAAAGGCACTAAAGGTGGAGAGCGCCTTGTTTCTGTTGG